>CARPYP010000006.1 GCA_949045875.1 uncultured Clostridia bacterium | reverse complement strand
ATATTTATGTTAAAATTTATTATATTTTTGAATCCCTCCACACAACCCCAAATTTGAAAATATTGTATTTATATTATATAATGTAAACAAAATAAAGAGGGAGGATAAAAATGTTAGAAGAATATATAGAAAAATTAAGACCGATAATATCAGAATTATTTTCAAAAGAATCAAGTGGGCATGACATAGGGCATTTAGAAAGAACAATGAAATTGGCATTGTACTTACAAGAAAAAGAAGGAGGAGATAAGATTATTATTGGAATATCAGCATTTTTACATGATATTCATAGAATAATGCAAAAAGAAAGAGGTGTATTTGTAGCACCAAGAGACTCTTTAGATACAGTAAAAAAGATATTATCTAATATAGAATTGACACAAGAACAAATAGATAAAATATGTTATGCAATAGAATTTCATGAAAACTATAACTGGAATGGCGAGAACGTTAATGATATAAATACATTAATATTACAAGATGCAGATAACTTAGATGCAATTGGGGCAATAGGAATAGGTAGAGCCTTTGCCTATGGAGGAGCACATAATATGAAAATGTATGATAATAAAATACCATTAAATGAAGAAAGTGATTATATAGAAGGAAAAATTGATGCATCAGCAATACATCATTTTTATCATAAATTATTTAAACTTGCAGACAATATGAATACAAAAACTGCAAAAGAAATAGGAAAACAAAGAACAGAATTTATGAGAAATTTTGTTCAAGAATTTTTAGATGAGTGGAATGGTAAGATGAATAATGTTAAAATCTAAAAATGTGACAAACATATATATGAGGAGGAATAAAAGATGAAAAATATATTTATAGAATATCCAAAATGTTCTACTTGTAAAAGAGCAAAGAAATGGTTAGAAGAAAACAATATTGACTTTATGGAAAGAAATATTGTTGAAGAAATACCAAAAGTAGAAGAATTAAATGAATGGATAAAAAAGAGTGGACATGAAATAAAAAAATGGTTTAACACAAGTGGACTAAAATATAAAGAATTAAATTTAAAAGAAAAATTAGCTACTATGAATGATAAAGAAAAGATAGAATTATTAGCGAGTGATGGAATGCTTATAAAAAGACCCATATTAGTATCAGATAAAGGTATTTTAATAGGCTTTAAAGAAGACAATTGGAAACAATTATTATAGAATAATATATAAAATGTGAATAAAACACTAAATTCCTTCATAGATATTATAGAGAAGAAAATCTAAGGAAGGAAAGGTGTTTTTATGTGGCACATGTTAAAAACAGAAGAAGTTGTAAGTAGATTACAGACAAGCACAAAAATGGGACTAGCAGATAATGAGATAACAATCAGAAAAGAAAAATATGGAGCAAATAAA
Organism: uncultured Clostridia bacterium; assembly: GCA_949045875.1. Taxonomy (GTDB): domain Bacteria; phylum Bacillota; class Clostridia; order TANB77; family CAG-508; genus CAKPSH01. The sequence goes on along the minus strand of CARPYP010000006.1, from coordinate 68,347 downwards.
CTACAAGAGAAAAAGAAAGAAAACATAGTAATAAAATTTATCAAACAATTTAATGATTTCATGATAATAATTTTAATAATAGCCTCAATTATTTCGGCATTCACATCATATATGCAAGGTGAAAATGACTATGTAGACTCTATAATAATCATAGCAATAGTAATATTAAATGCTATAATGGGACTAGTTCAAGAAGCAAGAGCAGAAAAATCCATAGAAAGTCTAAAAAAATTAACACCACAAATTGCAAAAGCAATAAGGGGAGGAAAACTTCAAGAAATAAATGCAGAAGAATTAGTACCAGGAGATATTATAGAATTAGAAGCGGGAAACTATGTCCCAGCAGACTGTAGAATAATAGAAGGATTTAACTTAAAAATAGAAGAATCAAGTTTAACAGGAGAAACAGAACCAGTTGAAAAAAGTGAAGCACAAATACTAGAAGAAAAAATCCCATTAGGAGATATGAAAAATATGGGATTTATGGCAAGTATTGTAGTTTCTGGACATGGAAAAGCAATAGTAACAGACACAGGAATGAACACTAAAATTGGTAAAATTGCAAACATGATAAATGAAGAAGAAGCACCAGAAACACCAATACAAAAGAAACTATCAGAAGTTGGAAAAACTTTAGGAATAGTATGTCTAGTAATATGTGCTATTATATATGTAATAGGAATATTAAAAAAGATAGAACCTATAGAAATGTTTATGACATCAGTAGGTTTAGCAGTAGCAGCAATTCCAGAGGGACTTCCTGCAATTGTTACAATAATGTTATCAATAGGAGTTACAAAAATGGCAAGAAAAAATAGCATAATAAGGAAACTACCAGCTGTTGAAACATTAGGATGTAGCAATGTAATATGTTCTGACAAAACAGGAACATTAACACAAAATAAAATGACTGTAGTAAAAACAATATCAGATGATGAAGAATTATTGTTAAAACTAGGATGTATGTGTACAGACTGTGATATAAAAGACGAGAAAGAAGCAATAGGTGAGCCAACAGAAGTTGCCATTGTAAACAATGCATTAATAAAAGGAATAAATAAAAAAGAATTATATGACAAAATGAAAAGAATAAGTGAAATACCATTTGATTCAAATAGAAAATTAATGACAACTGTACATAGACTAGAAAATGGATATAGAAGTATCACAAAAGGTGCACCAGATGTAATGATAAACAAATGTGATAGAATTTATAAAAATGGAAAAATAGAGAGACTAAGTGAAGAAGAAAAAAGAAAAATACAAGATCAAAATACGCAATTAGCAAACGATGCTTTAAGAGTAATAGCAGTTGGGTATAGAGAATTTGAATTTATGAGAAAAGATGTAACAAACCTAGAAGAAAATTTAATATTTGTTGGGTTAATAGGAATGATAGATCCACCAAGAGAAGGAGTAAAAGAAGCAGTAAAGACCTGTAAAAAGGCAGGAATAAAAACTGTAATGATAACAGGAGACCATATAGCAACAGCAAAAGCAATAGCAAAAGAACTAGGAATTTTAGAAATGGGAGATATGGCAATTACAGGTGCAGAACTAGACAATATATCAGACAACGAATTAACAAGAAACATAGCCTCATATTCAGTATTTGCAAGAGTAACGCCAGAACATAAAGTACGAATAGTAAAAGCATGGCAAAAAACAGGAGCAGTAGTAGCAATGACAGGGGATGGAGTAAACGATAGTCCAGCACTAAAAAATGCAGACATAGGAATTGCAATGGGAAAAGGAGGTACAGATGTAGCCAAAAACGCCTCAGACATGGTACTAATGGATGATAACTTTGTAACAATAGTCCAAGCTATAAGACAAGGAAGAAATATATTTGATAATATAAAAAAAGCCATACACTTTTTAATAGCAACAAACATTGGAGAAATAACAACAATATTCATTGGACTGCTATCGGGGTTACAATCACCATTACTTGCAATACAGTTATTATGGATAAACTTAGTAACAGACTCATTACCAGCAATAGCCTTAGGACTAGAAAAAGAAGAAAAGGGAATAATGGAAAGAAAACCAAGAAACTCAAAAAAGAGTATATTTGCAGATGGACTATGGAGTAAAATCATTACAGAAGGAATAATGTTAGGGGTATTAGACTTATTTATATTCTCACTTGGAAATAATCTATATGGAATAGATGTAGCAAGAACGATGGCATTTGTGTCATTAGGATTATTAGAGTTAGTACATAGTTTTAACATAAAATCAGAAGGTTCAATACTAAAAAAAGGAGCTTTGAATAATAAATTTTTAATAGGAAGCTTTATACTAGGAACAATATTACAAGTAATAGTAGTAATAATACCATATTTTGCAAACATATTTAGTCTAGTCACATTAAATCAAACACAATGGATATATACAATACTAATATCACTTCTACCTTTACCAATAATAGAAATGCAAAAATGGATTAACAAAATAAGATTTAAAAATAATGTAGAAATACCAATTGATTTTAACGGATTATCAAGAGTAAGAAGATAATATAAATGAACTTTTATAAAGACAAAATTAAAGTTATAAAATTTTAACAAAAACTTAAAATCCTTCATAAAATATAGAATAAAAACTTATGTATTGTATACTAGTTTTAGCAAAATAAATTATTTGATAGGGGATTTTTATGGTTGAAATAAGCTTATGTATGATTGTTAAAAATGAAGAAGATGTTATAGGTCGCTGTTTAGAATGTGTAAAAGAAGTAGTGGATGAAATTATAATAGTTGATACAGGTTCTACTGATTCTACAGTAGAAATTGCAAAGGAATATACAAATAAAATATACAATTTTGAGTGGGTAGACGATTTTGCAAAGGCAAGAAACTATTCATTTTCAAAAGCTACAAAAGATTATATTATGTGGTTAGATGCTGATGATATCATATTAGAAAAAGACCTATTAGAATTAAGAGAATTAAAAAAGACATTAGATACTTCAGTAGATATAGTCATGATGAAATATAATGTTGCATTCGATGAAAAAAACAATCCAACTCTTACGTATTATAGAGAAAGACTACTATCAAGAAAAAAGAATTATCAATGGATAAGTCCAATACATGAGGTTATTTCCCCTTATGGTAATATAATATATTCAGATATTGCAATATCACACAAAAAGCTACATGCCAGTGATAAATCTAGAAATTTAAAAATATTTAATAAAATGATAGAAGAAGGAATTACACTTGACGCAAGACAACAATTTTACTATGCTAGAGAATTATATTATCATAAGCAATATGAAAAATCAATTGAGATTTTTAATAATTTCTTAAACTCTAAACAAGGATGGAGTGAAAATTGTATCAGTGCATGTATTGATTTATCAAACTGTTATACACAATTAAATGATGAAAATAATGCACTGATATCTTTATTTAGAAGTTTTGAATTTGATAAACCTAGACCAGAAGTATCTTGTAAATTAGGCAATTATTTTTTAGAAAAACAACAATTAGAAAATGCTATTTTTTGGTACAAATTAGCCATTGCTGTTAAACCTAATCTTAATAATGGTGGGTTCTATAATGAAGATTATAGTGGTTATATTCCTTATATTCAATTATGTGTTTGCTATGATAAAATGGGAGATGTAGAAAAAGCTATTTATTATAATAATAAAGCAGGAGAGATAAAACCTTTTTCTAATTCTTTTCTATATAATAAGCGTTATTTTGAAAACAAAACAAATATTCAAGAATAACAATTTTACATTCACAGTCATATACTATTTAAAGAGTAATTATTATTACTCTTATAGTAAAGGAGGAATATTTATGAGTTTTTTTAAAAACTTAAATATAAATAATTCAAAAGATGACTTCAGAAGTAAATGTAACAATGACTGTAACGATGATTGTAATAATGGATGGGATAATGATTGTGAATGCTGTTGTAAACCTATTGGAGTAACAGGTCCAACAGGAGCAACAGGAGCGACAGGACCTAGAGGGTGCAAGGGAGCCACAGGAGCCACAGGTGCAACAGGTGCAACAGGAGCTACAGGTCCTAGAGGATGTTGTTGTACAGGAGCAACAGGAATAACAGGAGCAACAGGAGCCACAGGACCAACAGGAAACACAGGACCAACTGGAAGTACAGGCCCTACAGGAACAACAGGAACAACAGGTTCTACTGGTGTAACAGGAGCAGATGGAGTAACAGGAGCGACAGGAGCCACAGGTCCAATTGGACCTATTGGTAATACAGGGGCAAATGGAGAAATAGGCCCAACAGGAAATACAGGAGCGACAGGCCCAATAGGCCCAACAGGAAATACAGGAGCGACAGGAGCAATAGGAGCGACAGGAGCTACAGGAATAACAGGAGCGACAGGAGCCACAGGAGCAGATGGAGTAACAGGAGCAACAGGCCCAACAGGAGACACAGGCCCAATAGGACCTATGGGAGCCACAGGAAATACAGGAGCGACAGGAGCAATAGGAGCCACAGGAGTGACAGGGGCAACAGGTGAAACAGGAGCTACTGGAACAACAGGAGCCACAGGTCCAACAGGAGCAGATGGAGCAACAGGTCCAACAGGTGCCACAGGAGCGACAGGAGCAGATGGAGTAACAGGCCCAACAGGAGCCACAGGGGCAACAGGAGCAGATGGAGCAACAGGCCCAACAGGAGCGACAGGGGCAACTGGAGCAGATGGAGCAACAGGAGCAACAGGTGCAAATGGAAGTACTAGTATTATTCCACTATCATCTGGAATACCAATTTCACTTACTACTATTGCAGGAGGATTAGCAGGTATACCAGCATTTATAGGATTTGGTTCATCTGCACCAGGTTTAACAGTTCTAGGTTCTAATATTGACCTTACTAATCCATCTGGAACACTAACCAACTTTGCATTTTCAATGCCAAGAGCAGGAACAATTACTTCAATAAGTGCTTACTTTAGTACTACAGCTGCATTATCACTTATTGGTTCATCTATAACAATTCGTGCACAATTATATGTATCAAGTACACCTAATAACTTATTTGTTCCAATTCCAGGAGCAGTTGTTAATCTTGCACCTTCACTTACTGGTACAATATCTATTGGTGATATAAGTTCTGGAATAACAACAGGATTATCAATACCAGTTACTGCACAATCACGTTTACTAATGGTATTTTCTGCAACATCTTCAGGTCTTTCATTAATAAATACTGTAGTTGGTTATGCAAGTGCTGGTATAGAAATAGCTTAAATAACATTTGAATTAATAAAAAACGACACATTTGCTTTGAAGAGTGATGTGTCGTTAATCTAATTTATTTAGGTAATTGTAGTTATTTTGTAATATTTCATGAATTGCTATAAAATAGAGAAAATATCACTTTACAAAAAAAACATACATATGATAAAATAACAACAAAAAGAATATGACTATATTCTTTTTGTGATTATACCGATTAGAAGGTGATAATAATGTTAAAATTTACAAAAATGCAAGGGCTAGGAAATGACTATGTTTATATGGATTGCACGAAAAGTGGAATTCCAGATGATGTCGTTTCACTAGCCCAATTTATTAGTGACCGACATTTTGGTGTTGGTTCAGACGGACTTATTTTAATTTGTGAAAGTAAAAAATGCGATTTTAAAATGAGAATGTTTAACTCAGATGGTTCAGAAGCTCAAATGTGTGGAAATGGAATAAGGTGTGTTGGAAAATTTGTCTATGATAAAGGACTAACTTCAAAAACAGAAATTACAGTAGAAACTTTATCAGGCATAAAGAGGCTAAAATTGCAAGAAAGGGACGGAAAAGTAATCGAAGTTGAAGTAGATATGGGCGAACCTATTTTAGAAGCAAATCGAATTCCAGTATTAGTATCAGGTAGTCCAGTTACAGATTTAATATTACAAGCAGAAGATAAAGAATTTATTTTTACTTGTGTATCAATGGGAAATCCACACGCAATCACCATTTTAGACAATGTAATAGATTTGGATGTTGAAAAGTATGGAAAAAAATTAGAAGTAGATTATCATTTCCCAGAAAAAGCTAATATAGAATTTGCTAGAATTATTGATAAAAACACAATTGAAATGAGAGTTTGGGAAAGAGGAGCTGGAGAAACTATGGCATGTGGAACTGGAGCATGTGCAACAGCAGTAGCATGTAATTTAAATGGATTAACTAGCAATGAGGTAACTGTAAAATTATTAGGTGGAGACTTAAAAATAAAATGGGATAAAGAAAGTAATCACATTTATATGACAGGACCTGCTGTTACAGTATTTGAAGGAGAATTGGAGGAAAAATAATATGATAACTATCAATGAAAATTATTTAAAATTACAAGATAGCTACTTATTTTCAACTATTGCAAAAAAAGTAGCAAAATTTCAGGAAGAACATCCAGATAAAAAAATAATAAAATTAGGGATTGGAGATGTAACTTTGCCAATTCCAGAAGTTTGTGGAAATGCTATCAAAAAAGCAACAGATGAAATGCTACAAAAAGAGACATTTCGTGGTTATGGACCAGAACAAGGATATGACTTCCTAAGAGAGAAAATTGCAAAATATGATTATGAAACATTAGGAATTAATATCGACAAAAACGAAATATTTGTATCAGATGGAGCAAAATGTGATACAGGCAATATTGGAGAAATATTTGGAAACAGTAACATTATTGCAATTACAGATCCAGTATATCCAGTATATCTTGATACAAATGTTATGGCAGGGAGAACAGGAAAATATAACAAACAAAGTAATCAATACGAAAACGTAGTATATCTAACAACAAATTCAGAAAACAATTTCATTCCAGAATTACCAAAGAAAAAAGTAGATATGATATATCTATGTTTTCCAAATAACCCAACAGGAACAGTACTTACAAAATCAGAACTTGCGAAATGGGTAAAATATGCCAAAGAAAATAAAGCAATTATTCTATTTGATGGAGCATATGAAGCATTTATAACAGAAGAAGGAATCCCACATAGTATTTATGAAATAGATGGTGCAAAAGAGGTAGCAATTGAATTTAGAAGCTTTTCAAAAACAGCGGGATTTACAGGATTAAGATGTGCCTATACTGTAATTCCAAAAGAACTAAAAGTATATAGTAGTGGTGGAGAAGAAATATCACTAAATAGCCTATGGAACCGTAGACAATGTACAAAATTTAATGGTGTACCATATATCACGCAAAGAGCAGCAGAAGCAATTTATTCCGAAAAAGGGCAAAAACAAATTAAAGACAATATTAGATATTATAAAGAAAATGCTAAAATTATAAGAGAAGGCTTAGAAAAACAAGGGTATACTGTATTTGGTGGAAAAAATGCACCATACATTTGGCTAAAAGTACCAAAGAAATATACTTCATGGGAATTTTTTGATTACTTATTAGAAAATATAAATATAGTAGGAACGCCAGGAACAGGTTTTGGACCAAGTGGAGAAGGATATTTTAGATTAACTGCATTTGGCTCAAGAGATAATACGATTGAAGCAATGGAAAGAATCCGAAACATGAAATAAATATGATTATTAGATGAAATATTCCTTTTTATATTAATACATTGCTTTTACTCCCATTTTATGTTAAACTATATATGTTGAGTAGATCACTCATATGTAAATAAAAACCAAGAAAATTAGGAGGAATAACGAATGAAAAATTTAAACAAAGTAAAAGTAATTATTACATTACTCATGACTATTGCATTATCACAGATAACTGGTTGCAAAGCCAACCGGGTAACTGAAACTGCAATAGAAGCAAGCTCTACAATATTAGTAGAGTCAGAGAAAACGTATCATGAGCCTATCCCTATACCAATTATAGAGATAGAAACACCAGTAATTGCACCAGAAGATTCTTTCGCAACAATCGTTTCTTTTGGAGACACACTATGCAATAAGCCTGTATTTAATGCAGTTTATGACAAAGAAACAGGCATTTATGACTTTTCTTCAATGTTTAAATATGTAGATAAATATTTTAAAGATTCTACAATAAACATTGGAAATTGCGAGTCTCCAATGGCAGGAGCTGAAAGAGGTTACAGCGGATTCCCTAAATTTAATGCTCCAGAGCATTTAGCTGTTGATTTGAAAGAACTGGGAGTAGATATAATGACAACAGCTAATAACCATTCATTGGATAAAGGCTTTAGTGGATTAACATCTACTTTAAACTTTTTAGATGATGCTGGAATTGCTCATGTTGGAACATCACGGACAGAAGAAGAGCAAAATACTATTCTCATTAGGGACTTAAATGGTATTAAAACTGCATTTATATCCTATACTTATGGAACAAATGGAATATCAGCTCCTAAAGGTAAAGAATTCTGTATAAATCTTATAGATGAAGCTTTAATACTGAATCAAATTAATCAGGCTAAAAGTGAAGGCGCAGAACTTATTGTTGCTTCAATGCATTGGGGAGTTGAGTATCAAACTACCGAAAATGCAGAACAAGTTAAGCTAGCAGAATTCTTAATTTCAAATGATGTAAAGGTTATTCTCGGATCTCATCCACATGTGCTTCAGCCCATGAAAATGCTGAAGGTTCAAACTCATGATGAAGAAAAAGAAGGATTAGTTATATTTTCACAGGGAAACTTTTTCTCAAATCAAACTCAGGAAAATACAAGAAACACAGCCATTTTCAATATTGAAGTTAAGAAGGATGGTGTAACAGGTGAAATAACAATCGAGAGAGCTAATTATACTCCTATATATGTAAATAGAAAGGAGCCTGGGGCAAAAGACCGCTACGAATTGTTAGATTTAGAGGAAATCATCAGGAGTTATGAGGCTGGCGAAGATATATGGACAGAAGCTATGTATAAATTGGCTATAACAGAAAGAGAAAGATGTATAAATCTAATTGGACCAGAAATAGAATAAATACCTTTAAGTCTATGTAGAGAGGATTTTTAGAAAACAAGATTGAAGAATATAATAGTTCAATCTTGTTTTCTTATGCCAATAAAGACGGAGAATTTAGTGTAAAATCTAATATGTTACAAATTTCATATGCCATTATCAATACCATAACAATTTACATAAACTATAGTAGGAGGACAATTTTATGAAGGACATAAAAAAAGGTACTATAGTTACTAGAAAATCATATAATGATGACATATTGTTTAGAGTAGAAGAAATAATCAATACTGCACAAGGGAAATATGCAATACTAAAAGGAATAACTATTAGAATTAAGGCAAATTCTCCTATTGAAGACTTAACCATCGTAGATAAAAGTATGGCAAAAAACGAATTTGATAAATTAAGTAAGATAATAGAAAGCAGGATTACAGAAAATAGAAATTTTGTAAATAACTATATAAATATATTATGCGGGAAAATATTGCATTTGGACGGAGATAGACGTTATGCAGAGAAATCTGCTAAATATTATAAAAAAATGGGGCTAAATGCTATTGTAAAAAGTGTCCCAGAAAATAAGCAACCAATGGTAGTAGGTAATTTAATAAGAAGATATAAACCAGATATACTTGTTATTACAGGTCATCATCGGAAAGGTTATACCGAAAAATAAAAAAATGGTTGAATGCTTTGAAATACCAATAATTTAATAGAAAAAACAAGCTAATTTGTAGATAGCTTGTTTTTTAGGCTTGAAAATAATTATTATATGGATTTTAAAATGTAAGATAATAACATATAAAAGCGAGTTAATGATATAAATTAATTCGTTTTTTCATTTTTAATGAAAGGATACATAGCTTTTAAATAAAAACTATGTTTAAAAGCTAAATTTAAAAGAAAGGAGGGCAAAAAATATGGCAAAATGCAAAGTGATAGCAATAGCAAATCAAAAAGGTGGAGTACGGTAAAACAACAACGACTTTTAGTCTAGGGGTAGCACTAGCGAATAACAATAAGAAGGTATTAGTAGTCGATGCAGATCCTCAAGCAAATTTGACAACGTGTATGGGTATTGAAGAAAACGAAAGGGAAGTAACTCTCTCTACTTTAATCGAACGATACATTGATGATGAAGAAATAAGACCAGAGCAGGCAATTATAAAAAACATAGAGGGGATTGATTTAATACCAACTAGCTTAAATTTATCAATGACAGAAGTTAATTTATTAAATACAATGAGTAGAGAATATGCAATGAAAAGTAGCTTAGAAGAACTAAAAAGTATATATGATTATATTATAATTGATTGTATGCCATCTTTAAGTATGGTAACAACGAATGCACTAGCAACAGCAGATGAAGTTATAATACCAGTTCAATCACAATACCTGTCAGCAAGAGGAATGGGCAACTTGATAAATATAGTAGGAAAAGTAAAAAAACAACTTAACCCCAATTTGAAAGTTGGAGGAATACTTTTAACATTAGTTGATAACAGGACAAAACTACCAAACATTGTAAGACAAGAAATAAAAGAACAATATGGAGATGCAGTAAGGTTATATGAAACACAAATTCCTTGTGCAATAAAAACGGCAGAGTCCACCTCACACGGAAAAAGCATATTTGCGTATGACAAAAATAGTAAAGTAGCTCAAGCCTATAAGGAGTTTGCAAAGGAGGTGCTAGTAGATGAACAAAGACGAAAGAATGAAACTACCAAAGCTTACATCACTAGATGACCTGTTATCTACACAAGAAGAAAGAGATGAAAAAAATACAGAAAAAATTACTATGGTGGAAACAAAAAATCTATTTCCTTTTAAAAATCATCCTTTTCAAGTTAGAGATGATGATGAAATGGACAATTTAGTAGAAAGCATACAGAATATTGGAGTAAAGACTCCATTGAGAATAAGAGCAATAGGAAATGGAAATTATGAAATTATATCTGGACATAGAAGATTAAAGGCAGGATTAAAAGCAGGTATTGACAAATTCCCTTGTATTATAGAAAATATGAATGATGATGAAGCAATAATAGTAATGGTGGATTCAAATCTACAAAGAGAAAAGATATTGCCAAGCGAAAAAGCCTTTGCTTACAAAATGCGACTAGAAGCAATGAAAAGACAAGGGCAGAGAACAGATCTAACTTCACGACCAATGGGCGAGAAGTCAACAAGTGCTGATAGATTAGGTGAAGAAGTTGGTGAAAGTGGAAGGCAAATTCAAAGATATATTAGACTAACTGAGTTAATACCTGAGTTCTTGGAAATGGTAGATAGAGAAAAAGATGCAATGGCTTTAAGACCTGCTGTGGAAATATCATACCTAACTAAAGAAGAACAAACTGACCTATTAGATGCAATGGAAAGTGCAGATGCAATGCCTACTCATGCACAAGCAATAAGATTAAGAAGAATGAGTGAAAAAGGCGAATTAACAGTAGATGATATTTATGACATTATGGAAGAAGAAAAACCAAACCAACAAGAAAAAGTAAATTTTGGATATAACAAAATTAAAGAATATTTTCCAGAAAATTATACAATAGACCAAATGATGAGTGTTATGGAAGATTTACTAAAGAATTATAAACTACAATGGCAGAAGGCAGAAAAACAAAAACAATATACTAGATAAAATGTATATACAACAAATAGTAAAGTGTATATACATTTTTTTATATATCCCCCTTCTTACAAACTACCCCCTATACTTACTTTTACTAACTGAAAAAGAAATTATATAATAATAAATAAAATATATAAATAAAACGCACAGTTGATGAATTGAGCAATATGTTGTAAAATATAGAAAATGAAAAATTAAGGGAGATATGATTATGAAAAAATTTATTATTATAGCAATATGTATTATAATTATTATAGCGATATGTATAATATCAAGTATGAGTTTGTATGGAAAGCTAAATAGTGAGAGAGAAAAAGTAGCAGATATGAAGGAAATCATAAATTATGAGAATGCACAAGAAGTTGGTAAAGTACAGGAGGAGCAAACAGGAGATAACAACTTTGAACAGAAAGCAGAGGAAAGCTTAGAAGAACAGAAGGAAATTACTTATCAAGCAGAGGAAAGTAAAAATAAAGATATAAATACAAAAAAGGAAACAGCAGTAAAATCGATAAGTAATGAAAAAACAGAACAAAAAGAAGTAAAAAAAGAAACTCATGAAATAACAAATACAGTAAAAGAGCAAGAAGTGAAAAGTCAAGATACACAGGAGAAAAAACAAGAAAATATAAAAACAGAACAAATACAACAAAGTGAAAACAAGCAATGCTCAAATGGAAAACATATGATAGAAAGAGGAAATTCAAAAAGATGGTTTAAAACAGAGCAAGAGGCAATAAATCTTTATAATAAACTACAAAAGGAATGGAGCGACAAGCTAATAAGTGGAGCAACAAGTGATGAAGAATATGACCGAAATTGCCCTTATGGATATGAAACTTGGGATTGTCCAAACTGTAAACAATGGACTATCAATTTCTATTATAGGTAATGAAAAATAAATAAGATTTTTGAACAGGTATGAAATGATACTTGTTCTTTTTTTATTGAAGAATGGAGGAATTAAAGTGTTAAAAATAACAACAAAAACTAAAAAGATATTAGCAATGTTAATTGTAATTATTACATTATTTACTATTGTTCAACCAGTTGTTTTTGGAGCAAATCACACAATATCTGGAAGCGGAAATGGTAAATTTATGGCTCGTCAATATGCTACAAAACTAAAAACCACAGACAATGTTGATCATGGAGAGAATGGAATAATAGCGAGAAGATTAATTATGACAGATAAAAACTGGAGTTTTGGAAATAAAGATGGAATATTAGTATTCTGTGCCCAAATGGGAGTGCATTTTGACACTCGGAACAAGTTATGACGGCTCATACTATGTACCAACAACATCACAATTAAGACAAGGAGCAAAAGTGGCGTATTTTGGTTGGTATCAAGAACGTGGACAATATGGCTCAGATGGATATTTGCCAGATGATGCATTAAAACAATATGCTTTCACACAGCAACTTATATGGGAAACAATAGGTCAAAGTAGTGGACGATTTATAGATGACAATATTCAAAACGAATATGTTGCATTTAGAAATGAAGTAAATAGTAAAATGGCAAGAATGCAACAAAGACCTTCCTTTGATGGAACAACTGTTACACTAAAAACAGGAGAAACAACATTAACTGATAGTAAAGGAGTATTAGCAGATTACAAAAGTATTGATGTAATGGAGCAAGGAATAAGAATAACTCATAACAAAGGCGAAAATACAATGCAAATACAAGTTGGTGAGGATTGTACAGTAGAGAATTATATAATAACAGATAATATGTTCAAAAACTGGGGACTAATTAAAGAAGAAACAGAAAACAAAAATACAACAGTATATCTTGAGTTTGCAAATGGAGTACAAGATCAGTTATATTCTCTAGATTACAATGATCCAGTTTCTATGAGATTAAATTTATCAGTTGAGTCAAATGGAGGATTAGAAATAACCAAATTAGACAGTAACGGAACATTAATAGATGGAGCAATATTTAGAATAACAAGTGTGGAAGGATATGATAATACTGTTACAGTAACAAATGGAGAAATAGTTATTGAAGATTTAAAAGCAGGAATTTATACAATAAAAGAGGTGTCAGCACCTTATGGGTATCTATTAGATACTAAAAGTTATAATGTAGAGGTAAAATCTAATGAGATAGTAAACAAAACAATTGCAAATAGTGAGCCTACAGGAAACCTCACAATAGAAAAAACAGATAAACAAACAGGAAATCATAATAGAGCAGATGGGACATCACATCACGGAGATGCAAGTATTGAAGGAGCAGTTTACACATTATATGCAAAAAACGATATATATAATGTAAGTAGAAGTTTAAAATATTTTTCTAAAGATGAGCCAATTGCAACCTTCACATTTAATAAGTATGGAGTTGCTAGTGTAAAGATAACAAATACCAATACAAGAGCAGAAATCAGTGTAAAGGGAAATATACTGAAAGGACTACCAATGGGAGAATACTATGCAAAAGAAACAATAGTTCCAACAGGTTATACACAGGACACAGATATATATAATTACACATTTTCATACCAAAACAGTACAACAGCAGTAATTGAAGTTGCAGGAACAGTTAAGAATGTTGTACAAAAAGCACCATTTGAGGTTATCAAAGTTACAACAGATACAAACGACACAGCAAAAGTAGTTGAAGGAGCAGAGTTTACAGCAATACTAACAAAATATGTTGATTATTACAAAAGTTTTGACGAAGCACGAAAACACCTTGCAGAATTTGCAGAAGATGAATATTCTATTTTTAAGACAGGAACAGATGGACATGGAGTATCTGAACTGTTAGCCTATGGAGAATATACAGTTAATGAAACATATACACCAAGTCCAGAAATAAACAAAGTAGCAGAATTTTATGTTAGAATTGATAAAGACAGTAGAATACCAATAAAAGAATATGTAGAAAACGATTCGCCATTTTCTGCTTATATAAAATTAGAGAAAAAGGACATAGAAACAGAAAAATATGTTATATATTCAAATGCAACATTTGAACTATATAGATTAAACGAAGATATAAAAAAATGGGAAAAAGTACAATGTAAAGTAAAAAATGAATACTTTGATACATGGACAACAGACGAAAAACGGTATCGCCATGACTGAAACAAAATTAGAAGCAGGCAGTTATAAACTAAATGAAATCAAAACTCCAACAGGTTATTTGCAACTAGATGAAGAATTAAGATTTGAAGTTAATAACAGAAATGCAACACTAGAATACGATTCTGACTGGGATGCTTGGATAACAGTAACTGCAAAAAATGAGAAACCAAAAGCAAAACTAGAACTAAAAAAAGTAATTAATTTAAGAGAGGATGTAGATCTTTCTTTAATAAAAAATATTGACTTTACAAAAATAGCATTTGACCTTGTTGCAAACGAGGATATAATCGACTTCGCAGACGGAAGTGTAATCTATAAAGCAGGGACAAAAGTTGGAAAATATTATCTAAATTTAGATGGAACTTTAACTATTGATAATCTAAAAATGGGTAAATACAATCTAAAAGAAGTTGAAACAATAGATGGGGCAGTATTAAATGAAACAAAATATGATGTGATATTTGAACAGACAGATACAACGACAAAGGAATATACAGTAAATTTGAATATTGAAAATGAAACAACAGTTATAGAAATATCGAAAATAGATATAACAGGAGAACAAGAAATTAAAGGAGCAAAATTAACAGTATTAAACGAAAATAATGAAATAATAGATACTTGGATATCAGAAGATAAACCACACAAAATCGAGGGGATAAAAGTGAATGAAAATCTGATATTAAGAGAAGAAATTGCCCCAAATGGATACGTTATAGCTACAGATGTAAAATTTAAAATAGATAATACAGGTAAAGTTCAAAGAGTTGTAATGCAAGACAAAATTGTAGAAATATCAAAAATAGATATAGCAGGAAATGAAATTGAGGGAGCAGAACTTCAAGTTATTGATGAAGATAATAATGTAATTGACGAGTGGACATCTACAAAAGAGCCATATAGAATTAACAATTTAATAGAGGGACAAACTTATACACTAATTGAACAATATGCACCAGATGGATTTGTTATATCAAATGAAGTTAAATTTACTGTAACTACTGACAAAGAAACACAAGAAGTAAAAATGGTAGATAAAGTAGTTGAAATATCAAAACAAGATATTGCAGGAAACGAACTAGAGGGAGCTACTTTAGTTGTTACAAGCAATAAAACAAAGAACATTATAGACAAATGGGTTTCTGGTAAAGAGCCACATAAAGTAAATGGTCTTATAGAAAACCAAGAATATATATTACACGAAGAAATAGTAGTAAATGGTTATGTAAAAGCTACTGATATAAAATTCATGGTAACAAATGATAAGGAAACTCAAAAAGTAGTAATGATTGACAAGGTATTGGAAGTCATAAAAACAGATTTAGTAACAGGCGAAGAATTAGAGGGAGCAGAACTAGAAGTTATAGATAAGGAAACAGGAGAAACAATAGACAAATGGATTTCTAGCAAAGAGCCTCATAAAGTTGTAGGATTAGAAGAAAATAAAACTTATATTCTAAAAGAAACAAATTGTCCTTATGGTTTTGAACAAGCAGAGGAGATCGAATTTACAGTTAGTGAAAACAAAGAAACACAGAAAATCGAAATGAAAGATATGCCTATAATGAAAAATGTACAATTAGTGAAAATAGATAGTAGCACAAAAGAGATAATTAAGAATAAGTTTATTTTTGGAATTTATGAGAATGAGGAATGTACAAAACTAATCAAAGAACTTGAAAGTAATAGCAAAAATGGAACAATTTTATTTGAAAATTTACGTTATGGAGTTTACTATATAAAAGAATTAAATGCACCAAAGAACTATCAAATATCAGATAAGATAGTAAAAATAGAAATAAATCATGAAGGGGTATATGCAGATAATATAGAACTTACAGAACAAGACGAAATATATTCATTTGAATTTCAAAATGAGAAAATAGATACACCAAAAACTCGGAGATAATATAATATGGATAATTTTATTAACTATAACAGGAATATCTTTAATTAGCATAAGTTTGTATGAGATAAATAAGAGAAGAAAGAATAAATAGAAATAGTAATAATAAAGGTGGTTATACTAGACCACCTTTATTAATCTAAAAGGTAGGTGCAGAAATGGCAAAATATACAGCAAATCAAAAAAGTAAACTTTTTAAAAAGTTGAAAAATATAAATATTGTTACAGAAAAGGATATTTTAAATTTAAAAGTTACAGACCTAAAAAAATTAAAACAAGCTGAGAATAAGACAATCATAACAATAGCTGATATAGAATTGATATGGCTTATGCAGGAAGCAATAGAAAATAAGAAATTGCTAGAGTTTTTTACAGATACTGAATAACAAAAAGAATTGAGGTGCAAAATGGGGAAAATAGTAGAAACAAGAAAGAGATATAAAGAAACAATAAATGAAATCACAAAGAGCGAAGAAAATTGGATCAAGTTTTTAGACAGCAGTTCTTGGAATTTTAAGTATGATTTTATAGATCAAGTATTAATTTATACACAAAAGCCAGAGGCAAAAGCATGTGCATCAATGGATATATGGAATAAAAAGTTACACAGGTGGGTAAATAAAAATGCAGATGTAATATTCGTACTTTCAAAAGATGATAATAACGCATATCCATTTGATATTGTATTTGATGTAACTGATACACACAACTATAAAGGAACAGAATACAAATTATGGAGTGTTAAACAAGAATATGAAGAAAAAGTTATTGAAACATTAGAGGCAACATTTGGAGGAGAAAGTTGTAACACATTAGCAGAACAAATTATTTCAAGTTCATATAGTATGGTAATGGATAATATACAAGATTATCTTCCAACAATTCACGAGAATAAAAATGGAACAGGACTTGAAAATTTAACAGATAATGAAATTCAAGATAGTATGGTACTAACAGTTCATGCAAGTGTTGCTTATATGATGATGACAAGATGTGGAATAAATGCAATGGAACATATATCTGAGCAAGAATTTATGCTTGTAAAAAAATTTAATAGTGATAAAATAATTACAACATTAGGAACAACAATAGGCGATATAGCTGAAATGGGACTAAAAGAAATTGCAAAAACAATTACAAATCTGCAAAAATTAGAAAGAAATATAAATCGTACATTTGCAGAAAACAAAAAACAGGAGTATTCTAATGGTATAGAAAAAGTCGAAGGAGGAAATGAGTATGGAGAAAATAGAATACACGAAGATAAAAGATTACAATATACCGAATTTAGCAATGGAGAAAGAGAAGATACCGAATGGCAAATACGCCAGAATGAGACTGAAATTTCTAAGAGAAAACAAAAAAGCATATTATTCAATACTATTGATGGACAAAAGCTTGAACGAAGAATTAATGAGAGTACAAGAACAAGCAACCGAAATGATAAACAAAATAATAGAGAAATTAGTGAAACAGGAAGGGATAACAGAAGAAATGAAAGCACGAGATCCGATGGAATGGACAGGGGTAATGAACAATTGCAAGATGATAGCAGAGGGGCAAGTAATCAGGGAACTAATATACAGCTAGATTTATTACTAACTGAAAATGAACAAAAACAAAAAATAACAGAGGTGCAAGACACTTCTGTTTTTTCTTTGCCACAAAATAAAGAAGATATATCTTTAGAAGAAAAATTATATAAATTTTATAATAATTATGATATTTATGATGTTGACGAAGTTTCAATGGAACAAGTAAAGGCAGACTTAAAAGATAATGAATCAATAAATGAAACATTAAATTATTTAAAAGAAATATACGAGGCAGAGGACGAGCCTTTAAAGGAAGAATTTGAAACTGAGATTTTAGAAATTATTATTGAACTAGAGAAATTATTACCAGAAGAAACAAAAGATAAAAAAGAGGAATATATTTATTCAATAGGAGATAATGTTTTTTTGGGTACAACTGAATATCAAATTACAGCTATTAATGGAGATACAGTATCTATTGCAGATGTGAGTTTTCCAGTATTAGTAGAACAATTAGATTTTCAAGAATTTAATAAAAGAGTAAGAGAAAATCCTATAAATGATAATCTAAAGGAAAGACAAAGAGCAGAAGATACAGTAGAAGATATAGTAGAAGAAAACGATGATGAAGATATCAAAGAAACTGAAATCAGAGAAAAGGAAATAAAGGAATTAAAAAATTTTATCGGTAGAAAAGTAAAAAATGGAGAAATAACATATACAATAGTTGGTGTAGAGCCAATAGATGATATAAATGAAGGGGAAGACTTATTTAATCTTCAAGATGATAATACTAAAGAATATACAATAGAACCAGTAGGGTTTGTCAAATATCTTATTAAAATAGAGCAAGGTATAACTAATGTAGATACAAATATAGAAGAAATTAAAGAAGATAAACAAGAAAATGAACTAAAAGCAAAAGTAAAAACAAGACGAAAAAATAAAATTGAATATTTTGATTTACACCCAGAAATTCCACTAGAAGATAGGCATAATTTTAAAATACAAAATGAGGATTTAGGTGCAGGTGGAAAAAAAGAAAAATATAGAAATAATGTACAAGCAATTAGAGTTCTAAAACAATGTGAAAATGAAAATAGATATGCGACTCCAGAAGAACAGGAAATATTATCAAAGTATGTAGGTTGGGGAGGAATACCAGAGGTATTTGACACTAGAAATGACAACTGGGATGCAGAATATAATGAATTAAAGTCCTTACTAACTGAAAAGGAATATGAGGAGGCAAGAAGGTCAACATTAACAGCTTTTTATACACCACCGATAGTTATAAAATCAATATATAAAGCACTAGAAAATATGGGACTAAAGAGAGGAAATATATTAGAGCCAAGTTGTCGGTGTACGGTAATTTCTTTGGAATGATACCAAATACATTAAGTGAATGCAAAATGTATGGAGTTGAGATAGATACTATCTCTGGAGGAATTGCTAGGCAGTTATATCAAAAAAATACAATAGCAATAAAAGGGTTTGAAGATATAGAACTTCCAGACTCTTTTTTTGATGTAGCAATTCGGCAATGTTCCTTTTCGGAGATTTTAAGGTTTATGATAAAAGATATGATAAAAATAAATTTTTAATTCACGATTATTTCTTCGGAAAGAGTTTAGACAAAGTTAGACAAGGAGGAGTAATTGCATTTATCACAAGCAAAGGTACACTAGATAAAGAAGATGACAGTGTTAGACGTTATTTATCACAAAGAGCAGAATTGATTGGAGCAATAAGACTTCCCAATGATACATTTAAAAGAAATGCAGGAACAGAGGTTACATCCGATATTATATTTCTAAAGAAACGAGACAAAATTACAGATATAGTAGATGATTGGGTAGAAATAGCAGAAAATGAGGATGGAATAAGAATAAATAAATACTTTGCAGACCACCCCGAAATGATACTTCGGAAAAATGGAAATCGTGCCAACTCAATATGGTATGGACTCAACTTGTAAGGCACACGAGTATGTAGAATTACCAAAATTATTAAATGATGCAATAGTTTATTTAGAAAATAAAATTGACGATTACCAAATAGATATGATAGACGAAGATGAAAAAACTATTCCAGCAAATCCTAATGTAAGAAATTTTTCATATACAATAGTTGATGAACAGGTGTATTATAGAGAAAATAGCCAAATGATTTTACAAGACCTACCAATAACATCTATTAACAGAATTAAAAGTATGATAGCAATAAGGGAATGTGTAAGAGAACTTATAGATGTACAAATGGAAGATGGTTCAAATGACGAAATAAAAGAGTTACAAGCAAGATTGAATGGACTATATGATAATTTTACTAATAAATATGGACTAATAAATAGTACTACAAATGAAAGAGCATTTTCTGAGGATAGTAGTTATTATCTATTATGCTCACTTGAAATATTAAACGAGAATAAGAAATTTATACGAAAAGCTGATATGTTTACCAAGAGAACAATAAAGCCAAATAGAACAGTAACGAAAGTAGATAATAGTATTGATAGTTTAATTTTATCAATATCAGAAAAAGCACGAGTAGATTTAGAATATATGCAAGGTCTAACAGGAAAAACACAAGAAGAACTTATAGAGGAACTAGAAGGTAGTATATATAAAGATCCTATAAGTGAAGAATATGTTACAGCAGACGAATATCTTTCTGGAAATGTAAGAGAAAAGCTAAAAATAGCAAGAAGAATGGCAGAAAATGATAAGGAGTATGAAATCAATGTAAAAGCATTAGAACAAGTAAAAATACCAGATTTGTCAGCTAGTGAAATCAGTGTAAGATTAGGTGCGACGTGGATACCTCTTTCAGATATAGAACAATTTATGTATGAACTGCTTGGAACAAGCGATAACAAAAAGAGATATATAAAAGTACACTATTCGGACTATACATCTGAGTGGAATATTAGTGGTAAAGGCGAAGATTGTAGTAATGTAAAGGCTTTTAACACTTATGGTACAAGGAGAGTAAATGCGTATAAGATAATTGAAACTACATTAAATTTAAAAGACGTAAGAATATATGATACAGTTATTAATATTGATGGAAAAGAAGAAAGAGTATTAAATGCAAAAGAAACGGCTATTGCACAGTCTAAACAAGAACTTATAAAAGAAAAGTTTACAGAATGGATATGGAAGGATCAATCTAGGCGTGAAAGATTAGTCAATTTATATAATGATAAATTTAATAATATTAGACCAAGAGAATATAATGGGAGATATATAAATTTTGGAGGAATTAATCCAGAGATAAGGCTAAGAAAACATCAAGAAAATGCAATAGCACATATTCTTTATGGTGGTAATACATTGTTAGCACATGAAGTTGGTGCAGGTAAAACATTTGAAATGGTAGCAGGAGCTATGGAAGCTAAAAGGCTTGGACTTTGTAACAAGTCTTTATTTTGTGTTCCAAACCACATAATAGAACAATTTGCAAGTGAATTTATGCAGTTGTATCCAAGTGCAAATATTCTTGTTGCAACGAAAAAGGACTTTACAACTAATAATCGTAAAAAGTTCTGTTCAAAAATAGCAACAGGAGATTATGATGCTGTAATTATTCGGACACTCGCAATTTGAGAAAATACCAATATCAAAAGAAAGACAAGAAGCAATATTACAAGAACAGATAAATGATTTAGTGTTATCAATAGATAATTTAAAAAATAATGACGGAGAATATTATTCAATAAAGCAACTAGAGAAAAGTAAAAGTAAAATAGAAGAAAAGCTAAAGAGATTAAATGACCAGAGCAAAAAGGACAATGTAATAACTTTTGAGCAACTAGGTTGTGATAGACTTTTTATTGACGAGGCACATTATTTTAAGAACTTATTTTTATTTACTAAAATGCGTAATGTTGGTGGAATTGCACAAACAGAGGCACAGAAAAGTTCTGATTTATTTATGAAATGTAGATATTTAGACGAATTAACTGGAGGAAAAGGTATTGTTTTTGCAACTGGGACACCTATCTCTAATTCAATGGTAGAACTTTATACAATGCAAAGGTATTTACAGTATAGTACATTAGTAGAAAGGGGACTAATACAATTCGACAGTTGGGCAAGTACCTTTGGAGAAACAGTAACAGCACTGGAACTAAATGTAATGAAAATGTTTGACCGAAAGAATAAAGCAGAATATCAAAAAGTTGCTTAATGCACATTTGAAAAAGCCTACAAAGTAAGGTAAAATCAGTATTGAAAGGTGGTAATAACTATGGAATTAAAAAATGAATATGTTGATGAAAGAACTGGAATAACTTACACACTAAAAGGAGATTATTATTTCCCAAATCTAACAATACCAAAAGACACAAATTTCACTATTGGAAGATATGGAAAGGCACATTTGAGATATATTGAAAAGCATAATATTCCTTTATGTACTGAATTAAGACTAGATGGTAAGTTGAATACCTATTTACATTCAATAGATGAAAAATGCAATTCTCTTTTAGCAAGTATAATAACAAAATTAGCAAAGAATGAGAATGTTACAGAAGAACTAAAAGCAAGTAATCAATTAGAATGGGTTGCTAGAATGAATAATATTAAGGCGAGAGCCGAAGAAATAGTTTATAACGAGTATGTATATAACTAAAAAGAAAAAATTGAATATAAAGGAAATACATAGCCTTATATCTAATGCAAAAAGCATTGATATAGGGTTAATTTTTTTACTAACTGAAAAGCAATATACTTTTCTTCAGCTAGTAAAGGGAAAGGAGGAAAAAGCCAAATGAAAGAACTAGAAATTATTGATGCAGAAACTTTATTATATAACCCTTTAGGGCAAACAGAATTTATTATTGAGAATATTTTACCCATTGGACTACACTTATTTTGTGGAGCTTCTAAAATAGGCAAAAGTTGGTTAATGCTAAAAATATGTTTACAAGTATCAAAAGGAGAGCCTATGTGGGAACTAAAAACAAAAGAAAGTGATGTTTTATATTTATGTTTAGAAGATACATTTGCAAGAATACAAAGCAGACTATTTAAAATAACAGATACAGCAAATAACAGATTACATTTTGCAACATCTACAAGTAAAATCTCAAATGGTCTTATATTACAACTAGAAAGCCATATAAAGCAATTTCCAAATACAAGACTAATAGTTATAGATACATTGCAAAAAATTCGTAATCAAGGAAATGACAACAGTTATTCAAATGATTATGGAGATGTATCAGTTTTAAAAGAATTTGCAGACAAATATAAGATAGCAATTATATTAGTACACCATATAAGAAAACAAGGCGATAATGATGTATTCAATAAAGTTTCTGGAACAAATGGAATAATGGGAAGTAGTGATACAACATTTATACTAGATAAAAAAACACGAACTGAAAGCACAGCCACTTTATATATAACTGGTAGAGATGTAGAATATCAAGAATTTGTTTTGAGATTTAATAATTGTAATTGGGAACTAATTAGCAAAGCAACACAAAAAGAAATTGAAGAACAACAGACTCCAGAAGTAATATATAAGGTTGTAGAACTTATGAAAAATAAAACAGAATGGCAAGGCAGTGCAACAGAATTACTAAAAGAACTAGAAGAAAAAGAAATTGCACCAACAGTTATTACAAAAATATTGAATGAATATCACTTTACAAAATTAAAAGAAAATAGCATTGAATATTCTTTATTTAGAAATAGGAACGGAAGAAAAATAATACTGAAAAGAAATGTCATTGATGACAATAATGACAACAATGACAATGATATTGAGATACCAACATTGTCATCAAATAAAAATTAAGGAGGAGTTTATGAAATTTATAGATAGTAAGCATAGAGAATTTTGGAATGAAAAATATAAGGAAATGCAAATAATGGGAAAAACAGATGTGTATTATAAAGCAATAGTTTATACATTAGGAATATGCGAAACAACAAGAGATAATTTTAATAAAATATTTAATTTAAGAACAGGAGAGATAAACATTGATTCAATCAATGGAGCATATCAAACAAGTACGAGTGAAAAAGTAACAAGAATGGCATTTAGTTTATGGAACAGATGTAATTATGATAGTGAAAAAGATATTGAAAATGAAAAAGTTTCCGAGAAATATAATGTGAGTGAAATATTTTGTTGTAGTTATGCACCATATTTCTATGAGGGAATTAAAATAAGATACCCAGAATATACAAAAGAACAAAATAAAAATTATGATAGAGGGCTATAAAATTTTTTATGACAAGAGTGCTATATCAAAATCAATGTCATCATTGTCATTGTTGTCATCACTGTTATAAAAAATAGAAAATTTTAGAGTAAAAAACAATAAGAAATAAGCAAGTTAAAATCTGCATTGATAGATTTATCTATCAGTGTAGCGAGCATAGGTTTTGTGTCGCACCCAAAACCGACAACATTCGTTGAAAGGGGTTTTGCACCCCTATAACCCCAGCTAGAAAAGTTGAAAGGAAGTGAATTATTTTGAAAAATAAAAAAGTAGAAATTCATTTAAGAGTAAGTGAAAATGAAAAGAAAAAATTAGAAAGAAATGCAAAAAATAGTGGTACAAATTTATCAGCATATTTAAGAAAAGTTGGACTAAAAAAAGAAATTTACCCAATACCAGATAAAGAATTTTATAAAATTTATATTGATATTTGCAAAGTAAAAAGTAATGTTAATAGGTTAGAAAAAGAAAAAATTATACAATGTTTAGAGATAATTGAAAAGAAATTTTTAGACATTTATTATTCAAAAAATAATGGAGATGATGAGGGTGGCAACGACAAAAATATGGGCAATTAAAGATAGTTTATCACGAGTAGTTGACTATGCAAGTAACCCAGAAAAAACAATTTTTGCAGACTTAAAACAAGTATTATTATATGCAGAAAATAAAGATAAAACCTTTGATGAAAATGAAAAAACTATGTATGTAACTGGTGTAAATTGTAATAGAGAAACAGCATTTGAAGAAATGAGTTATATACAAAAAAAATATGATAAACAAGATGGAAATGTAGCATATCACGCATATCAAAGTTTTAAAACTGGCGAAGTATCTCCAGAACAAGCACATAAAATTGGAGTAGAACTAGCAAGGAAAATGTGGAGAGAACATCAAGTAATAGTAGCAACACACTTTAATACTGGCACATATCATAATCATTTTGTAGTGTGCAGCGTTAATATGTTTACTGGCAAAAAGTTTAATTGTAACAAAGGAGCATATTATCGTTTTAGAGGTCTATCAGATGAATTATGTGCTGAAAATAATCTAACAGTTATAAAAAATCCAAAAGGAAGAACACCAAGAAATATATATTTTGCAGAAAAAAGAGGAGAGCCAACAAAGTATAATCTAATGAGAAAAGCAATAGATGAAACACTAGAAATATGTGTAAGTTATGCACAATTTAAAAAGGCAATGTATAAGAAAGGTTATATTATCAATGATGATCCAAACCGAAAATATGCAACGATTCGTTCAATAAATGATAAAAAAGCAACAAGAATGTATCAGTTAGGGGAACAATATACACCTAGAAATATTGCTGAAAGAGTATTCAATAACCCTTGTTATGTGCAAGAAGAATACTACAAATTAGTAAAACCAAAAAGAAAATATAAAAGATACAAAGTTCATAAATATAAAGGGAGTTTTAAAAGCATAAGCAAAATGTCTGGAATAGAAGTGCTTTTTTTAGCTCTCTTTTATTTTATGGGACTATTACCGAAAGAAAAACCACACTATAAACCATTATCTCCAGAAATGAAACGAGCAGTTAGGCAAATGGAAAGATATTCAAATCAAACAAGGTTAATTGTAAAGGAAAAATTAAACACTATTGAAGATGTAAAAAGTTATATTTCACAAACTGAAAAAGATATTGCAGAGATAACACAAGTAAGGCAAAAATACAGAAATAAGTTAAGAAATTGCAAAGATGAAAAGCAAATAGCAGAATACAAACAAAAAAGAGATGATTGTACTACTTTACTAACAAGATATAGAAAATATCTAAAAACAGCTAATCAAATTATAGAAGATGTCCCTAAAATCAAAGAAATAGTGCAAATAGAAAAACAAACCAGAAATGAAGAACTAACACAGAACAAAGAAAAAAATAAATATAGAGATAGAGGAGGTAGATAAAATTGAGTGAAAAAATTGTAAGTATAAATGATTTATACGAGTTTAAAGATAATCCATATAAAGTAAAAGATAATGAAGAAATGCAAGACTTAATAGATAGTATAAAGAAATATGGAATTATAGAACCCTTAATTGTACGAAAAAGAGATAAAGGAGGGTATGAAATTATAAGTGGGCATAGAAGAAAATATGCTTGTGAAAAGGCAGGAATAAAGCAAGTTCCTGTCTTAATTCGTGATATGGACAAAAACCTAGCAGTTATAACTGTTGTTGATAGTAATTTGCAAAGACAAGATATATTACCAA
Organism: uncultured Clostridia bacterium; assembly: GCA_949045875.1. Taxonomy (GTDB): domain Bacteria; phylum Bacillota; class Clostridia; order TANB77; family CAG-508; genus CAKPSH01. The sequence goes on along the minus strand of CARPYP010000006.1, from coordinate 41,775 downwards.
GTGAAAAAGCATTTGCTTTTAAAATGAAACTAGACGCAGAAAGACATCAAGGTAAAACTTCTGGACAAGATGTCCAGAAGTGGACACGAGAAAATATAACTGATAATATGAGTGGCAGACAAGTTCAAAGATATGTAAGGCTAACAGAACTAACACCAGAGTTATTAAAGTTAGTTGATGAAAATAAAATGGCAATGTCCCCAGCAGTAGAAATATCATATTTAAAAAAGCAAGAACAAAAGGACTTATTAGAAACAATAGAAAGTGAAGATTGCACACCATCATACCCACAAGCAATAAGAATGAGAGAATTAAGCAAACAAAATAAATTGGATATGGACACGATATTCAATATAATGACAGAGCAAAAGCCAAATCAAAAAGAACAAATAAAATTTAAAGTGGAAAAATTAAAAGGGTATTTTCCAAAAGGTTATAGTACAAAACAAATGGAAGATACCATTGAAAAATTACTAAAACAATATATGCAAAGGTGGAAGAATAGAGATTTAGGAAGATAAAAAAATAAGACTAGCATATAAAAATGTTAGTCATCATCTATATCATTGAAAATTGGGTCATCAAAAAATTCTTTTAAAGTAATGTCAAAACCAAAGCATATACGAATAATTGTAAGTAATTTAGGATTTTGACTTGTACCATCAACTAAACTGTTAACTGTTGATTGATTCATCCCAGACAAAGTAGCAAGTTTGTTGATAGAAATGTCTTTCTTTTTGCATAGATATATTATTCGTGATTTAACAGCTTGTTGTAAGTCCATAGCAAATTCTCCTTTCAAAATTAGTATAACAAATTATACCCTTAAATATTACCGACACATTGTTGACTTGTAAAAATAAAACATATACAATACCGACAGAATGGTAATAAGGAGGGAAAATGTATGGAAATAGAATGCAACAATAAAATACTTGATGATTTATATGATATAAGAGAGGGGGAAGTAGAAAAGAGTTATATAGCAAAATATGGAGAGCCAGAAGAAGATAAGAAAGCAAATAATGTAGAAGATGATTTGATAAATTTTATGAAGAAATTTATTAAAAACGAAGAAGATATGCAAAAGTTATATGAAAAAATAAATCAATTTGAGTTATATGCAATGGGACAGATGTGTTTTTGGTATAAGCCATATTACAAAACAGGTTTTATAGACGCAATATCTTTAAATAAACAGATAAAAGAAGAAAAAATTGCAAGTAATAATTCTAATAATGAAGATAATATTTATAATAGTGTAGATGATATATGGGACTATATAGACCAACAGAAATATAATAACTTAAAAGCAAATAATGAGTATATAAAAGCAAGTAAAAGACTAGCAGAGATAAAAGAAAAATACCCAAAAGTAATGAATTTCTACGATAATAATAAAATTGCAGAATTTACACAAGAAGAAATGAAAGCAATTTTAGAAATAAAAGAATTATATGATTTAAGAAATATGTTAGAGTCAGAAGAAATGTTTAAAATTGGTGTGAAAACAGGAAAATCATTGTAGGAGGGTAGAAAATGGAAAAGAGAGAATATACAGTAAATGAGTTATTTGAAAATCAAATTTTAAATGATATATACGAAACAAGAGGAGATGGACTACAATGTTTATATATTCGTATGTATGGAAAAACAGAAGAAATGACAGAAGTTGAAAAATCAAAAAAAGAACTAGAAAACTTAATGTATGAGTTAGTAAAAGATAAGAAAAAACAAAAAGAACTCTGGTTAAAATTAGATAGGTTTGAGGGTGCTATGTCTGGAGAAAGTAGTTTTTGGAATAAACAGTATTATAAATTAGGCTTTTTAGATAGAATATATCTAAAAAAAGAAATAGCAGATAATAAAAGAAAATTCGTAGATGATAATATTGAAAATTTAGAAGATACTTTAATTTACAAGAGTATGTGCTTTATAAAAGAAATGTTAGGTGCAAATCTATGGAAGATAAAAAAATACAAAGAGATAGTAAACAAAATGAGTAAAATAAAAGAAGAATACCCAAATATAAAGGAATTTATAGAAAGAAACGAAATGGTAAACTTTACTAAAAAAGAAGTAAAAGCATTAAGTGAATATTTAAAACTAGCTGATGATATGCAAGATATTGAATTTATAGAAACTTTTAAATTAGGACTTAAAGATAATAGTTTATTATAGGAAATAGAACTTTATAAAAGAGAATAAATTGACAGAGATATTAAGAAAATTAGTATCTCTCTTTTTTTATGCCTAAAAACAAGAGAGGAGGGGTAATAATGGCTAAAAAAGAAGATAACAAAGTAGTAGAAAAAATCATTGTTGAACGAAAATATACAAACGAAATTACTCCTATTCAAGCAATATTACCAATAGTAATGGAAGAAATTGAAAGGAAAAGAAAGAAATATATTGAAGAACACCCAGAAGAATTTAAGAAATAATTGCATAATTGAGATTATAACAATTTTAAATATAATGGAATGAAAGGAGGGCAAAGAGTATGCTTGTAGATAAAGAAAATTATAGAGTAGGTATTTATACAAGATTATCAATAGATGATGGAAATAATGAGGAAAGTGTAAGTATTGATACACAAAAGAAAATACTAACAGATTTTGTTACTAAAAAAGGGTGGCAGATAACAAAAATATATGCAGATGATGGCTTTTCAGGTGGTAATTTTGAAAGACCAGATTTTAAAAGAATGATACAAGATATTGAAAATAAGGAAATAGATTGTGTTGTTACAAAAGATTTATCAAGATTAGGAAGAAACTATTTAGACTGTGGTTATTATTTAGAGATATATTTTCCAGAACATCAAGTAAGATATATTGCAGTAAATGACGGAGTAGACACAATAAGCAATTCTTCAATGGATATAACACCATTTAAGAATATTTTGAATGAAATGTATGTAAAAGATATATCAGTAAAAGTAAGTAGTGCAAGAAAAGCAAGAGCAAAAGACGGAAAATATATGGCAACAACAGCACCGTATGGATATTTAAAAGACCCACAAAATCATAATCATTTAATAATAGATGAAGAAACAGCACCAGTTATTAAAGAAATATTTGAAATGTATTCACAAGGAAAAGGAACACGTTATATTACAAAATATTTAGAAGATAAAAAGATATTAAGACCAACGGAATATTGGTTACAAAAAGGGTTAGTAAGAAAAGTACAAAAGCGAAATAAAAACTATTATTATTGGCATAATAAAACGATATTAGATATTATATCTAATCAAGTATATATAGGTGCAGTAGTTGGAAATAAAACAAAAAAATTGTCTCCCAAAATAAAGAAAATAGTAAAAGTACCAAAAGAACAATGGACTATTATTGAAAATATGCACGAGCCTATTATAAGTAAAGAATTATTTGATAAAGCACAAAGAATAAGAGAAAAAAACAAAATATTATATAAGAATACATTAGAGGGAGAACGATATAAGAATATTTTTAGTAGAATGATAAGATGTCCAGATGGTAGAAATATGTTTTGTAAAAAGATATATAGCAGAGGAGATTCAGTAAGTATTGAAAATAGAAAATATTATTGTGATACTACTTGTCCTCATAGAACAAAAGAATGTAAAAATATTTGTATAAGAGCAGAAAAACTATATAAAATCGTTTTAGATGATATAAATAAATATGCTAATGCTTTTTGCGACAATAAAGAAAATTATTCTATTTTAGAGCAAAAACTTGAAGAAATGACAAGTCAAAATACAAAAACTTATGAAAATGAAAAGAGAAGATTAGAGGATAGATTGAATGAGTTAAATATGGTAATCACATCTAGTTATGAAGATAAAGTTTTGAAAAGAATAACAGAAGATACTTTTATTATGATTTCTAATAAATATGAGAAAGAACAGCTTGAAATAAAAGAAAAACTAAAAGGAATAATAGAAGAAATAGAAAAAGTAAATAGAAGTAATAAAAATGCAATAAATTTTACTAAATTGCTAACTGAATTTAAAGAAACTGGAACTAGCGAACTAACACAAAGTACAATAACAAATTTAATTGATAGAATTATAGTATATCCTAGTGAAATTCTTATAAATGATAAGGGCAAAAAAGAAAAAATACAAAAAATTGAAATTAGTTACAGATATATAGGTTGTTTAGAGCCAACTACGATAACATTTGAAAATACTGTTTATAAAACCAGATATGAAGATAGAACCTGTCAAATATGTGGAAAGAAATATACACCTACAACATCAAGGCAAAAATTTTGTATTGAATGTAGAGATGAGGGCAGAAGAATAAGACACAGAAAACATTATAGAGAGAAAATACAAGCACAAGGTGGAAATAAAGGTTACAGAGAAAGAATTTGTATATTATGTGGCAAGACTTATAAGCCAAATAGTTCTAGTCAGAAATATTGTAATGATTGCAAAGAAAAGGGAAGGGAAATATTAAAAAGAGAATGGTATATTAAGAAAAAAGAAATATACCAAGCTAAAAAGAAACAAAAAGAAGATGAAAAACAAAGAAAAAGTGCATAAAACACTTATTTTTTTAAAACTTGAAATCGTACTTTAGGAAAGGCATTTTTATTACAGCAATAGAACTAGCACCAGAAGGAACAGGATACAGATCAAAAACGAGATTTTCAAAATTTTATAATCTTCCAGAACTGATGTCTATGTTTAAAGAAATAGCAGATATTCAAACAGCAGATACATTAAATCTACCAGTACCAAAAGTAAATGCTTACACAATAGATGTTGATGCAAGTGATATACAAAAGGGTATGGTACAAGACTTAGCAAAAAGAGCAGAAAGAATTAGAAAGAAGCAAGTTAATTCAAAAACAGATAATATGCTTAGAATAACAAATGAAGGACGAAAGCTTGCACTAGACCAAAGAATAATAAATGATATGCTACCAGATTATGAAAATGGAAAAGTAAATGTGTGTGCTAATAATATATATAAGATATGGGAAAAAACTAAGGATAAAAAGTCAACACAGCTAGTGTTTTGTGATTTATCAACTCCCAAGAGTTTAGGTACAGAAGATAATCCATATGAAATGGAATTTTTAAATGGAGAGTGGTATTTAAAAGATAGACCATTTACGGATGTTTATACTGACTTAAAGAGAAAACTAATATCTAAAGGAATACCAGAAGATGAGATAGCTTTTATACATGACGCTACAACAGAAACAAAAAAGAAGGAACTATTTGCAAAGGTTAAGAGTGGAAATATAAGGGTTTTGATGGGTTCAACCTCTAAAATGGGAGCAGGTACAAACGTACAAAATAAAATTAAAGCAATACACCATTTAGATGTACCATGGAGACCTAGTGATTTACAACAACGAAATGGTCGTGGAGTTCGTCAAGGAAATGAAAATGAAGAAATAGATATTTACACTTATGTTACAAAAGGAACATTTGATGCTTATTCTTATCAAACAGTAGAAAGAAAACAGAGAGGTGTATCACAAATAATGACCTCAAAAGTAATATCACGTTCTGAGGAAGATATTGATGAAAAAGCACTTTCTTATGCTGAAATAAAGGCACTTGCTACTGGAAATCCATTGATAATTGAAAAAGCAGAATTAGAAGAACAGAGTTCTAAGTTAAAAATATTAAAACAAAGTTATTTAAGTGAAATTTATAGACTTGAAGACGCAATAGTAAAATTTTATCCAGTAGAAATAAAGAACAATGAAGAATTAATTAGTAATATGCAAAAAGATTTGGAACTGGTTAAAGAAAATACAGAACTTAATAATGAGGACAAGTTTTCTCCTATAATTTTAAAAGGAAAACAATATGTAAAAAAAGAAGATGCAGGAAAAATGATACTTGAAATATGTAAAAGTAAGGAAAATAAAGAAATAGAAGAAATAGGTAAATATAGAGGGTTAAAAATGGAACTTGAAATTGTAGCAGGAGATTATATTTTAGCTTTAAAAGGAGAATCTGCATATAGTATAAAATTAGGAAAAGATGTCTTTGGAAATATAACGAGAATGGATAATGCTATTACTGATATAGAGAAAAAATTGAATAATACTAATAATGATCTAGAAAATTTAAAACAGCAATTTGAAAATGCAAAAATACAAGTAAAAGTACCATTTGACAAAGAAAGAGAGTTACAAGAAAAAATTATACGATTGAATGAAGTAAATAAAGAACTTGAGATCAAGGACAATGAACACGAAATGGTAGATGATGAAATAGAGGAACAGGAAGATTATATTCCAGAAAAAGATAATAGAAGCTATGAATTAGAGGCAAGATAAAAAGTTTAATTGACATAAATAAAAATAAATAGTATAATTATTTTAGTTAATAGAAAATTTAAAGGAGATTTAATATGGAAATAAAGACAAAGAAGATGATTAATACTATTATTTTTTCTATAATAGGATGTATAGCATTTGGTTGTGCAATTCATGAAGGTATTGGCTATCAAATAAATAATGAAGGTAGTGATATATGGTATAGACATGCACCTCTTGACAAAATTAAAGCATACCGTGAAAAACTTGGAATACAATTTCGTGATTCAGGAATTAATAATTTAAGTGATCAGAAATACTCTCAGCTAGAGAGAGAGATGCGTAAAGCAGATAATGTTATAAGTGCTAGGGAGAATGCCATATATGAAAGAGAACATCCAAACGCTCAACCAGTATATCACAGCAACGGATACTATTTAGAAAGTGATGATTAAGTCTAGTTATTTAATTAAATATGAAAGTAAGAAAGAAGTAGATAAAAATATTTACTTCTTTTTTATTGGAAAGGTAGGAAAAATCAAATGGAAACAATAAAAGAAATGAAAAAAATCAAGAGAAAGTAGATGATATTATGGGATTTGTTGCTCCAGAAATTGTCAAAGAAATAAAGAAAATGGACTTAATAACATACTTTCAAATGTGCGAACCTGACGAATTAGTAAAGGACTGTAGGACACAATATTCAACAAAAACTCATTCAAGTTTGAAAATGTCAAATGGATATTGGCACTATATGAATGGAAGAATAGGAGGCAGAAATGCTGTTGATTATGTAGAAAGAATGTTAGGATATAAGTTCCCAGAATCAGTTGAATATATACTTGAGAGATTAAACGGAAAAAAACCGATTTGTGTTCCTCAAGAAGAAAAAAAGAAGATACAAAATTTAATTTTACCAGATAAAAATACAAATGAAAATCAAATAATAAGTTATCTAAAATCACGAGGAATTGATGAAGAAATAATACAAAAATGTATTCAAAAACATCTAATATATGAGGAAAAATATTATCACAATGTAGTATTTGTAGGTTATGATGAAATGGGAAATGCAAAATATGCAGGGGTAAGAGCAACAAACGAAAGCAAGTTTAAAAATGATGCAACAGGTAGCAGTAAACAATATTCTTTTAGACTAGAAAGTAAGATAAAATCTAATGAAATATATGTATTTGAAAGTAGCATTGATGCATTATCATTCGCTACTTTTTTTAAGTTGTATGGAATAAATTGGGAAGAAAAAAACATGCTTTCACTTGCTGGAGTTTATCAACCTGCAGGTCAGATGTCAGCAAGTAAAGTTCCTATTGCTTTGCAAAATTATTTAGAAAAGCACACAGAAATAACAAAAATATATTTATGTTTAGATAATGATGAAGCAGGTAGAAAAGCAACAAAAGCGTTGCAAATGGTTATACCAAACAGATATGAAGTGATAGACAGACCTGCTAAAAAAGGAAAAGACTATAACGATTATTTGTGTATATCACTAGGTATAAAAAGAGAAGAAAGAAAGAAAAAAATTGAAATAGGAAGGATAAGATAAATATGAAAAAATATGAATTTACAATTAGAAAAGTATTAGAAAAAAATATAGAAATCGAAGGTGAAAATAAGAAACAAGCCTTTGAAAAAGTAATAAAGTTATTAGCACTAGGAGAAAAAATTATATTCAAAAACATAGATAAAAATAACGAGGTTTATGAAATAAAAATGAATAAAATTTTAAATGAAAATCACATCGAAAAGGAGAAAGATATTGAAAAAATTATAAATAAAATCATGCAAAAAGTGGAACTAAACTTAGAAGAAAATAGCGAAAGTTTTAATGAAAATAACGAAGAAATTGAGGACAATTTAATAGTAGATACAGACGAAATAACATGTCAGAAATGTGGAAATCATATCTCGCTAGAAAAATTTTTATAGTCCTAACAAGCAACACATTTGTATATACACAAATGTAAATATGGGGTTTACACCCCAATCCCCAATAAGAATAAGGAGTGAAAAATTTGAAAGAAGATCCAAGAGATATTATTGTACCAATTAGAATGAATTTTTTAGAAAAAGAAAAAATAAAAAAACGAGCCAATAAAACAGGAAAAAATTTATCAAGTTTTATTAGAGAATCAGCTTTAGGTTGTGAAATAAAGCAAAAGCCAGATAAAATATTTTATGATGTAACAACAAGAGAAATGGGAAAATTTATGAGAACCTTATCAGAACTTGAAAGATTACTTTATCACAGAAATTTTATTGATGAAAGAATATTAAAAAATGAAATTGCAGAATGGAGAAAATTCAGAACACAAATAAGAGATAGATATTTGTGAGGTTATCATGGCAACTACACGTATATGGAAGATAGAAAATAGAATAGATAAAGTAATAAGTTATACCATTAATCCAGAGAAAACAGAAAATCAAAATTATGAGAAAGAATTGTATAAGAGTTTGCACAATACAATAGAGTATGCAAAGGCAGATTATAAAACAGAAAAACAATTCTATGTTACTGGAATAAATTGCATAGCAGAGACCGTATTGCAAGATATGATACAAACTAAGAAACACTTTGGAAAAACAAAAGGAATATTAGCTTTTCACGGCTATCAATCATTTGCAAAAGGAGAGGTAACGGCAAAACAAGCACATGAAATAGGAGTAAAACTTGCAGAAGAAATTTGGGGAGATAAATATGAAGTATTAGTTTCTACACATCTTAATACAAACTGTTATCATAATCATATAGTGTTAAATTCTGTTTCTTTTGTAGATGGAAAAGTTTATACAAATACAGTCGAACATTATGCTTTAATTAGAAAAACATCAGATGACTTATGTAGAGAATATGGACTAAGTGTAATAGAAGAAAAGCCATGTGGAAAATTAAAAATAGATTATACAAAATTCTATAATTCATATATTCAAAAATCAGATTATTATACTGATACAAAAGATGATGTAGACTATGCAATTTCACAAAGTTATTCGTATGATAATTTCAAAAAACTTTTAGAAGATATGGGGTATAAAGTTACAATAAGAGCAAACAAAATAAGTCTATGTAGACCTCCATATAAAAGAAATATAAGAATTGAAAGAAGTTTTGGAGAAGAATATAGCATAATTAATATAGAAGAAAGAATACTAAATGCACAAATTCCAAAAGTATTTTTCCCAGAAATTAGAACACAGAACAGAAGATATTATAGAAGAAATAAATATAATAAAAAATTGAACAATAGTAGAGGAAGTTTATATAAATTATATCTATACTATTGTTATTTGATTAAAAAATTTCCAGATAATAGAAATAAGGTAAAAATATCAACGAATATGAGGAAAGATATAAAAAAAATGGAGATTATATCAAGCGAAATTAAGTTCCTTCGTAGTCATCATATAGAAACTACGAAGGAACTTTTTTCATTTAAAGAACAAACTATTGATAAATTAAAGAAATATTTACACGAAAGAGCAAAACTAAGAAGAAAAAGGACGAAAATTACAGATGTACAAGAAAGAAAAGAATTATGTGATAAAATTTTGAATTTATCAGATTGCATTGGCAAAATAAACAAGGAGTTAGGATACTGTCAAGACATAGAAAATAGAATGCTAACGATAAAAGAAAATATAAACGAACTAGAAGAAAAAGACAAAAGTAAAGATGATAAACAAAAAGGAAAGGAGAAAATAAAGTGAACTCATCAGATTCAGCAGAAGAACTTATTAAAATTTATTTAGACGGGATAAGTTTTACATTAAAAATTGCAGGGGAAGGCTCAAAAAATCTTATAGCTTTTCTAATGGCAATGCAAAAAGAAAAAGTACAAATAAAAGGTAAAACACGTTTGACGAATATGCTAAAGACAGGAAAACAACTAAAAATATTTACAATAAAAGCAGAAGATTTAAAGAAATTTTCACAAGAGGCAAAAAAGTATGGAATATTGTATTGCGTTTTAGCAAATAAGAAAAATGAAAAAATTGACGGCTTGGTAGATGTAATGGTAAGAGAAGAAGATGCATCAAAGGTAAATCGTATAGCAGAAAGGTTTAAATTTGCAGATGTTGCTACTATAAAAAAAGAAATGGAGAAAGAAGAAAAAGCAAAAGTAGAACAATTAAGTAAAAAAAGCAAAGATGAACAAATGTTAGACGAGTTATTTGCAGAGCCACCAAAAGAGGAAAAGGAACAGACACCCAGTAATGAACAGTCGGAAGAAAAGAGTCAGTCAGAGCATTCCTTAAATACCAAGAAGAACTTAGAAGAAAACAGGGTAAATAATAGTAGAAGGTCTGTAAAAAAAGAATTGAGGGACATTGAAAAAGAACTAAAACAAAAAGAAAAATTAGAGCAAAAAGAAGAACTATTTACAGATAAGAATGAAAATGCAGTAGAAACTAATACACCTAAACATTTAAAGACTAAAGAAGTAAAAAAGGAAGAACAAATGCAAGAAAACAATAAAGCAAAGCACTTAAAAGAGCCAAAGCATTTTGAACAACAAAATCATAATAGTAAGAGAAGAAAAAGGAATAAAAGAAAGGGGCAAACCAAATGAACGAAAAAACAAAAATAAACAATGACCTAAATGATATATTTGAACAAGGCAAAAGTAAAAACAATAATTATAATAATCAAAATAAATGGAAAGAACAAAATGAAAAAAGAAAAGAGTTATACAAAAAAATTACTGATGCATCTTTTAATATAGTTAAAGACAGCAATTTGTTTAAAGAATATTTGAACGTATTGAGTAGATTTTATAAGTATTCTGTTGGTAATTGTATGCTTATTCTTGAATCAGAGCCTAATGCAAAGCAAATAAAATCAGAGCAGGACTGGATAGACAAGGGATATGATAAATTAGAAGGAGCAAAAGCAATTATAATATTAGAACCTAATAAGTCAAATGGAAAGATATATTATAATCCAAAAGAAGAATACGATATTTCACAAACAAATGCACCTATACCAAAAGAAAAAAATTATACAGCAAGAGAAATAACATCAGCATTATTTACTATGTGTAAAGCTGAAAGAGAGGTAGTTGATATTTTACCAAATGGAGAGAAAGGATCACAATATGTGGAAAGTGAAAACAAGCTATATATATGTAAAGGGTTAAAACCAGAATATGTAGCAAAAACTGTCATCCAAGAATTTCTAAAAAGTGAAATGCAAGGTATGGAACAAAGTGAGATGAACGAGTTTAAGACATATTGTATTTCATATATGATGTGCAGAAAATATGGAATAGATGTAACTGGATTTGAATTTACAGAATTGCCACAAGAATTAGTTAATCAAAAGGATAGTAAAAATATAAGACAAGAGCTAGAAGGAATAAGACAAGACTTTGAAACCCTTAGCACAAAGGTTAATGAATATTTTATACAAGAGGAAAAAATCAAAAAAAATAAAGAACAAGGAAGGTAGCCTATAAATGAAGGATGATAGAGTATTAATTTTAGATAAATATGATTATGGAGAAGTATTGAGCATTATAAATGATAAAAGAAACGAATTAATAGGTAAGAAGGAAGATACTAGAGAAATAAACGAATTATTTGAAAAAGTTGTAAATGCCCCAACAAAGAAAAAAAGTAAACTAAGACGAGAAAGGTCAGCATGTGAACGATAACAGACAAACAAGTATTGTTTTATTAGTATTAGGTGGAATTGCAGTAATATGGATAAGTCTATTAGTTGCACCATATATAGATGGTGGATTAATCGAAATTGTAAATAATTTGCCAAAACAAATAGAAACACCATTTCAAATAGAATTTTGCAAGGATAGTTTGAGGTCTATTCTTATTTTTTTACTAATTTATCTATTAGGATTAGGTATGTATTTTTCGACTAGAAGAAATTATAGAAGAGGCAAGGAATATGGCTCAGCAGAGTGGGGCAATGCTAAGAAAATAAACAAAAAATATATGCAATTTCCAAAAAATCAAAATAAAGTATTAACACAAAATGTTATGTTAGGTTTTAATGCAAAAAAGCATAGAAGAAATTTGAATGTATTAGTTGTAGGTGGAAGTGGAGCAGGTAAAACGAGATTCTATGGAAAACCAAATGTAATGCAATGCAATAGTTCATATGTTATATTAGACCCAAAACGGAGAAATTTTAAGGGATACAGGATACTTACTAGAAAAAGAAGGATATAAAGTAAGAGTATTAGACCTAGTCAATACAGAAAAAAGTCATTGTTATAATCCTTTTATTTATATAAGAGATGATAATGATATACAAAAGCTAGTAAGTAATCTATTTAAGAGTACAACACCAAAAGGCAGTCAGTCAAATGATCCATTTTGGGACATAAGTGCTTCAATGCTTTTATCAGCATTATTTTATTACTTGAAATATGAGGCTCAAGAGGAAGAACAAAATTTTTCGATGGCATCTGAAATGTTAAAGGCAGGAAAGCCAAAAGATGATGATGACTATGAAACAGCACTTGATATATTGTTTAAAAGATTAGAGAATAGAAATCCAAATCATATAGCAGTGAAATATTATAAGGATTATCATAGTCGGAGCAGGAAGGACATTACAATCAATAAATGTTACTCTTGCATCAAAACTAGAAAAATTTAATCTTGATTCAATAGAAGGAATAACAAAAACAGATGAATTAGAGTTAGATAAGCTTGGAGAGGAAAAAATGGCACTATTTGCAATTATTCCAGATAATAGTACAGATATGAATTTCTTAGTAAGTATATTATATACACAAATATTTCAAGTATTATATTACAAAGCAGATTATAAATATAATGGCTCACTACCAATATCTGTACATTTCATTATGGATGAATTTGCGAATGTTGCTCTACCAAATGATTTTGAAAAGGTACTTTCTACAATGCGTTCAAGAAATATATCAGTTTCAATTATCATACAAAATATGGCTCAACTCAAATCATTATTTGAAAAGCAATGGGAAAGCATAGTTCGGTAATTGTGATGAGTTCTTATATCTGGGTGGGAATGAACAATCAAGCTATAAGTATGTGTCAGAACTATTAGGAAAAGAAACGATAGACACAAACACATATCGGAAAATCAACAGGACATTCTGGAAATTACTCTACTAATTATCAAAATGCAGGTAGAGAACTATTGACGCAAGATGAAATAAGGACGTTAGATAATGATAAAGCAATATTGCTAATAAGAGGAGAAAAGCCAATAATAGACCAAAAGTATAACATTTTAAAACACCCCAATGTAAAAGAAACAACAGATGGAAAAGCTAAACCATATGAACATGGAAGAATAGATAGGGCAAATGCAAGTATATTACAATTAGAACCAAACGAAATAGATATAAACAAGCTTAAAGACATAACAGAATATAAACGAGCAGAAAAAAATAATACAGAACTTTTATCTGAAGAAGATATAGAAATTTATTATTTAATGGAGGAATATGAAAATGAAAAAGAACAAGAAAATAAGAAATAAAGTAATTAGTATAGGTTTAAAGGTAGCAACAATATTTGTTGCGTTTTTTTTAATGAAAAATACAGTATTTGGAACAGATAATCCATTAACAGTTATAAATAATTTATCAACTTTTATTTTTAGTATAGTAAAAGCAATTGGAATGATACTACTGCTTTGGGGAATCGTACAAATCGGAATGGCATTAAAGAGCCATGACCCAGCACAAAGAGCGAGTGGATTTATGACATTAGGAGGTGCAGTAATAATAACATTCGCAAAAGAAATTCTTGATTTAATCACAGGAGGATAAAACAAATTTAAAATATAAATAAACAAGGGCAAATCTTTAAGAGTTGTCTTTGTTTATCTAAAGGATGGATGAGAAGTGAAAAAATATAAAATTATTTATGCCGATCCACCATGGAATTATAGGGTATGGTCAAAGAAAGGAGATGGAAGATCGGCAAGAAATCATTATGAAACAATGAATACAGAAGAAATATGCAATTTGCCAATAAAAAATATTGCAGATAAAGATAGTGTACTTTTTTTATGGGTTACATTTCCATGCCTATTGGATGGATTAAAAACGATGATAAGATGGGGATTCAAGTATAAAACATGTGGATTTACTTGGGTAAAAAAAAATAAAAAGGGCATTGGTTGGTTTTTCGGGCTTGGATATTGGACACGTGCAAATGCAGAATTATGTTTAATAGGCACAAGGGGAAAAATAAGTAGAAAATCAAATAGGATATCACAAGTAATAGATACACCAATAGAAGAACACAGTAAAAAACCAAATATTGTAAGAGAGAAGATAGTAGAACTGATGGGAGATCTACCTAGAATCGAACTTTTTGCAAGACAAAAAGTAAATGGTTGGGATGTATGGGGAAATGAGATTGAAAGTGATATAAATATGAGTGATTATGAAGGAGGAAAAGATGTCGGATAACTGGGTTGTAGGAAATTTACAAAATGCCTTAAATACGTGGAATGAAAAATTAAATGAAATATGGACTCTTGTTACACAAACGCCAGAGACATTTAAAGGACGGTAGTATTTGGAATATTATTGTAAATATAAATGGAGCAGTACAAGCAATAGGACTAGCATTACTTGTTTTATTTTTTGTAGTAGGAATAGTAAAAACATGCTCTAGTTTTGCAGAGGTAAAAAGACCTGAACAGGTTTTGAAATTATTTATAAGGTTTATATTGACTAAGACAGCCATAACATACGGATTAGAGTTAATGTTAGCGATATTTAAAATAACGCAAGGTGTAGTTCAGACAATAATGCAGACAGCAGGAATAGGAGGAGCAACACAAAGTGAATTGCCACAAGAAATGATAATAGCAATAGAAAGTTGTCGGATTTATTGAGAGCATACCTCTATGGGCAGTAGCATTTATACGGAAGTTTCTTAGTAAACGTATTAGCTTATGTTATGATACTTTCGGTTTATGGTAGATTTTTCAAAATATATTTATATACTGCAATAGCACCTATTCCGTTAAGTACATTTGGAGGAGAGCCAACAGGACATATTGGTAGAAGTTTTATAAAAGGATTTTGTGCAGTATGTCTTGAAGGAGCAATAATAATGCTTGCTTGTATTATATTTTCACAATTTGCAAGTTCTCCACCAGTTGTAGATGCAAATGCACAAGCAGTAAATCAAGTATGGAGTTATCTAGGAGAATTAGTATTCAATATGTTAGTGCTAGTTCGGAACAGTAAAAATGAGTGATAAAGTAGTTCATGAAATGATGGGATTATAGAGAGGAGCAGATAAAATCTATGTTAGTAAAAAATGAAATGGAAAAAGTATGGTTAATTGAAGACAATAAGTTGAAATGTACAAATAAGATTGTATCAAAATTAAATTATTTTGGAAAAGAAGTAGCCATACTGAAAACAAAAGCAAATTGGGACGGACAAGAAATGTTATTTAAAGATAAAAAAGAAAATTGCTATTGGGAATTAGGAATAGCACCAATACGTTTCAGTATGTTTTTAAGAAATGTACTAGACAATAATGAAAAGGATAATTCCTGTAATGAAATGCTAGATATTTTTAATGAAGAAAATATAATAAGGCTTTTCAAAAAAAGTATAGATAAAAAGTCATATTTTAATACGTGTCAATTAAAATTTATAAATAAACATTGTGATATGGATATGTTTGAAAGAGCAAAAGAAAGCAGAGAAGACTTTTTATATAATAAAAAGCAAGAAGATGAAATCTGGAAAGAAGAACAGCAAAGGAAAGCTGAAGAGAAAATAAAACAAGTTAATAATAAATTTTATGAACAAGTAAAAGGAATAAAAAACAGAATACAATTAAGAGAAATCGTTAAGTCAGAAAAGCTAAAATTTTATAAAGATAACAAATATGAAAATGGTATTACAGAACAAAACTGTTTTTTGTATTTAGCAAAGCAATATGGAATCAATATACCACTTGCAACACAAGGATTTATAAACAATAAATTAGTAGATTATAATTTTGGAACTGGACAATATAGATTTCTAGTAATAAATGGAAACAAAAAAGGTAGTGAAGAAATACACAAATATTTTAAACAGATATATCAAAAGGTTGTAGAAGAAACAAAAGAATATAAAGAGCAAAAACATAGCAAAGAATTAGTTATTAGGTAGGAGGAAATGGAGTGGAAATTAAGATAAACAAGGAGATAAGGGACTATAAAGAAAAAGTATTTTTTGGACTATCTATGAGGCAATGTATATTTTCTGCTTTAGCTTGTGGAGTAGCAGTATTGATATATTTTTTATTAAGAAATCATTTGGGTTTAGAAACATTATCTTGGCTATGTATATTAAGTGCTATTCCATTTGGGTTTTTAGGCTTTGTAAGGTATAACGGAATGAATGCAGAACAATTTATAATTACTTGGGTTAAGTCAGAAATTCTAATGCCAAAAGTTTTATATTTTAAACCAGAAAATATGTATAATGAATTATTAGAACAGGAATATAGAAGGAAAAAGAAGGAGGAAAAGCAACATGAGATTTTTAATGGGATTTTTAAAATTAAATCAAGACAAGGAAAAAATGAAAATACCCAAAAGTGTTCAAAAGGCAATACCAATCAAGAGGATATACGAAAATGGAACATTTCAAGTTGGGAGAAATAACTACTCAAAAAGTTATAGATTTACAGATATAAATTATATTGTAGCAGATAAGGAAGAACAAGAGATGATTGCAATAGATTATGGAAGTATATTAAATTTATTAGACTATTCATTATTACCTAAAATAACTATTGTAAATAGGAAGTTAAATGGTATTGATTTTGAAAACAAAATAAAAATGCAGTTAGGAAATGATAATCTAACGAAGTATAGAAAAGAGTTCAATAATATGTTATTACAAAATACAATGGAGGCACAGGGAATAATACAAGAAAAGATAATGACTATTACAGTAAACAAGAGAAAAGTAGAAGATGCAGAAATGTGTTTAAATAGAACAAGTGCAGAATTAAGTAATGGCTTTTCAAAATTAGGCTCTAAGATTACAGAGCTGGATATAAATGAAAGACTAAGGGTATTTCATGATTTCTTCAGAACAGGAGAAGAAGATTTATACAACTTTGATATTAAAAAAACAATGCAAAAAGGACATAGTTTTAAGGATTATATTTGTCCAGACATATTTGAATTTAAAACAGACTTCTTTAAAATGGGTAATAGGTATGGGAGAGTACTATTTATAAAGGAATTTGCAAACTTTTTAAATGATGATATAATATCAGAACTAACAGACCTAAATAAGAATATGATGCTAAGTATTGACATGAAAGCAGTTCCAATAGAGGAAGCAATAAAACTTGCAAATGATAAAATAATGGCAGTGGAAACAGATATAGCAAGGTGGCAGAAAAGCCAAAATGAAAATGGAAATTTTTCTGCAGAGATACCATTTGAGTTACAAAAACAAAGAGAAGAAAGTAAAGAATTTTTAGAGGACTTGATGACACGAGATCAAAAGATGTTTCTAGCAACAATAACAATAGTTCATACAGCAAATACTAAAGAAGAATTAGATAATGATACGGAAAACCTAAAAGCAATCGCAGGTAAACGCATGTGTCAGTTAGGAATATTCAATTATCAGCAATTAGACGGACTTAATACTGTATTGCCATATGGAATAAATCAAATAAAGTTAAATAGAACACTAACAACAGAAAGTTTGTCATCATTTATGCCTTTTAAAGTTCAAGAGGTTCAAGATACAAATGGGATATTCTATGGAAAAAATATCATTTCTAAAAATATGATATTAATAGATAGACATGAGTTACTAAACGGTAACTCATTTATCTTGGGCGTAAGTCGGAAGTGGAAAAAGTTTTACAGCAAAGCAAGAGATTACGGAAATAGCGTTGCAGGATAAGGATGCAGATATTATAGTAATAGATCCAGAGGCAGAATATAGAGCGTTGATAAAAAATCTTGGAGGAGAAGTAATTAAAATATCTGCAAATAGTAATAATCATATTAATGCATTAGATATAAATAAGGATTATGGAGAGGGAAAGAGTCCATTAAATGATAAAGCGGAATTTGTACTTTCACTATGTGAACAAATCATGGGAACGGATAATGGAATAGGAAAAGATAAATCACTAATTGATAGATGTGTAAAAATTGTATATCAAGATTACGAAAATAGAAAATATCAAGGAACACCACCAACACTGGAAGATTTTAGAAAAGTATTACTAAGACAACCAGAAAGAGAGGCAAAAGACATAGCATTATCGATAGAATTGTTTACTAAAGGAAGTCTTAATACATTTGCGAAACAGACTAATGTACAAGTAAACAATAGAATAATATGCTATGATATAATAGACCTAGGAGGACAACTAATGCCAATAGGAATGTTGGTGATTTTAGATAGCATATTAAACAGAATTTCAAAAAATAGAATACAAGGAAAAACAACATATATCTTCATAGATGAAATTTATCTATTATTCAAACATTCATATACATCATTCTTTATAGAAAAATTATGGAGAAGGATAAGAAAATACGGAGGTTTTGCAACAGGGATAACACAAAACATTGCAGATATATTGAAAAATCAAAAAGCAACAACAATGTTATCTAATAGTGAACTTGTAATAATGTTGAATCAGTCAGCAACAGATAGGAAAAAACTAGCAGAACTATTGCAAATATCAGAAAAAGAACTAAGTTTTATTACTAACTCAGGAACAGGTCAAGGATTAATAAAAGTAAGTAATGCAATAATACCGTTTAAAAATATATTTCCCAAAAATACAGAGTTATACAAATTAATGACAACCAAGCCCAAAGAGTTCGAGGTGCAGGAATGAAAAAAGTCATGTATAAAATAACAATAATACTACTAATAGGCATAATGCTTATTAGTAGTTACTTTGTTTTTAGAGATTGTAAAGAAGATAAAAAACAAGAGAAAATATTTGAAGAATTGATAGTTATTGCAAACAATGAAGGCAACGAAAAAGAACAAATACAAGAAGATGAAATTAATCTTGAAGAACTGTATAAAATCAATAGTGATGTTGTTGGGTGGATAAGGATAAAAAATACAAATATGAATTATCCCATAATGCAATCAAAATATAGTCCTAATTATTATCTGACTAGGAATTTTTATAAAAATTATTCAAGTAATGGAACACCATATATGGCAGAAAATTGTGATATAGAAAAAAGCGACAACTTAATAATATATGGTCATAATATAAATGGAAAGAGAGTTTTTGGAGAACTAGAAAATTATAAAAAGGAAAAGTATTACAATGAGCATAGTATAATACAATTTCATACTTTAAAAGAGTATGCAGAATATGAAATAATTGCAGTATTCAAAACAGTAGCATATAGTTCAAAAGGTTTTGATTACTACAATTATTATAATTTAAAAGATGAAAAAGAGTTTAATATATTTGTAAATAAATGTATGGAACTCTCTTTTTATAATACAGGAAAAAAAGCACAATATGGAGATAGGTTGATTACATTATCTACTTGTGAATACTCAAACAAAAATCGGAAGATTAGTAGTTGTAGCAAAAAAAGTAATCTAGGAGGTGTGAAGTAATTGACAGAAATACAAAGAAGAATAAAACAAAAGGAAGATGCAAAAATACCTATAAAAAAATTAGATAGAAAAGCATTATATAAACAAAAATTAAAAAATAATATAGGAAAAACAAAAGAAAATGTAGATGAGAAAGAAAATAATAATCCAAATGAATATAGCATAAATAAAATAATAGAAACAGAAAAAGGGATATACCATAGAGGAATTGTAGATTTAGAAAAATATGCAAAAAAAGCAGTAAAAGAAACGAAACAAAATGCAAATTATACAGTACAAAAAATAAAACAAAAGAAATCAAATAAAACAATAAAGAGAAAGGCAAAAGAAACAACAAAAAGATTAAAACAGGGCAGAAAAACAATAAAAACATCAAAAAGAACAGGAAAATTTGCATACAAAACAACAAAACAAACTGAAAAAATAGCAATAAAAACGAGCAAAAAAGCATATCAAGGTGCTAAAGAAGGAACAAAGGCAACAATTAAAGGAATAAAAATAGGAGTAAAAGCAACCATAAAAGCTGTAAAAACAACAGTGGTAACTGCAAAATCAATGTTGTCGCTATTTTTAGCAGGAGGGTGGATAGCTTTCGTTGTAATTTTAGTATTATGCATTGTAGGAATGGCTTGTGCAATGATGTTTGGAGAAAGCACAGAACAAAACAGTAGTATTGTTGCAGTAGCTATGGGGCAAGTTGGAAATGTTGGAGGAGAAAAGTTTTGGAAGTGGTATGGATTTAACGAGCATGTAGAATGGTGTGCAATTTTTGTAAGTTGGTGTGCTAATGAGTGTGGATATATAGAAAGTGGAACTATACCTAAATTTTCTAGTTGTAAATATGAAGGAGTGCCTTTTTTTAAGGAAAAAGGATTATGGAAAGATAGAGGATATATCGCAAAATCTGGAGATATTATATTTTTCGACTGGGAGCAAGATGGACTTGCCGATCATGTTGGCATTGTACAAAAAACGGAAAATGATATAGTTTATACAATAGAAGGAAATTCTAGTGGGGATACTTGTAGACAGAAAGAATATAATATTAATAGTAATGTCATTTATGGTTATGGAACACCATTATATTTGACTGAGAGGAGAGTATAGAAAAAGGTACTAACTGAGATAGTTAGTACCAAAATTTTTTATTTATTTACAGCGTCTTTTAACACTTTACCTGCTTTGAACACAGGAACAGTAGATGCTGGTATTCTTAATTCTTCGCCAGTTCTAGGATTCTTACCCTTTCTATCAGATCGTTTTCTTGTTTCAAAAGAGCCAAATCCAACAAGTTGAATTTTACCTTTATTTTTTAATTCCTCAGAAATTATTTCAATTAAAGTATCTAAATTTTCTTCAGCAGATTTTTTTGAAGAACCTACTTTTTGAGCAATACTTGCTACTAATTCACTTTTATTCATTATGATATAACCCCCTTTCACAAATATATTGTAAATAATTTATCAAAGTTATTTAATAATGTCAAGGAGTGTCGAAAAATTAAATATATTAGCAAATGTATAAGAAAATAGAAAATGAGGAACGATTTATCGTTCCTCAAAATAATAGCTGTGGATGGGTTTATAGTTTCAATTAGTTTTGCTCTGTCTTATTTCACATTATCCATAAATGTGAATGGTTACTTTCATATTCTGATGAAGATTAGAAAAAGTAAAAAGAACAGAATTGTTTCCATAGTGAGTTATACCGTCCACGAAGTAATACGTACCATTTGTGCTAATGAGATTATTTTTTTGCTATCAATAAATGTAGCATTCTTGCTACCACCGTACGCAGTTGCAGTCACTCTGATAGGTTCCGTTACTGAACATTCAGTCACAATAGTTATGCCAACTCCACCAGAACCATCACTATTTAAAGGTACTGAAACCTTTGGATTCTGAGGAGTAACAGTTCCACTGTAATAACCCGATATGCTTGAATATGGAACAATTCCATCATCCTCAGAAGTAACTGTAACTTCAGGGATAACTCCATTTGTATCGGGTTCTGCAGCGAAAACCTCAAGAGGCATAGCAGTCATAAGTGATGCTGTAAGAAGGAACGCAAATAATTTCTTTAACATAATAAATTCTCCTTTATTGGTGGCTCCACAGCTATTATATAGAAAAGAAACAAGAAGTTTCTAATCTACCTAAACAAACAATTATTATTGCTTAATTTCTCATATAAATAATAACACAAATAATAAATAACAACATAAAAAGACACATTTAGACACAAATTTTATTTTTTTGTAACTTTTTGTAGAGTTAGATGTCTATATATATGAGAAAAAATTGTAAATTGTCAAATTATAGCAAATAAAAAATAATAATCTGTGGGAGGATAAATAGAGAATGAAAGATAATAAAAAGAAGTATTTAGATAAGAAAAAAATAATATTTATAATACTAATAAATATAGGAATTATAATAAGAATTGTTAATTTTCCAAATGCAATTTCAGAAATAAATGGTGATGAAATAATGACAATTATAAATGCCAAAGACATAGCAGATACTGGTAAAGATGCAAATGGAATATCATTTCCTGTCTATTTGCAAGGATGGGGAGGACAAAGTGTGATGCTATTATATTTAATGGCATTAATTTTTAAGATTTTTAACTATTCATTATTTACAGCAAGATTACCTATGTTAATTGTTAGTATAATATCACTATTTGTGTTTTACGATTTTACGAAGAAAATTACAAAGAATGAAAAAATTGCTCTAATTGGACTAGCTGTACTTGTAATTTCTCCTTGGCATATATTACAGTCTATTTGGGCATTAGACTGTAATATGTTTCCACATTTTTTATTAATAGCAATGGATTTACTATATACAGGAATTACAAAAAGTAATAATAAACTAATATATATTTCAATGATATTTTATGCAATAACATTATATTGTTATGGAGTGGCAATATATTTTGTACCATTATTCCTATTAATATTTTGCATTTATTTAGTTAAGAATAAAATTATAAATTATAAAAATGCAATAATTTGCATTATTTTATTTTTAGTATTTGCAATGCCTATAATACTAATGTTTGCAATAAATGCTTTACATATAAATACACAAATAAAAATTTTCAATATAACTATTCCATATTATCCTAATTTATCAAGAACTCAAGATATGTTATTTTTTTCTGATAACAAACTATCTCAGTTATTTAATAACATAATTGCAACAATAGGAGTAATGTTTATACAATCAGATGGAGAAGAATGGAATTCATCAGCTATATTTGGAACTACATATCATATAACGATTGTATTTATAATAGTAATTATTATAAGTATTATTAAAACTATAGCAAAAGAAAAGAAGAAAATAAATATAGAATTATTTTTAGTGCTTATATGGTTGAGTATAAGTATATTAACAGGATTTATTATAAACAACACTAATATAAACAGATTGAATTCAGTATGGTATATATTATTGATTTTATCAGCAAAGGGAATATATATAATTTATGAATATATTAAATATAAAAAAGCATATATAGTCATAACTATTAGTATTTATGTGATACTATTTATAAGTTATAATATATATTTCTATTCATATTATTCTAATGTAATTGATAAATCAGTCTGTTTTTCAAAAGGATTTTACCAAGCATTAAGTTATGTGAAAAATACAGATAAAAAAGAAGTGTTTTATGATAATATAATGGATGATGGTAATCTAAGATTATATTTAGATTTTAATCATGATGATAATAAAATATATACAGAAATTAAAAATGATAATAAATTAAAAGAAAAAATAGATAATTTAAATGATGATGAAGCAATTATTATATATGTAAAATTTGAAGATTATCATACAGAATTAAATAGCTATAGAATAGGAGATTATAAAATAATATATAATGACAATTAGTAAATGCCTATGCAAAAATTAGACTATGTTATAATTATACAATAATTAAAGTAAAAAATACAAAAAAAACAATTTTATTTAAAATTTTTGTAACATTTTTAGTTTTCAGTTGTCTATATACATGAGGGGGAGTATTTGTGAATGAAGAAATGTATGAAAAATATGCTTCAAAGATATATAAATATATTTATTCATTATGCAAAAATAATGATATAGCTGAGGAAATATTACAAGATACATTTTATAATGCAATGAAAAATACAGAGAGTTTTAAAGGAAATAGTAGTATTTATACATGGTTGTGTAAAATAGCAAAAAACAATTGGAATAATTATTTAAAAAGAAAAAGTAAAATAGAATTTGTTCCTTTAGAAGAAAATACACTTTATAATTCGGATTTTGAAAATATAGAAGATAAACAAGAATTATTAAGAGTTTATCAAGAGATAAACAAATTAGATTCCACAACTAAAGAAATTTTGCTTATAAAAATGCATTCAAATTTAACTTTTAAAGAAATAGGAAATTTATTTAATAAATCTGAACAATGGGCAAGAACTAGGTTTTATAGAGGTAAATTAAAATTAAAGGAGGAATTGGAAAATGAATAAAAAGATTTGTAATATTGTATTAGACTTACTTCCCATATATGTAGAAGATGATGTAACTAATGACACAAAAGAATTTATAGAAGAACATATAAAAGAGTGTAGTAATTGCAAAAATAAATTAGATATTATGAAAATGGATATTGTTAAAGAAGAAGACAAGTTAAAAAATGATACTAAAATTGAAGTGGAAAAAATAAAAAAGGTCAATAAAAAGCTACAAATGCATAAAGGTATATTACAAGTTAGTAGTATTATTATATCAATAATAGCTATAATATTTTTAGGCTGTACAATATATAAAGAATTTAATAAGACTTTATATGATAATATTCAAGAAATTTACGATGAAAATATGAAATTAGACAATTATCATTTGACTCAAAAAAATATATACAAAAATTATTTTGAAACAGGAAGTTTTGAAATAAGTAATGATATTTATTGTAAAGATAGTAAATTCAAAATATATGAAAATTTTAAAAGTATGAATGCAGATAAAACTGAAAAAGTAAGATATGGCGAAATAGGTTCAGATAAAATTACAGAAATAGATATTAATGATAATAGTATTAAAGAAATACACATTAATGATGAAAATAGTACAGATGTTATTAAACATTCTTCTTATGTTGATAATAAATATATATTAGACGATATAGGATATCATGCAAGTTTAGATGACTTTAAGAATATAGATTATAAGGATATGGAAATAAAATTTTTTGAAGAAAGAGAATGGTATGTTTATAGAGAGGGTAACGAAATAAATTACAATGAATATTGGATTGATAAAAATAACTTAACTGATATAAGACTAATAGAAAGTAATGAAAAGTTTTACAGGGAAACATCATTTGTTTTTGAAAGAAATGTTGTAACAGAAGAAAAATTGAATATAAATTATGATACTACAAATTTTAAGAGAATAGAATTATATGATTAAGGAGCATATAAGAAAGAATAATGATAAAAATATTAATCGTAGATGACAATTTAGAATACGCAATTAAAATAATGAATAATATAAATAAAACAAATCAAGATATACAGGTTTATAATATAGTGGAAAATGAAAAGAAGGCTTTGAATATATTGAATAATAGGAATGATATAGATATAGTTATATTAAGTTTAAATATAAATACAGAAATTGAATTTATAAAACTACTAAAAGATAAGGAAAAATATAAAAAATCTATTATAGTAATATCAGAAAATTTATACAATTATAATAAATTATGTATAAATGATATAATTTTTTCTATAATATATAAAAATATCAATATGAATGAAATTATAAAAAAGATAAATGAATTGATAGAATTGAAAAATAAAATAGAAGTAGAATATACAGTAAAAGAAAGGATTATTAACGAAATTCTTAATTTAAATTATGATATGTCTAATTTAGGAACACAATATTTAGTTACAGCAATAGAATATATTATTATTAATATGCCAAATAAAGACTTTAATAATCTAAAGACAGATGTATATCCTTTTGTAGCAGAATTTAATAATACATCAGTTCATAATGTAAAAAATAATATAGTAAGAGCTACTGATAAAATGTATTGTCAATGTGAAATAGAAAAGTTGAAAAAGTATTTTCATTATTACAATGATACAAAGCCAGATACAAGAACTATTATAAGGACTGTAATAAATAAAGTATCATAATTATTCTGATTGTTCCCTTTTCTATTGTTTCAAAATAAAAGTAAACAAAAGAAGATATTTATTATAATATTAATGAAAAGAATGAATATTATACAACCCTTACATACACCATAATACATTATATAAAAATATAAAATACATTACATAAAAGAGTTAAAAGGATATTTTATTTACGTTATAATAGTGTAGCAGGGAGGTTGAAATGAGTATATTTGAAGAACGATTATGGAAAAAAGATAAAATTTTAAGACGAAGAATAGAAATAGATAATACATTGTATGAAGGTTTACAAAAAATTGTAGAAGAATATGATACAAATATAAGTAATTTGGTAAATATATCAATAGAAAATTTAATTAAAACAGAAAAAGTTAAATTATATGAAAGAGCAGAAGATGAAATTGTAGAGGCTCATAATTTTTCGAGAAGAGAAGGATTTTATAGAGAGTTAGAAAAGTTAAGAGCAAAGTATGGAATATCTGTATATAAGTTAACGAATATTGCAATATACAATGCTTTGAATGATAGAATATAAAGGACTAGAATAATCTAGTTCTTTTTTTAATGAAAATTAGTACATAAATATTCATTATTTAGATATACACATAATAGAGAGTATTTTACAACACGCAAGGGTTGACTAATCATAAAAAACTAACTATAATTATAAATGAATTAAAATATAAAATATTCAGGAAGGAGGAGAAAATGTAAGATACAAAAGATAGTATTTGGTCGAGTAATAGTAGATAAATTTATTCAATAAATAAACTTGTGTCTATAAAAAAAGTATGAGAAGATATTTTTTATTAAAAACTGTGTACTCAGTAATGGCAAAACAAAAAAATATTCATAGCACTGTATGAATATTAAGACTCAAAATATTTAGCTGTATCTTCAAATAATTGATTGTAAGTAATTCCAAGAATATCACAAATGGCTTTCTGCTCAAAATCACGAATAAACAAAGTATTAGCTTCAATACGAGATATATCAGAATGATATAAAGTAACACCTAATAAAGCAAGTTTATTAGATAGTTCCACTTGGGAAATTCCTTTTTGTTCTCTATATTTTTGAATGTTAGCACCAACAATATTTGAATAGCCATTTAACTTTTTCGTTTTCATATATATAGTATTACTCACCTCATAAAAAATACTTTTAACTAATAATACTATATTTTTTTAAAATATTCTTTGCGTACATAGAAAAGGAAAAATTAGAAGGAAGAATGAGGTATTATAGGTAAAAGCTTTATATAGTAGTTCATTGAGATTTTTATAAATCAGAAAACTATATGATGTAAAGGATGAAAATAATTAATAGGAGGTTTTTAAAATGCAAAAAAAAGGAATGACAGAGTTAATTAGTAATTTTATAAATTTAAATAAACAAAATATGAATAAGGAAACAGAGGATTTTCTAGATGACTTTGAAGAGTTTGTTGAAATAAGGCTTGATATGGTATGTAATAAATTAGAAAAGATGGAAAAGTATAAGAAATTGCAAGACAAATATAATAAGGCACATGATTACTTTTCAACAAGAATACTAGAAACAGAAGTAAATGAATTTGAAAGAAATATAAATAAAACACATGAATTGGAGAAAGTTTATATTTACTTACAAGGATTGATTGATGGAAGAACAACAGTATAAAGCCTAATAGTTATATAAGTTTAATAACATTGTAAAATAATAATAATTAATCAAATATATTATCAGTATCTTCAAATAATTGTTCATAGGATACATTGAAAACTTTACAAAATGCAATTATTTCAAAATCCTTTAATAACAATTTTTGATTTTCTATTTGGGAAATATCCGAATGATAAATATCTATACCTAGTAGTGCCAGTTTATTTGATAACTCTCTTTGGGTAAGGTGGCGAAGTTCTCTATATTTCTTTATATTTTTGCCTATAACATTCGATTTACCATTAAATTTTTTAACTCGCATTTATGACAATTCCTTTCTATTTATAATTATTATTTTATATTTTACAATATTTATTTGCCATTCTTGGTAGACTATTTAAACCTAAAGCAGAAAATTATAAAGTAGGGGAAATATGGAAGAATTAGAATTAATTTTAGTAGATGAAATTTGTAAACAACAGGATTTTGATGAAATTTTATTACAAATAGCTAGACCTAAAAAAAACAATACTATAAAAAGAATAATAAAACTAATTGATGAGAATGTTGAAATAGATGAAAAAGTAAAAAGAAAAATATATGATGGGATTTTTGAATATGTCAATGATATAAATGAGAATCTAAAAGTTAATATTAAGGAAATTTATTCATATGCAGTAAAGGAAACTATAAAGAAATTTAATAATAAAGAAGGAGAAGAGTAATAATATGTATCCAAAAGTTAAAATAATAATTGCAGATGATAATAAAGAGTTTTGCAATTTTCTAGCAAAATATTTAAGAAAATATAATAATATAGAAATTTTAGGAATTGCAAATACTGATGAGGAAGAAATTGATATGATAGAAAACTTGAAACCAGAAATTGTAATAACAGATCTATTAAGAAATAATAGATATACAGGTTTAGATATTATAAAAAAGTATTATGGTACAAAAAACTCTCCTGAGTTTTTAGTTATTTCTGCTGATAGAGAGCAGGATGTAATAACTGATGAAATAAAAGTTGCAGGATATATAAAAAAGCCTTTTATAGATTATAATATAACATATGAAAGTTTAATTAAAATAAGAAATCAATTAATAGATAAAGAATATTTAGAATGGAACGATAGATACCATAATAATGAAATTATTGAATTAAATAAATACTTTATAGATAAAGAATTTAAAACAATGGAAAAATTAGGAATAAAGATTAAAAATAAAATTTATACGGAATGTGAGTTTGAAGTAGTATATATTCAATTATTGAAGTACTATGAAGATGAAGATATGGACGAGGAAGAATTAATGAAAGTTAAAGATTTAGAAAATACAGGAGTTAGTAGAAAAGACTATAATGATTTAATGAAAAAGTTTGGAAATATCATACAGCGTAGAGAATGAGAATTATAGATTAGAAACAATAATTATATAATAAAAAGTATATAGAATGTCAAAAAATGAGGTTCTATATACTTTTTTTATTTTCGCAAAAACCGACAGATTTCGACAAGATAGATATGGTATAATATTTACATAATATATTTACAAAAGCGTAAAACTAATTATTAATTTATTAAAACGTATCATTTCAATAAAAAGTAACAGTAAAAAAGTTTTATAAGTTAAAAGTTAGAATTTTATTAAATACACCAACTTATAAAATTTTTTGAATTGTAAATGGGGGTTATTTTCAAAGTTTTAGAGTGATGTGTTGGTGTATAATAAATACAAGCTTTTTAATTAAATATTATTATGCCAAAAAAGAGATTAGATTTATTTTTGTAAATAACAAGAATAAGTGTGATTTCTTTTTTTTTAAGTATGAACAAAACAAATTAATTTTTACCAATGGTTGTCGTAGTCCTCCTAGTTCAATTTCAAAATTTGAAATTGAATGGAGGAAAAAATTTGAAAGATAAGTCTAAAAAAATAAAAGTATATGTACTTCTTAATAATGATTTAAAAACTATTACTACATATAAAAGTTTGAGTGGAACGGCAAAGTCTGCAAAAATGAATAAAATTATAAATAATGAATTTCAAAGACGAAAAAATGAAGATAAATCACAAAGAAATGAATTTGATAGACACATAGAACATTTACAACTGACAGAATGCCAAATAAATATAAGAGCAGTACATAAAGCACCTAGTATGGAAGAAATGTTATTAGAGAAAGAGGGAGAACGAGAAATTATCAGAAAAATTTGGGATTTACCAATACCACAGAATAGACGAGTATATATGTTTATTGTAGATGAGTTTTCACTCACTGAAATAGCAAGAATAGAAAAACGTGATGTTTCGGTTATTAAAAGAAGTGTTGATGCAGGAATTAGAAAATTACAAAAAAATTTAAAAAATTTTTAATTTACTAACAAAAAACAGGGGGTAAAGTGAGGAATAAAGTGAGAGGGTATAAAAACTTTCTCACTTTATTCAATTTTTAATAAAGAAAATGTACTTTGACAACTTAATAATATCATTAGAAACACTATTACTGGAGCTAGTGTGGGAAACAACACTCATATACACTAAAAAACATTAAGTAGCACTTAATGAGGCGAGGATAGTAATAGGTTGAAAACACTTGCATAGTCATAACTTGAGCGTTAAGAGCGTCGCACGTATTGAGTGCAAATCTGTGAAAAAAGCAGATAGGTGGGATAAAATCTGTGAGCAATTTAGCAAATTGCTATCTAATGATATAGAGAACAATTAAAATATATTACAATGGAGGAATAAAAGTGGAAAGAGAGATATATAGAGGGGAAATATATTATGCAAGATTATATGAAACAGTAGGAAGTGAACAGTCTGGAGTTAGACCAGTTGTAATAGTTCAAAATAATACAGGAAATAGATATTCAAAAACAGTTATTATTGTTCCATTAACAAAGAAAATTGAAACAAATGAAATACAGCCAACACATGTTATAGTTAAGGCATTTGGAAATATAAAATATGATTCAACAATACTAACTGAGCAAGTAAGAACAATAGACAAAAAAAGACTGGGAGAAAGAATTGGAACATTACCACATAGATATATAAAATACTTAGATGAAGCATTAAAAATTGCACAAGGAATAAAGAATTATAGTGATATTAAGAAATAAGTATATTGATTACTTGTTTCTTTATTTATTGGAAAGGAATAGGAATGGATGAAAAAATAGTTCAAAAATTAATAAGTCAAAGATATTCTGTAAAACAAATGATAGCTTATTTTATATTTGGGTATTTAAACACTGAAGATAAAGAGGAATTTAAAAATATATTAAATTCGATTTCATCCCAAATAATAAAGATAGATAAAACAGAAATATTAAAAATGATAAGAGTAAAGTATATAGAAGATATTGATATTTACTGGAGATTAACTGCCGAACAAATGCTTTGCTATGCCTATATAGTTTTTGAAAGTCTTATGAAAGAAAATCGAAAAATTCGAATACAAGATATAAAAAATGAGTTTATAGTGCTATCAAAGCTATACTCTCCTAGTAATGCAGTCGAATATGTAGAAAATATTAAGTAAACAATAGATGAATAATATAAAAAAGTGAGAATATGATTTTGTTAAGGAGGAATGCTTATGAAATGTAAATATGAAATAAATTATACTTTTCCAAAATCATTATCATTTGAAGAAATAAAGGAAATTGTGTGCGAGAAAATTGCAAAGTTAATGATTTTAGATGAAAAATAAAAATCACACATTTTTATTTTTGATAAATAAAAAATATAATAATGGAGGTATTAAAATAGGCATTTAGCCGAATCAATAGGAAAGGAAAGTTGATTATGGTAATAAATGTATTTAAAGAAGGAAATGATGAAAATGATGCATTAGATAAGAATAATTATAGTATAAAAGAGGGAGATGATGATAGTGAGGTACAAAAAATAAAATCACATTTAGATATAACATATTTAAAATATGTTTCTGATAACATTAAATATTTATTAAAACTTAATATTACAAATGATAATGAGTGCTTTGAAAAAAGTAATAAATATACTAAAGATAAAGAAACAGGAGATAAATATAGAGTAATTTTATATATAAGACTTTCTGTTGAGGATGGAGATGTAATTGATGGAGATGTTAGCAAGAGTATAAGAAATCAATTGTTAATTTTATTAGATGAATGTGAAAAGAGAGGTTGGGTTGTTGTTGCAATATTTTGTGAAGAAGGAATTTCTGGTGCAGATGATAATAGACCAGAATGGAATAAGTCTTTAAAGTTTTGTGAATATGGAAATACAGAAATTGTATTGTGCAAAAGCCAATCTAGATTTTCAAGAAGTATGGAAATGATAGAAAAATATTTACATAACGAATTTATTACATGGAATATAAGATTTGTAGGGTTAGTAGATAGTACAGACACATCTGTTATAGGAAACAAAAAAACTAGACAGATAAATGGATTAGTAAATGAGTGGCAAGTAGAGGATCAATCAATAAACATAAGAGCAGTATTAAAAAATAAACAATCTAATGGTTTATTTACTGGTGCATTTGCTCCATACGGTTATCTAAAAGACCCAAAAGATAAATATCATTTTATAATAGATGAAGATGCAGCAAGAGTTGTTAGAAAAATTTTCGAAATGTATGCAAGTGGAAACGGAGCAACTAAGATATGTTTATATTTGAATGAGAATAAAATACCAATTCCTAGTATATATAAACATCAAAAAGGTTTAAAATTCAATTGTCCAACTGTTAAATATGATCAAAGAATAACATACCAAGTTGAAAAAGGAGATAGCTTAGTTGCAATAGCAGATAAATATCAATCAACAGTAAAAGAAATAATACAATATAATTCAATGGAAAGTGAAGAAATTACTGAAGGTCAGATAATAATAATACCAGTTGTTCATGTATGGAGAACAAATACAATATATAATCTGTTAAAAAATGAGGTATATATTGGAACATTAATACAACATAAAAATGAAATTATAAGTTATAAAAATAAAAAAGAAAGGAGTATTCCAAAAGAGCAAAGGATAGTAGTTCCACATTGTCATGAAGCTATAATAGATAAAGAAACATGGAATATAGTAAGTGCAAGATTTGAAAGATATAGAAAAGTAAAATCAAATAAAAAAGGAGAAATATCATTGTTTTCTGGAAAATTGAAATGTGGATGTTGTGGACACGCATTATATAGAGATTATCATGAGAGGGGAAATAAAACATATTCTTATTGGTTATGTGGAAATAGATATGGAACTGCTAAATTTTTATGTAACAATAAAAAACTTGTTAATGAACAGGAGATAGAGAGAATATTACTAGATGAAATTAATAAACAATTGGATATATATTATGATAAATCATTAGTAGAAGAAAAGTATTATGAACAGAAAGTAGTTAATTCTTTAGAAGATGAAATAAAATTATTACAAAAAGAAAAGAAGGAATTAGAAAATAATATAAGTAAAAAGCAAAACACAATATCATTACTATATGAAGATAGAGCGAATGGAATTATTGATTTAACAGAATTTACAATGATAAAAAATAAAAATAGTATAGATATTGGACATTTTCAAGAAAGACTAAGAAATATAGAAAGTGAATTATTAGACTTAAATAAGAAAAAACTAGAAAAGTATGATACAGAAAAAATATTAAAAAAATATAAAAAAATTGAAAGTCTAACTAGAAGTATATTGGATGAATTTATATCAAAAATTCACATAGGCTATTATAATCCAGAAACAAAAACAAGAAAGATTGAAATAGAGTGGAATATAAGTACCTAATATTTTTTCGGTATATTAAAAACTAGCACATGATGGAATGATAAAGAATGGAACAGGTTTTACAGATATATATAATTATAGAAATTCTAGATATTTTATAAACACAGTAAAAGAGGCAAGAAAAGCTTCTGTGGATAGGGAGCTAGTTATATTTGCAGGTGCATGCCAAAGCTTTTTTGAAGCAATTATGGAATCAGGAGCAAACTTTGCCTCATCTCCAGCAAGAGTATTAATAGATTTTATGGATCCATTAACAATTGCAGAAAAAGTTGCAATAACCTCAGAAGAAAAAAATATTACTATGAAAGAAATATCTTATTTACTAAAAGACGATAATAAAAGAGTAGGAGGAATAACCTCAAGGGGAAGAAAGAAAAAATATACAATATAACAAAATATTACAATTCTGTAACAAAACTGTAACACAAATGTAATAAGAATGCAAAGAAACTATACAACAATTGGAAGAGTAAGGATATGGAAGAAACATGTTAGCTAAGTTTTTTTGACATTTAATGGTATAAATGCTATAATTTGAACATCAATAGAGAAGTAGGTGGTTATATGTTTTGTAAAAGTGACATAGATAATGTAAAGACAGATATTGAAGCACAAATAGGACAAAAGATACTTATAAAAGGAACATTAGGAAGAAGTAAAATATATGAAAAAGTAGGTACAGTAAAAAATGTTTATTCAAATTTATTTGTAATAAAATGTGACGAAGACGAGGGAAATATATCATATAACTATACAGATATATTAACAAAAAGTGTAGAAGTATCTATTTTTAATGGTACAGATTATTTACCATTAGACATACCAATATTTGATGAAAAAAAAGCTAAAAAAGTGGCTATTGTATAAAATAGAATGAAAAATAAATATTTAAAATAGTAAGATTTTTGAAATTCCTAGTAAAACTAGGAATTTTTTTAAGCATTTATACATATATATATTAAAAATAAGGAGGATAAGATATGAAGGTAGAAACAGTAAAGAAAAATATATGTATAAATAGAATAGTAACTCAAAAAACACAAAATTTTATCTTAGAAGAGGATGCTATAATTCCAGATATAAAACCTGATATATTAAAGCCAGTAAGTACAAGTGGGAATGTATGCATATATAGAAAAGAAGTATCAGATGGGAAGATAAAATTAGATGGAAATGTAAATGTTTACTTAATTTATTTAGCAGATAGTGAAACAGATAACATAAGAGGAATAAACACTAATATTGACTTTAAACAAATAATTGAATGCAAAGAAGCATTAAATGGAATGAATGCTAATGAGAAAGTCACAATAAAATCAATAGAATGTAAAGTTTTAAATGGAAGAAAAGTAAATTTAAATATACAGCTAGAAGTAGAAATAACCTTATATACTAATGAAGATTTGGACATAGTAAATAATATTCAAAACATAAAAGATATCCAAGAGATTAGAAAAAATGTAAAATTCAACTCTGTAATTGGTAGTAATTCTACAAAAACATATGCAAAAGAAACTATAAAAATTGATTCAGGGGATAACCTAGCAGAAATACTAAGAGTAGATTTTAGTATCATAAATAAAGACAGTAAGATGAGTTATAATAAGATATTAGCTAAAGCAGATGCAGATGTTAAAATAATGTATCTAACAGAAGATAATAGAATTAGAAATGTGGAAGAAAAAATACCAATAATGGGATTTGTTGAAATGCTTAATGTCTCTGATAATGATATATGTGATACCAAATATACAATTAGGAATATATTAATAAAACCTAATTCAGAAGAAGAACATTCTATATATGTTGAAATAGAATTAGATGTATCATGTAATGCAATTAGAGAAGAAGAAATAGAAATATTAGAAGATTTATATAGTCCAAGTATGAATTTAGAGTTTAACTCTAGAAATATAGTGACAATGGTAGATAAAAAGAACAAAAGTGATGTATATGAAATAAGAGAAAAAATGCAAATACAGGAGCTAGCTGGGGAGAAAATAAGAGACATAAGAATTACTCCTAACATTAATAGTGCAACTATTTCTAGGGGAAAGATAAAATATGATGGAGAAATAAAAGTAGATTTCTTAATTACCTCTAACAATCAAACAACAGTAGAAGGGATAACTAAAACTATACCAATTATGTATGTAATGGACTATGAGGAGGTTACAGAAAGTAGTAAAATAGATACAAATATAGAAATAGCAATGCAAGATTTTGTTATCGAAGACTCAGAAGTCACGCTAAACATCAACTTGAATTTTGAGGTGAGTCAATATAATCAAATAAATATGAACATTATAGAGGATGTAAATATTAATGAAGAAAAATGTACTGAAAATCCATACAGTATGACAATATATTTTGTTAAACCAGGTGATAGTTTATGGAAAATTGCTAAAAGATATAGGAGTACTATAGAAGATATAATGAGACTAAATGAAATAGAAGATCCAAATAAAATTGATGTAGGAATGCAATTATTTATTCCCAAATATGTTTGCACAAAGAATAACATTAGTTAAGTTTGGAAAATAATTGTTATTTGTCTGTGCTGTTCAGCTATGCCAAGTAGCAATTATTTTTTAACCGAGAAGGTAAAATATGGATAAGATATATTCAAGAACAAAAATACGATTTCCCAAAGTAATGTATGGAGGGAAAAAAGGTAATGAAAATTATAAAAAGATAATAAAAATAATATTAGTTCTAATTATAGCTATATTTGTAATGATAAATATGCTAAAAGCCATTAATCCTATATTCGAGAAACTGTGTATAGATGAAGCAAAAAGTATAGTAACAATAGAAATAAATAGAATAACAACAATAAATGTAGACAGGTATCAAGAAAACGAATTAATAACTATTAAGCAAGACGGAAATGGGAATATACAATTATTACAAGTAAACTCTAGGCCATTAAACAATATGATATCAAGCATAACAAATGATATTCAAGTAAGTCTAAACGATAATGATACATTAACATCACACATACCATTTGGTAGTATAACAGGAATAAAGTGGGTTTCTGGTGTTGGACCTAAAATTCCTTTAAAAGTAGCATTATCAGGAACAATTCAGACTAAAATAAGAAATGAATTTGATGATGCTGGAATAAATCAAACATTGCATAGGCTATGGTTGGATGTAACATGTGATATAAATATATTAACACCATATGAAATAATACAAACACAAGTAACAAGTGAATTAGTATTAAGTGAAAATGTAATTATTGGAGGAGTTCCAAATGTCTATTTAAATACTGATACAAATTAAAAAGGGCCATTATGCCCTTTATTTTAATGCTGCAACAGCATTTGAATATTTTTTCAATTTTTCATAAGCGAGATAATTTATAGTTCCAGCAGGGAAATTACCCGATGTATCTTTACGACCAGCAGGAACACCAGTTAAAATTTCAATACCTTCTTCAATAGTAGAAATTGCATAAATATGAAATTCCTTATTTTTAACAGACTCTATAACTTCATCGGATAAACTCAAATTCATTACATTTTGAATAGGAATTATAACTCCATGTTTTCCTGTTAATCCTTTAGTTTTGCAAACATGATAAAAACCTTCAATTTTATCATTAACGCCACCTATTGGTTGAATTTCGCCCTTTTGATTAACAGAACCAGTAACAGCAATTGCTTGATTTATAGGTACATTTGATAAGCTAGAAAGTAAAGCATATAGCTCTGTACTAGAAGCACTATCTCCATCAACTCCATTATATAATTGTTCAAAACAAATACTTGCAGTAAGAGAAAGAGGGAAATCCTGAGCAAATTGCTCACCAATATAACCAGTTAAAATCAACACTCCCTTAGAATGTGATGAACCAGAAAGTTCAACCTCTCTTTCTATATTTATAATACCAGATTTTCCAGTATAAGTATTAGCTGTTATCCTAGCAGGTTTTCCAAAAGTATAATCACCAGTAGTCATTATAGTTAATCCATTAATTTGCCCAACTTTATATCCATCTGTATCAATTAAAAGCATATCGTCTTTAATCATTTCAGACAATCTATTATCATATTTTTGAACTCTAGCAATTTTCTCATAAATAGCTTTTTTTATAAACTTTTCAGTAATAACCTTAGAACGAGCCATCATAGCCCAAGTACCTGCTTCACTAATTATTTGAGACAAATCATTAAAACGAGTAGAAAGTTTTCTTTTATCATCAGCAAGTTTTGAAGCATATTCAATCATTCTTGCAACAGCCTCTTTATCCAATTGTGGTAAATGTTCTCTTTCACAGAAAGAATGCATAAATCTTGCTAACAATAAAACATTTTCCTCGGTAAGAGGTGCATCTTCTGCAAACTCTATTTTAATTTTAAACAATTTTTTAAAGTTAGGATCCATAGCAAGTAAAGTTTGATATATCTCTTCACTACCTATTAAAATTACTTTTAAATCAAGAGGGATAGGCTCTGGTTTTAAAGATATCATAACCATAGCACTACGTTGTTCCTGAGAATTATCAATACCAATTTCCTTTACTCTTAAAACTCTTTTTAAATTTTCGTAGCAAGCGGGACTAGATAATAAATCCTCTGCTTGAAAAATTATATAACCGCCATTAGCAATATGAAGAAGACCAGGTTTTAACATTGTAAAATCAGTTTTAAACATTCCCATATAATTTTCATATTCAAGTTTTCCAAAAATATTTTGGAAAGAATAGTTAGAATCCATTATTACAGGAGAACCCTCTAACCTACTATTATCTACAAAAAGGTTAACTCTGTAATTTAACCAAGGCTTAGTAGTATCAGGAGTAGGGGAAGTATCACTCTTTTTATCCTGTTCCTCACTAGTATTAACGAAATATTGGATATTTTTTAAAATATCTTTTTTAATATTATCCATAAAATGGCTAATTTTTTTATTTCTTTTAAACTTTGATTTAACATAATTAACATGTACATTAACAGTTAATAAAGATACATTAGATTGCCATTCTTCAATTTTTTTATCAGACTGTTTTTCAATAGCTTTTATTTCACTAATAGCACTAATTATATATTCTTGAACTATTGAAGAATTATTTTCATATTCTTGTCTAATTTTTTCATCTAATTTTTCAAAATCCTCTTCCTCTAAAGTTTTTCCATCATAGACTGGCATCATATATACACCATTTTGAGCAGTTTTAACTAAAAAATTATATTTAGAAGCTTTTTCATTTAGTTTATCCAATAAATCAGCACGTTTTTGTTCAAACTCTTGGCGAATTAAAGTTTTTTCTTTTTCAAAATCCTCATTGCTAAAAGTCTTTGCAATATCCATTTTAACATCTTTTATAAATCCATCCATAGTTTCTTGAAAATCTTTACCTTGACCAGCAGGTAGAGAAACAGCTATAGGCTCATTCGGATTATCAAAATTATAAATGTAACACCAATCAACTGGAACTTTCTTTTTAGAAGAAAGTTTTTCCAAATAATTTCTAGTATACATAGTTTTTCCAACACCACTTGGACCCTCAAGATATAAATTATTTCCACGAACATCAACATTAAGACCAAATTCAAGTGAACGGATAGCACTATCTTGACCTATACCTTTATCATTACTATCAAGTTCTGCAGTAGTCTCAAAATTAAAACTATCTGTATTACAAAAAGCTTTTAAATCCTTGTAGCTTAATTCATTTTTCTTATTCATCATAAGTACCTTCTTTCATTTAAATTCATATGTATTTTAATACCTTTTTTACATTAAAAGCTATTATTTTAATAGTTACACAAATCAAGTTGGAAAAGAATTATTTTTCAACTTCAAATTTCATAATATAAGCATCAGTTTGTCCATTATAATAATTTTTCCTAATTCCAAGATTTTTAAACCCAAAATTCTCATATAATTTAATAGCAGGAGAATTTTTTACATTTACCTCTAAAGTAATAAAAGAACAATTCAACGACTTAGAAATATCAATTAAATTTTGTAAAATCTTAGAACCAATTTTAATATCCCTTTTATCAACTCTAACAGCTATATTATTTATATTAGCCTCATCTAAAACTACGGAAATTCCACCAAATCCTAAAATATTTTCATCTTCAACGGCAACAATATAATGACACTTAGGATTAATTAATTCATCTTTAAAAATACCAAATGTCCAAAAATCATCGAAATTATTTAGATTACTAGCGATTTTATTCAAATCATCTAAAGACATCCTACGAAATTCCATTAATTTTTACCTATACTTTCTGCACTAGACTTTTTTAAATACAAAGGAGTAAGAAAACTTGAATCTCCATAAAGACCATTACAATATTTATCAAAAGCACATCTTCCAATATCTATAGCTGATATAATATCATTAGGATTAATTTGTATTTTATCCGATTGTATCATATCATTTAAAATTATTCTACAATTTCCCACAAAAAAAATATTTTTTTGTAGATTATTTAAGAAATCTAAAATATTATCAATAGAATCAAAGAAATAATCATGAGTTTGAACTAGTTTTCCATTATCGAATTTAAAAATCCCACAATATGCGTTACCATGATTAGCATTTAATAGAGAACAAATATAATATGAATTAGCAGTTTGTAAGGGTAAGCATTGTTTATCCATAAAATCTGGATTAGGCATATTACATAATTTATATGCGAACCCCTCTAATGATGTAATACCAATACAAAGTTTATTTGTAACATCACAAAAAGCTTTAATAGTAGAAATCCCAATTCTAATTCCAGTAAAAGAACCGTGGTCCTTTATCACAAGCAAATAAATCAATATCATTAAGAGTTAAATTAGTTTCAAAGAGTACATCTTTAATAAGTGGCATAAGTGCGACAGAATGGGTATTAACAGCATCTAAAGTCTTTTCTAAAACAATATTTTTATCTTCTAAAATTGCAACAGAGCAAACCTCTGTAGCAGTATCAATAGCTAAAATTTTCATTACAAAACCTTTCTTATAAAAAATAAAATTTATTAAATAATATTTTCAATAAACAAATTTCTATAATCTTCATTTTCTGAAACTCTTTCAAAAGTTATTTTTGTATATTTAGGAGGTAAAGCATCTGTAATAATATCGCCCCATTCAATAATAGAAATTCCTTTATCAAAATATTCATCTCCACCAATATTGTAAAAATCTGATGAATCCTTTAATCTATAAACATCAAAATGATATATAGTAATATTATTAGAAATATACTCATTAACAATAGTAAAAGTGGGACTAGAAATTTCGTTTTCTATTCCAAAAAAGGAAAGAATACCTTCAGTAAACTTAGTCTTACCAGAACCTAAATCACCAATAAGAACAATAACATCTCCCAAAATTAAATCTTTAGCAAAATTTCTTGCAAAATCTAATGTATCATTAGGACTTTTAGATAGAAAATTATACAAAAAAATCACCTCTTTAAATCCAAAACATTATATATCAAAAATGTAAATAAATCAATAATTATAGTGGTTAACATATAGAAAATAATTTTGAAAGTTGTTATTATTCTAAATTATAGATATTACGAATTATTAAGAAGTTTAAAAATTGCTATTTACAAAAGCAAAAAAAGATGTTAATATATTTAAGTAATCAACATAGTAATGTAGCTAAGTAGCAAACATAAAGGGTTCAAAACGCAATTTATAAAAAAATTAAAATTAGATATGCAGGTGTGGTGGAATTGGTAGACGCGATAGACTCAAAATCTATTATAGGAAACTATGTGTGGGTTCGAGTCCCACTACCTGCACCAACGACGTATCTGTTCGAACTTTTTATAGAACAGATAGATACAGAAATCAATCAGAAATGGTTGATTTTTTCTTTTGCAAAAAATCATCCTAAATCTATATAGAAGGGATGGTGCTTGAAATGAAGATAATTAAGCAAGAAATAGAATTTGAGGAATGTCTAAAACAACGACTAGAATTTATATGTGAGTTTTCAAAAGTTACTCCTACTTTTATCAATGGTAGCATTAGAAAGCTAGAAAGAACTAATCTTACATATATTGAGCCACATAGAGTTATTATTAAAAATATTACTTTTTTAGTTTTTAATTATTCTAATGATGTTTATATTACTAACTTGACTAAAAAGATTAAATTATCAGAGTTAGAAGAATATTTGAAAAATATATAAATTGGTTAGTGTAAAATATATTCGGGGAAAATAAAAAAATAAAAAAGTAAGATACCCAA
>CARPYP010000005.1:38377-73165 GCA_949045875.1 uncultured Clostridia bacterium | reverse complement strand
TAGTGCTTAAAAATATTGAAATCTAGGGAATTCCCCAGCGAAAAAAACTCATACATAACTTTTCTAATATTTGCAGGATTACATAAAATATGATATAATAAATACAGTTGAAGAATAAACTTCACATAATTTAATGTTTTTCAGGAGGACATAGGGTATGAAGAAAATCTCATTAGACACAAATGTAACTGTAAAATTGAGTCCACATGGTAAAGAGATCATTGAAAATGCGAATGAGTGCTACCTTTTTTTCAATGAAAAACATCCATTTCCACAGTGTAGTGAGAATGGAATGGTGACAATGAGCCTGCGGGATTTAATCTTCATTTTTGGTGAGGAGATAGGTAATGGAATACAAAAGGTTCCAGATCCGATAGAAGAAATCTACATTGAGGCATAATGTCATTAGCAAGAGGGTGTAACTTAGGTTGCATCCTCTTTTGCAAGTTATTTTGTTTTTTGTATAATTATTAAATTAACAAATATATTTCAAAACCACTTCAAAATCATTTCATTGTTTTTAAAGTTCAAACATTTATAATAATAGTATGGAAGAGAAGAAAATTTCTCCTCTTTTTCTTTTAGTTCTAGGAAGCTCTGGATGACATATATTGTATCAGGAGGAAAGGCATGGAAAATGATTTTAAGATAAATGTTTACTTTAATGACGAAGGAGAAGAAATAGAGAAACTATTAGCCTTCTATTTAATAAACTTATTAGAGAACAAAATAGCTTAATGCTTAAAGCAATTCATAATTTGAATTCATAAATTTGACTTATGTGTATGCTAAAGTTATAATCCTAATATGAATTCAAGTTATCTTTTCAAGCATAGGAAGGAGGCATAAGTGCTTGAAAGAATTAAAAGAACAATATATAAAATAGCAATATACATAAGACTATCAAAAGAAGATGCAGACAGAGGCTTTGACGAAAGCGAAAGTATCAAAAACCAAAAGACATTACTCACAGAATATGTAAAGGGTTTAGGAGAAGAATACATCCTTATAGATATATACATAGACCAAGGCTACACAGGAACAAACTTCAAAAGACCAGCATTTCAAAGAATGGTACAAGATATAGAAAAAGGCAGAATAAATATGGTAATCACAAAAGACCTATCTCGTCTAGGACGTGATTACATAGAAACAGGAGAATACATAGAAAAATGGTTTCCAGAGCAAAATGTAAGATATGTTTCAGTAACTGATGGAATAGATACATTTTCAAATAATAATGGAAATAACGATATAGCCCCATTCAAATCAATACTAAATGATATGTACTCTAAAGATTTATCAAAAAAGATAAGAACAGCATTACACACAATGCAAAAACAGGGGAAATGGGTAGGAGGAAAAACTGCTCTAGGATATATAAAAGACCAAAACGATAAAAACCATTTAATTATATGCGAAGAAGAAGCAGAAATTGTAAAAA
The DNA here is from genome assembly GCA_949045875.1 of uncultured Clostridia bacterium. GTDB lineage: Bacteria > Bacillota > Clostridia > TANB77 > CAG-508 > CAKPSH01. The sequence goes on along the minus strand of CARPYP010000005.1, from coordinate 71,721 downwards.
CTATATTTAATATGGCAGTAAATGGAAATAGTATAAATATAATAAGAGATTACCTAAATAGTCACCAAATTCCAACTGCAAATCATCTAAGATATAATAAGGCGTCATTTTGGGAAAGCAAAACAATAAAAAACATATTAACTAATCAAGTATATATTGGGAATACAGTGCAAAACAAAAGAAGCAGGATAAGCTATAAAAATAGAAAATTAAGGGCAAATCCAAAAGACGAATGGGTAATTGTAGAAAATACTCATGAATCTATTATTGATAAAGCTATATTTGAAAAAGTGCAAAAAATGAATATAGCACAGAAATATCAAAGAAACGAAAAGAAGAATCATTATTTACTAGGGGGATTACTTATCTGTTATGAATGTAAGCACAAAATTGGCGTTAAAAATGGAAGAAATAGTCATAGATATATGATATGTAATTATTATCGTAAAAATTCAAAATTAGGGCTTTGTACTTCACATGGATTTAATTATGATAGTTTAGAAGAAAAAATTTTGCAATACATAAAAGAGCTGTTTTCAAATATAGATAGTGGACAACTAAAATTAGACATAGAAAATAACAGAACGAAATGCGACTATAACCAAATGCTACAAAAGTTAGAAGCGGAAATATCTATTACTCAAGATAATCTTGATAAAATGTATATTGATAAATTGAATAATAAAGTAAGCGAAGCAATGTATGAAAGAGTATCAAAAAAATTAATACAAGAGATTAAACAAAAAGAAGAAAGCTATGAAGAGCTAAAAGAGACAATAGCAGGAGAAAATAAAGATAATGACAGAGACATAGAAAAAACAATAAAAAAATTTTTATGTCTAGAAAATCCAACACCAGAACTAATGAAAGTAATCATTAACAAAATCGAAGTACATCAAGATAAACAAATAGATATTATCTTTAATTTTAAAAAATTGCAATCATTATCAAAAAGTCATAGTAAAAACTTGCATCAAGGCAGTCACTTTTAGCATCTACCAGAAGGAATGGCAGTAGGTGTATGTTTTGCAGGATTTTTAGCGGGAAATGCAGGAATAAGTTTTCTAGAAGCAGTTGTTTTAGCTATTGGAATAGCAATTCAAAATATTCCAGAAGGTGCAATAATTTCAATGCCTTTAAAAATGAAAGGAATGAGTAAAGGAAAAGCATTTTTGTATGGAGTAATGTCAGGAATAGTAGAACCAATCGCAGCTATTATAACTGTATTATTAACAAATATAGTAGTACCAATATTACCATATTTATTAGCATTTGCAGCAGGCGCAATGATATTTGTAGTAATAGAAGAATTAATTCCAGAAATGCATAGTGGAAAAAAATCTATGTTAGGAGTAATTGGTGTAACTATAGGGTTTGCAGTAATGATGATCTTAGATATTGCATTAGGATAGAAAATTTAGAGGAGACTTTTATGTCTGCTCTAAATTTTTATCAGAAACTTACTGAATAATTATCAAATTTAATAAAAAGCTACTACATTTAGAATAAATTATTGATAAATTCTATATATTGTGGTAAACTACAATTGATATAAAATAAAAAGGAGAAAAAACATGCAAATATTAGTAATTATAATCTTAATATTATTAAATGCTTTTTTTGCAGCTGCAGAAATAGCATTTATATCATTAAATGATGCAAAAATAGATTTACAGGCAAAACAGGGAAATAAAAAAGCAAAAAAAATAAAGGAAATGTTAGTAAATCCAAGCAAATTCTTAGCAACAATTCAGATAGGAATTACACTTGCAGGATTTTTATCTAGTGCCTTTGCATCAGAAACCTTTGCAAGTGAATTAGCACCAATATTAAATAAATGGATTCCCGCAATAAGTTTAACAGCATGGAATAATATTGCAATTATAGTAATTACAATTATATTATCATATTTCACATTAATATTTGGAGAATTGGTACCTAAAAGGCTTGCAATGAAAAATAGTGAAAAAATAGCTTTTGCTTCTATTGGAATAATAAAAACAATATCTGTAATAACATCACCATTTGTTAAATTTTTAACACTTTCTACAAATATAGTTTCAAAATTATTTGGTGTATCAGAAGGTGAAGAAGAAACAGTAACAGAAGAAGAAATTAGAATGATGATAGATGTTGGAAAAGAAAAAGGAACAATAGATGAAGAAGAAAAAAATATGCTTAACAATGTATTTGAATTTAATGATAAAGTTGTATCAGAAATTATGATACCTAGAACAGAGATATTTGCTTTAGATATGAATATGTCAATTTCAGAGGTAATCGAAGAATTATCAGAAGATTTGAGATATAGTAGGGTTCCTGTGTATGATGAAAAAATAGATAAAATAAAAGGAATAGTTTATATAAAAGATATTCTATTATCTACAAAAAATAAAAATACTAAAATTAAAAACCTAATGAAAGAGGTATTTTTTGTATCAGAAACAAAACCAGTAAATGAATTATTTGAAGAACTAAGAAAGAACAGAAAACAAATTGCTATAGTAATAGATGAATATGGAGGAACATCTGGAATTGTTACAATGGAAGATATACTAGAAGAAATAGTTGGAGACATCTATGATGAATATGACAAAGTAGAGAAATTAATTGACCAAATAGATGAAAATACATTTGTACTAAATGGAAAATTAGCAATATATGAAGTTGAAGATGTATTAGGAATAGACATTGAAGAAGGAGATTATGACACACTTTCAGGATATCTAGTAGAAGAACTAGGAAGAATTCCAACTGAGAAAGATAAAGGAGTAGTAATAGAAACAGAAAAAGTAGCATACAAAATTGAAAATGTAAAAGATAGGCATATTTCAAAAGTAAAAGCATGTAAGGTTGAACAAATAGAAAATGATGAAATAGAGGAATAATAAAGAGGTAAAAATGGGGAACATATTAAAATTAATATTTAGTAGAATAGGAATTATTGCAATATGTATAGTAGTACAAATAGTTTGGTTATTATTAATAGTCGCAAATTTTAGAGGTTATATACCTTTAAATGTAATATTAACTATTTTAAGTATATTAATAGCATTAACAATAATAAAAAATGAAAGACATCTAGATAATAAATTACCATGGATAATATTAATAATATTAGTTCCTTTTTTTGGAGGATTATTGTATGTATTTGTAGGTGCAAATTTATACTCTACACCAATGTTAAAAAAGATAAATGGAAATAGAGAAAAGGCAAAAAAATATTTAGTGCAAGATTCAAAAGTAATAGAAAAAATATTTAATAAAGATTTAGGTATATATGGGCAAGTTCAATATATTTCAAATTATGTAGGTTATCCAATATATAATAATACAGAGATAAAGTATTTTCCTTTAGGAGAAGATGTATATCCAATAATGATAGAGGAATTAAAAAAAGCAAAAAAATTTATATTTATAGAATATTTTATTATTGGAAAAGGAAAAATGTGGCATGGAATATTGGACATATTAGAACAAAAAGTTAAAGAAGGTGTAGATGTTAGAGTAATTTATGATGATGTAGGAAGTATAAGCTCATTGCCAAATAAATATGATAAATTTTTAGAAGCTAAGGGAATAAAATGTGTAGTATTTAATAAGTTAAAACCTGTAATTGCAGTTATAATGAATAATAGGGATCATAGAAAAATAATGGTAATTGATGGAAATGTCTCTTTTAGTGGCGGAATTAATATTGCAGATGAATACATAAATCAAAAGGAGAGATATGGACATTGGAAAGATAATGGAATAATGATAAAAGGTGAGGCAACATGGAATTTCACTGTTATGTTCTTAAAAATTTGGAACGCATATAGAGAAGAAGACAAAACATTTGAGAATTTTAGACCAACAATAAAAGATGTAAAAACAGATGGATATATACTTCCATATGGGGAAAATCCACTAGATGATGAAATTGTTGGAGAAAATGTTTATTTAAACATAATAAATCAGGCAAAAAAATATGTATATATATTTACACCATACCTTATCATAGATAGTGAAATGATATCGGCGATAACCTTAGCAAGTAAAAGAGGCGTAGATGTAAGAATTGTAACACCAGGAATTCCAGATAAAAAGATAGTATTCACATTAACTCGTTCATACTATAAAATGTTAAAAAAAGATGGTGTAAAGATATATGAGTATACACCTGGCTTTTTACATTCAAAAGTATTTGTATGTGATGATAATATTGCAACAGTAGGCACTCTTAATTTAGATTATAGAAGTTTATATTTACATTTTGAATGTGGAATATACATTTATGAATCAAAAGTAATAGAGGAAATAAAAAAGGATGCTTTAGACACAATGGAAAAAAGTCATTTAGTTTCAGAGAAAGAATGTGATTTTGGATTTATAAAATCTATATTTCAAGCAATATTAAAACTTGTGGCACCATTAATGTAGCATGTTTTAAACTTTGCACAAAATGAATTTTGATAAACAAACCAAAATTCATTTTGTGCAAAGTTTTATTTTTAAAATCCAATTTCAAAAAATCGAACGTTTGTTGTAATTTTATAATATAAATTATAAATTATTTTATATAAATTTTTTAGAATTTATTATATAGAATTCATGTATTCAAATGTAAAAATATTTTATATTTGTGAAGCTATAAAATCGTTTTTAAGACATTTTTATAATTAAGTAATAACATTTATCAATATAAATCTATTAAACTGCTAATATATCTAGTTATTAAAATTACTGAAAAAGTGCCCAAAAAGCGACGCAATAAAATCGATTTTAAGCCATTTTTAGAAAAAGTACATATAACTTGTTATCTATAAAAATGGCTTAATTGTTAAAAAATAAGGATTTTGTGATTTTTGATAAAATTATCAGAAAGAACTATAAAAATTTATATAGAAATAATATAAATATATGATAGCAGTAATTATCTGTAATAAACTATAATAACGGAGCTCTAAAATCGATTTTAAGAGTTTTTTATTCAAAAGACTATAAGTTATATGTATAAGGAAAAAGGTATAAAAACTTGAAATCATTTAATACCAATATATATAAGTTTTACAGTGTTATATATTTTATTCCTACCCATTTTGCACAAAACTTTGATTTTGTGCAAAGTTTGTATTGAAAATATAGCTCTCGGCTTGACTAAATTTTGTCTGCACAATTAATTATTTCTAAGTATTTTATTAAATTGATTAATAAAAAATACTCCTCTAGTATAATAATCCTGGTCTCAATTATTACCAGGATTATTTATCAATTTGAAATAAATCTATTTAAACCTTGCTAAAAATGCTTCCATTCTTTTTAAAAATTCTTGATTATTTTTACTAGCTACCATTTGGTTTAATAATTGTTCAGTAACCTCAGATACAGACATACTTGATAGTGCTTTTCTTAATGCAAATACAGTTTCTAGTTCTTGTGTTGATAATAATTTTTCCTCACGACGTGTTCCTGATTTATTTATATCTATTGCAGGGAAAATTCTTTTTTCTGATAAATTTCTATCTAAGTGAACTTCCATATTTCCTGTTCCTTTAAATTCCTCAAATATAACATCATCCATTCTGCTCCCTGTCTCTATCAAAGCTGTTGCAAGAATAGTAAGGCTTCCCCCATTTTCTATATTTCTTGCAGCACCAAAAAAGCTCTTTGGTTTATGTAAAGCATTTGGATCAAAACCTCCAGATAATGTTTTACCTGATGACGGAATTGTTAAATTATAAGCTCTTGCAAGTCTAGTTATACTATCTAATAAAATAACTACATCTTTATTTTGTTCTGTCAATCTTTTTGCTCTCTCTAATACCATTTCAGCTACTTTTATATGATGTTCAGGTAATTCATCAAAAGTTGAATATATAATGTCTCCCTTTATAGAACGTTTCATATCTGTAACTTCTTCAGGTCTTTCATCTATTAATAGAACAATCAAATATACTTCTGGATTATTCTTTGTGATACTATTAGCTATTTTCTTTAATAATGTAGTTTTTCCTACTTTAGGTGGAGCAACTACCATTCCCCTCTGTCCTTTACCAATAGGAGACATTAAGTCAATCATTCTCATTGCAACTTCGTTTTGTGTTGTTTCTAAACGTAATCTTTCTTCAGGATGAATTGGTATCAGATCAGAAAAGTTTTTTCTTCTAATACATGTATCTGGTGATTCATCATTAACTTCTCCAACAAAGATAAGTGCAGGAAATTTTTCACCTTCTTTAGGTGTTCTTGCAATTCCTTTTATTTTATCTCCTGTAAGTAATTTAAATCTTTTTATTTGAATTGGAGATACATATACATCTTTAGGTGTAGATAAGTAATTATCTCCTCTTAAAAATCCATATCCATCTGGTAATACCTCTAATATTCCTTCAACTATCTCATCATCTTCATTGGTTACTTTATATGTTTTATCATTTTGTTTTATATCTTCCACTTTTTTTGCTTCTTCTTTTTCTAATAATTCAATTAATTCGTCTTTTTTTAATTTTGATATATTAGTTATTCCCTTTGCTTTTGCTATTTCTTTTAATTCAGTTAATGATTTTTTTTCCATATAAACTTTACCCCCTAGTTATATAATTATACTAAAATTCCCCATAAAATGCAAACTTTTAGAAGAAATAATACAAGATTAAAAAAAGTTAAAGTTTCATAATATATTGTATGAAACTTTAACTCCCAATATCTATGTAAACCTTTTCATTAGGCTTATACATGTTTAACTTTTCTCTTGCTACTTCTTCTATATATTCTGGTGAATTAATATTGTCTCTAATAGCCGTTAATTCTGCTTTGTTGTCTTGAGCTTGTTCTATCTTTGTTGAAAGATAATCTATATTAGAGTCATAAGAGTTTATCTTTTTTTGCTGTTTTATGAAAGTTATAACAAGGTATATCCCTACAATTATTAAAATTACTTTTTTTAATATATTTTTTAAACTTAATTTAATTTTCATATGTAATCCTTCTTTATCAAATGTAAAAACTTATTAATAACTTTTAGTAGCTATTAAAATATAATTTTAAATTTTTTTCTAAATATAGAAAATTACTATATTATAAAATTCTACATATTTCTTTAAAATCCTTCTTTATATTCCTTATTTTTTGCTTTATTGTTAATTTTCAATATATTTATACTTTTTTTGATATTTTTCTTTACAAAATTATTTGATTTTACAAAAATAAATGATATTGGTTTGAAAATAGTTTTTGTTAAGATATTTTTTACTATTTTTATTGGGATATTAACTATTTTCAGTATGAAATTTATTATTTTTTTAATCAAATTTAAAATTGAAACATTTACTTTTATAAAAAGTTTGCTTAATGTTATCATATAAATAGTAGCACCACAAAATACGCCTAAAAACATATAACCTCGTATAGCACCATTATTATAGACAAAAATAGAATATAGAAGAATAACCCCTGAGGATACCCAAAAAAGAATATCCTCTATAGCAGTTAATATGCTTCCTGTAGAAAAACTTCTTCTTAATATTCTAAAAAAATCGAAAAGAATACCAATTATTACACCATCTAAAGCAAAAAGTAGAAATAGCATTGCTTGAGAATTTGCCATTAAATTTCCCTTCTTTATTTAAAAATTTTTCCGAACAATCCTCCACCGTTCTTTTTTATCTAAGTCTTTATTACTGTATGTCAAACTATCAATTTCTCCTTCAACTACAATTTCTGATGTATCTAAACTTAATTTATTTATTCTTATATTTTCTCCTTTAATAGTTAATAATCCTAACTCTGTCTCTACCATTACTATTTGGTCATCAAAACTTAATACATCCAAAACTCCAGATACATTCAATTTTTCCCTATTTTCTAACACTAAATTTTGTATTACACCTGTTTGAATACTTTTTTTGTCTTCTAATGTCATACTTAATCACTCTCCTCTTCTTTTGGTACAAATTATATATATTCACAAACTGGTATTTTTAGAACAACAAAAAATAAAAAAATAAAAACACATAACCATATATTTATTGGTGATTATGTGTTTTTAAATATATTATTTTATAATTTTTACCTTTTAGCATATTATAGATTTTAAATATGCCTCCATAAAGCCATCTAATTCTCCATCCATTACACTTTGAACATTACCTATTTCATAATTTGTTCTATGATCTTTTACAAGTGTATATGGACAAAATACATATGAACGTATTTGGCTTCCCCAAGCAATATCCATTTGAATTCCTTTAAGTTCATCTATAGTATCCTTATGTTCCTTTTCCTTTAAGTCTAATAATTTTGATTTTAACATTTTCATTGCTGTTTCTCTATTTTGTACTTGCGAGCGTTCTGTTTGACATGCTACAATTATTCCAGTAGGAATATGTGTAAGTCTTACAGCAGACGATGTTTTATTAATATGTTGTCCTCCTGCACCAGATGCTCTATATACATCCATTTTAATGTCATCAGGATTTATATCTAACTCAATATCATCACTTATTTCAGGTAATACTTCTAATGAAGCAAATGAGGTATGTCTTCTACCTCCTGCATCAAAAGGAGAAATCCTAACTAATCTATGAACTCCCATCTCGCTTTTCATATATCCATATGCATTATCTCCAGATATTAAGGCTGTAACACTTTTTATTCCCGCTTCATCACCTTCTAAATAATCTAACTCTTTAACACTAAATCCTTTAGAATTAGCCCATCTACAATACATCCTATATAACATTTGAACCCAATCTTGTGCTTCTGTTCCTCCTGCCCCTGGATGTAATGTTATTATTGCATTATTAGAATCATATTTTCCAGACAAAAGTATAGTTATCTCAAATTCGTTTAATGATTTTTCTAATTTCTTAGTATTTTTTAATAATTCAACTGATAGTTCTTCATCATTATCTATTGATAGAAATTCATTTATTTCTTCAAGATTTGCAATTTCAGCACAGAATGCTTTATAATTAGTAACTTTATATCTAATCTTCTTTAACTCGCTTAAAATTGAATTTGATGCTTTTTTATCACTCCAAAAACCATCTTCTAAAGTTTTATTTTCAAGTTCTTTTAATTTTTGTTCTAAACTATCTAAATCTCCTAAAGATTTTCCTATACTATTAATCCTATCACGAATATGTTGTAGTTCAATTTTATTTTCTGATATATCTATCATAATTCTTAACCTCTTTCCGCTTCTATTATATTAATATTTATAACATATTTTTAAAGTAAAGTCTACAAAAAAATCTTAACAGTCCATGCACTATTATTTTTTTTTAACATATAATTTTGATATAGTGCATTGGAGGTGTTTATGCTTACATTAACAATATCGGGTATAATTGCAATACTTAAGTCATGTTTTTTAATGTTTGGTTATATACAAAGTAGTCAATTATTCCCTGAACCATTAGCACCTGAAGAAGAAAAGATTTTTCTTGAAAGATTAAGTAATCGGTGATGAAGAGGCTAGAAATATTCTTATTGAGAGGAACTTAAGACTTGTAGCACATATTTCTAAAAAGTACGCTAGTACTAATATAGATCAAGATGATTTAATATCTATTGGTACAATTGGTTTGATAAAAGGCATTAATAGTTATGATATGTCAAAAAACATCAGACTTGCTACATATGTTGCTCGTTGTATAGAAAATGAGATACTTATGTTTTTACGAGGTTCAAAGAAAACTAAAGCAGAAGTTTATTTGAATGAACCTATTGGAAAAGATAAAGATGATAATGAAATTACATTATTAGAAATACTAGAAAATGATGAAAGAAGTATTGAAGATGAAATCGATTTAAAATTAAAAACCAAAGTCTTGTATAAAAAGATGGAAGATGTATTAAAAGATAGAGAAAAAGAAATTATTATTCTTCGTTTTGGATTAAATGGCGATAAACCAAAAACTCAGAATGAAATAGCTAAACTTATGGGAATTTCCCGTTCATATGTATCTAGAATTGAAACAAAAGCAATACATAAACTTAGTAAAGAATTTGAAGAATAGACTTTGCCTATTCTTCAAGTTCGTTTTTTAATACTCATCTAAAAAATGATGAATTTCCCCCTTTTGGGTATATGAAATAATAGTATCTAAATTAACGTTTTGTGCACTTCTAAATATATTGATGTCAATATTTTCGTATTTGTGCCTAAGTTCTTTTATTAAATTTTTCATTTCCTCTCTTTTTGAACCACCACCAATATCTCCACAAGGTATACATTTTTCTGTAACTTTACAAGCACATTGTAAAAATTCTAAATCATATTTATTTTTCCATGCTATAATATCCGCTTCTTTTACAAAATACATAGGTCTTATAAGCTCCATTCCTGGATGAAAGGTACTATGAAGTTTTGGCATCATTGTTTGCATTTGAGCACCATATAACATACCCATTAGTATAGTTTCTATTACATCATCAAAATGATGACCTAAAGCAATTTTATTACAACCTAATTCTCTAGCTTTTTTATATAAATGTCCTCTCCTCATCCTAGCACATATATAACAAGGATGGTCATCTATTTCTTCAACAACATCAAATATCTTTGTTTCAAACATAGTTATTGGTATATTAAGTAGATTAGCATTATCTATTATTTTTTGTTTATTTACTTCTGTATAACCTGGATTCATAACAAGAAATACTAAGTCAAACTCTATCTTACCATGTTTTTTTAATTCCTGAAAACATTTTGCCATTAACATTGAATCTTTACCACCTGACATACAAACAGCAATTTTATCTCCATTTTGTATCATGTCATATTCTCTTATTCCTTTAGTAAATCTATTCCATATTTTCTTACGATAAGTCTTTATGATTGCTCTTTCTATTTCTTCATATTTTTCCACTATACTCTATCTCCCTTTTATTATATCTTTAATTACCTCTCCTGCTATTATAAGACCTGCTACTGATGGTACAAATGATATACTACCAGGTACTTGTCTACCTTCTTTTTTATATATTTCATTAAGTTTTATAGGTTCTTCTTTTGAATATACCACTTTGAGATTATTTATACCCCTTGCCTTTAATTCTTTTCTCATTACTTTTGCAAGTGGACATACACTAGTTTTGTAGATGTCTGCTATTTCAAATTTAGTTGGATCTAGTTTATTCCCTGTTCCCATACAAGATATTATAGGGATATTTAACTTATTTGCTCTAATTACTAATTCAATTTTAGCAGTTACTGTATCTATTGCATCTATTATGTATGAAATTGAAGAATCTATAATTTCTTTACTATCAGGCATAAAAAATTCTTTATAAATTTCTATATTTGCATTAGGATTTATTTCTAAAATTCTATCTCTAGCAACTTCTACTTTAGACATTCCTATTGTTTTTGTTGTTGCAATTATTTGTCTATTTAAATTAGTTAAACTAATAATATCATCATCTACTAGAATAAAATTTTCCACTCCTGCTCTAACTAATCCTTCTACTGCAAAAGAGCCAACTCCACCTATTCCAAAGATTGCAACTTTTGCATTATGCAGTTTTAGTATATTTTCTTCACTAATTAATAATTCTGTTCTTGAAAATTGATTTAGCATATCTTGTCCTTCCAATTATATTATTTTTCCTCCACCTAATACAATATCTCCTATATAAAATACAGCAGACTGACCTGGAGTTATTGCTCTTTGTGGTTCATAAAAATTTACTTTAATTTTATCTTGAATTTGATTTATTTTGGCTTTAGCTAATTTTGCTGAATATCTAGTTTTCACATCTACATCAATTTCACTTGTAATTTTATCTACTAATAATAAGTTAATATCTGTAACCAAAATTTCACTTTTATATAATTCTTTTTCTTCACCTACTATTACTTCATTTTTATCTTTGTTAAAGCCTAAAACAAATAATGGTACAGGATTAGAGATTCCTAAGCCCTTTCTTTGACCTATTGTGTAATTATATAATCCATTATGTTTTCCTAATACTTTACCTTGAGAATTCACTATATTACCAATTTTAGGTTTTATATTAGAATTTGTTTCTAAAAACTTTTTATAGTTACCATCTGGTATAAAACAAATATCTTCACTATCTGGTTTATCTGCTATTTTTAAGTTATTTTTTCTTGCAATTTCTCTTATATCTTCTTTATTTTCAAAATCTGCTAATGGAAATAATATATGTTCTATTAAATCTTTAGGAATATTCCACAAGAAGTAACTTTGGTCTTTTTTACCTGCATTAGATTTTTTTAATACCCATCTTTTATATTCATTACTATATTCAGTTTTAGCATAATGTCCTGTTGCTATGTAATAACACCCAAGCTCTTTCGCTTTTTCATACATAATTCCAAACTTCATATATTTATTACATTCTATACAAGGATTTGGAGTTTTACAGTTTTTATAACAATCTATGAAATTTTCTATAACATTTTTTCTAAAATCTTCTTTATAATCATATGTAAAATGAGAAATTCTTATTGAATTACATACGTTTTCTGCATCTATACTATTGCTACCTGTAAATAATTCTAATGTTGCACCTATTACTTCATAGCCTTTTTCTTTTAATATTAATGCGGATACAGAACTATCTACTCCCCCACTCATTCCTAATAAAACCTTTTTATTTTCCATATTTTGTTCCTTCCATACAGTTCTTATTTTAAATTTATTGTTTCTGATGGATGCCCAAAAGGCGCCCCTACGATTAAAATTTTTTACGCTCAAACATATCTTCTAATGTATGCCAAGCAAGTAATGCACATTTTACCCTAGAAGGCATATTTGATACATTTCTAAATGCTATGGCTTCTTCTAATTTTTCTAATTCTTCTTCATTTTTTGTCTCTCTTTTTATCATATCAATAAATGTTTTTATTATCTGTTTTGCTTCATTAATTGTTTTTCCTTTTAATGTATCTATCATAATAGATGTTGAGGCTTGTGAAATTGCACACCCATGTCCTGAAAATGCCATGTCTTCAATTATATCTCCATCTAATTTTAATTCTAATGTTATTTCATCTCCACAGTTTGGGTTATGTCCCATTTCTGAACATGTCGCATTTTCTAATTTCTTTTTATTATAAGAATTCATACTATGTTCCATTATTAATTCATTATAAACTTCTGTTAAATCTTCCATTTTTTCTACCTTTCTATTATATAAGAATTATTAGGTTATAGATAATTATATTAGTTTTGCAAGCAAAGCTCAAACAGCCTGCTGCTCGCGGATTACTCACAAAGTAATGTAATATATCTTTAATCATATAGTTTCTTTCGCACATTACGGGACCTTTTGAGTTTGCTGAAAAAAATAATATAATTATCTATAACGTATAGTACTTATTTTATATATGTTTTAAACATATTATATGCTTTATCCAAAGCCTCAACAAGCCTATCTACATCCTCTTTTGTGTTATAGAAATAAAAACTTGCTCTACAAGTTGAATCAATCCCTAAAAACCTCATTAAAGGTTGAGTACAATGATTTCCTGAACGTACACATACTCCTTGTGAGTCTAATATGCTTGCCACATCATGTGAATGTACACCTTTTATATTAAAAGAGATTACTCCAGAATGATTTTCTTCATTTGGAGTTAGGTATAAATTTAAGTAATCTAAATTAGATAATTTTTGTCTGGCATAAGTAAGCAGTTCGTTTTCTATCTTTTGAATTTTGTCATATCCTATTTTTTCTATATAATCAATTGCTGCCCCAAAACCTACTACACCTTCTACATTTTGTGTACCTGCTTCAAATTTATTTGGAAGCGGAGCAAATGTAGTGTCTTGCTCATACACATATTCTATCATATCTCCACCCATTAAAAATGGTGTCATTGTATTTAGAAGTTCTCTTTTTCCATATAATACACCAATTCCAAGTGGTGCTAACATTTTATGACCTGAAAATACTAGAAAATCAGCATCTAATTCTTGTACATCTATTTTCATATGAGGAATACTTTGAGAAGCATCTACTAATACTATTGCTCCTCTTTTATGAGCATACTTTATTATTTTTTTAACATTATTTATTGTACCTAATGCATTTGATACATGAGAAATTCCAACTATTTTAGTTTTATCTGTAATCTTAGTTTCTATTTCTTTATCAGATAATTCGTAGTCATTATTAATATACATATAATTTAATTTGCTTCCTGTTATTTTTGTTACTTTTTGCCATGGAACTAAATTAGAATGATGTTCCATTATAGAAATAACTACTTCATCATCTTTTTTTAAACTATCCATTCCATAGGAATAAGCGATTAAATTTAAACTCTCTGTTGCATTTTTAGAAAATATAATTTCTTCTCTATGTTTTGCATTTATAAATTTGGCAATTTTAGTCCTAGTATTTTCGTAGACCTCAGTTGCTTCTACACTTAATGTATAAGCACCTCTATGCGGATTTGCATTATATTTTTCATAAAATTCTTTAATTGTATTTATGACTTGAATTGGTTTTTGAGTTGTTGCTCCATTATCTAAATATGCTATATCTCTATTTTCTAATAATGGAAAATCTTTTCTTATTTCTTCTATATTCATATTTTTTCCTTTCTTAATGGTAATTATTTTTTAATATCAATCTAGTCTTTTATCAATTTCATAAATAATTTCTTCTTTTAGTTCTTCATTATCAATATTTTCTAGTATTTTATTGAATTTTGCTCTTACCATTAATTTCATTGCTTCTTTTAATTTAAAACCTCTACTCATTATATAGAATAGTTCTTTTTCTCCTATCTTCCCTGCAGAACTACTATGATTTCCTTCAACATCTTCTTCCGAACATAATAACATTGGTAATGCCAAAGATTTTGCTGTATCTGATAAAAGCATACATGATTCATTTTCGTTTCCTGTTGCCTTTTTACATCCCTTTTTAAAGTTTATAGTTCCTTTAAAATGTTTTTTAGCTTTATCTGTTAAAGCTCCCTGAACCTCTATATCTATATTAGATTTTTTTCCTCGTAATTCTCCAATATAGTTTAAATCAAATAATTGATTTTCTTTTCCTAAGTATATAGTATTTATTGTATTATTTGAATTTTCTCCTATTATGTTACAATAATAATTTGTAATACTGTTTCTTCCTCCGAAATCTATAATTGTATATTTTATTTTTGCATTTTCTTCTATATTGTTTTCGATACTCATAAAATTATTAGACTTCATGTTTAACAGGTTAACTAAAATAATGTTTATTTCAGAATTTTTTTTAGCATTTACTCTTATTAAACCATTATGCCAATATTCCAAATCATCTTGTGATTTATATTTTAATATTATTGTTGATTTTGAGCTTTCATTTGCTATAATTTCAATATTTTCTAATAATGTAGGGTTATTTTCATCAAAGTTAAAATCTACCTGCATTTGTTCATGCTCAAAACAATTTATTTTTAATTCAATATTGGAGTGTTCTTTTATTTGATTTATAAGTTCTTCTTCTATACCATAAGTTAATTTAATATTACTGGTATTATTACTTATTAGTGAACTATTACCAGTTATTGCAATATTATTAAATTTATTTATAGTATCTGGAATTTTAATATTTTCTAATTTAATATTATTAATATTAAAATTCCTAGATGTTCTTATTGGTGTTTCATTTAATTTTAAATTATCCATTTCATTTCCTTTCGTATTGTAGGGGCACCGTTTGTGGGAATCCCCTAGTCTCGTGACACCACTGTGCTCTTTTGGGTGTTTTTTATCCTATAGCTCCCTCTAATTCTAAATTAATCAAATTATTCATCTCTACTGCATATTCAATAGGCAATTCTTTAGAAATTGGATATGCGAACCCTCTAACAATCATAGCTTTTGCATCTTCTTCTGATAAACCTCTACTCATCAAATAAAAAATAGTTTTATCACTAATTTTACCGATTTTAGCTTCATGAGAAAACTCGACTTCATCTGTTTTTATATCATTTACTGGTATTGTATCTGATATTGATATATCATCTAACATTAATGATTCACAAGATACTGAAGATTTTGAATTCTTAGCATTTTCCTCTATTCTTACTAAAGACCTATAAGTACATTTTCCACCATTTTTAGATATTGATTTAGCATTAACTAAACTTGATGTATTTTTTGCATTATGAATTACTTTAAAACCATTATCTAGATTTTGCCCTTTTCCTGCAAAAGAGATTCCTGTAAATTCTGTTTTTGAACCCTCACCATTTAATATACTCATTGGATATAACATTGATATTTTTGAACCAAATGAGCCTGATACCCATTCCATTTTAGCATTTTTACCTACTATTGCTTTTTTAGTATTTAAGTTAAGCATATTTTTTGACCAGTTTTCGATTGTTGAATACCTTAAATATGCATTATCTTTAACATATAACTCTACACAACCTGCATGTAAATTTACTTTATTATATTTTGGTGCAGAACAGCCTTCTATAAAGTGTAGACTTGCACCTTCATCTACTATTATTAAGGTATGTTCAAATTGTCCTGATTCTGGAGAGTTTAATCTAAAATAAGATTGAAGCGGAATATCTACTTTTACTCCTTTTGGTACATATACAAATGATCCTCCTGACCAAACAGCTCCATGTAATGCCACAAATTTATGGTCATATATTGGAACACATTTCATAAAATGCTTTTGAACTAGGTCAGGGTATTCTTTTACTGCTGTTTCCATATCTGTATATATTACTCCTTGTTTTATAAGTTCCTCTTTCATACTATGATAAACTACCTCTGAATCATATTGTGCTCCTACTCCCGCAAGAGATGTTTTTTCTGCTTCTGGTATTCCTAGTTTATCAAAAGTACTTTTTATGTCTTCTGGTACATCTTCCCAAGAATTATTCAATTTTGTCTTAGGCCTTACATATGTTGCAATTTCCTCCATATTTAATTCTGAAAGATTTGGTCCCCAAGTTGGTAGTTCTAATTTATTATATACCTCTAATGCTTTTAATCTAAAATCTTTCATCCATTCTGGGTCATTTTTTTGAATTGATATTTCTTTTATAATATCTGGAGTAAGACCTTTTTTTATTTTAAATTCATATTCATCTTTATTTTTTATGTCATAAATATTTCTATTTATTTCATCTATATTCGTCTTTCCCATTTCGAAAGTCCTTCCTTATTTACTAAATTTGACTTTTTTTATTAATGTGGTATAATAATATTATATTTGGATACCACAACGTGGATCCTAATATTTATAATATATATTTTTGGGTGGCACATTTGTGTCACCTCTATTTATATCGCTCATATCCATTTGCTTCGCATAAATTTCTCACGCTTTATGCTTATATCGCTCATATCCATTCGCTTCGCATAAATGCGAGTGAAATTTATTTCATAAATTTCTCACGCTTTATGCTTATATCGCTCATATCCATTCGCTTCAATCTCATTCGCCAGTTCTTGTCCTCCTGTTTTTACAATTTTTCCGTTTACTAAAACATGTACATAATCTACTTTTAAGCTGTGTAGTATTTTTGTATTATGAGTTATAATAAGTATTGCATTATCATTGTTTTTAAACATTTCTATTCCTTTTGATACTGTTTTTATAGCGTCTACATCTAATCCTGAGTCTGTTTCGTCTAAAATGGCTAGTTTTGGATTTAATACAAGCATTTGTAGTATTTCATTTTTCTTCTTTTCTCCACCAGAAAATCCTACATTTAAGCTTCTTTCCATATTATTTGAGTTCATATTTAATTCTTCCATATACCCTTTTAATTCTTGTTTAAACTTAAATATTTTTACTGGTTCTCCTGTAACTTTATTTTTAGCATATTTTAAGAAGTTAGTTACAGATACGCCTGGTATTTCTTCTGGTAATTGGAATGACATAAATACGCCTTTTCTTGCAATTTCATCAGTTTTTGAGTTTGTTATATCAGTTCCTTCAAAATTAATTGTTCCTTTTGTTTTTGTATATGCAGGATTGTTTAAAATTGCATTTGCTGTTGTAGTTTTTCCAGAACCATTTGGCCCCATTATTACATGTATTTCTCCTTTATTTATGTTTAAATTTATTCCTTTTAGAATTTCTTTTTCTTCTGCTTTTACACATAAATCTTTTATTTCTATTAAAGTTTCTTTCATCTTAAAATCCTTTCTATTTAATGTTTTATAATTATTATTTTATAAGGGCACAGTGGTGTCTTTCCTACGATGTATTCCCGCAAACGATGCCCCTACAATTTATTAAATAAATTTTTGTAGGGGTGAGCCTTGCGTCCACCCGTTTTATTCATTTTTTAATATTTGTTCGTTTTACACAATCTCTACATCTTTCTCTATTAACATCATAATTACAATCTAAATTGCTTAATTCTAAAACCTTATGAACATATTTTGCGAGTTTATTTATAGTATTATCATTTATTGCTAATTTAATTCTTTCGGCCTCATTTTCTGCTTCGTCTTCCCCTAAATTTAATACATCCTTTAAAAATAAATAAACAATATCATATGCTTCTAAAATTTTTTTTGCTAAGTTTTCTCCTTCTGGAGTTAATTCAATTGTTCCATAAGATTCATAATTTAACATTCCTTCATCTTTTAAATTATAAATAGCTTTATTTACACTAGGT
Source organism: uncultured Clostridia bacterium (assembly GCA_949045875.1). Lineage (GTDB taxonomy): Bacteria > Bacillota > Clostridia > TANB77 > CAG-508 > CAKPSH01. Next base: position 53,111 of record CARPYP010000005.1, on the reverse strand, counting down.
TTAGAACAGTTCATTTTATTAGCAATATCTGTAACTCTAATATTTCCATTTTGCTTATTTAAAATATACATTGTTTTTAAATATTCTTCTGAAGCTTTTGATATCATTTCTAACTCCTCCATGTTAACTATGGTTAACATTATAATACAGTAATATTTGTTTGTCAAGGTTAACATTCAATTTTTGACTTTTAGTTATTTTTATGGTATAATTTATGTTAAGTATGGGTTAAAACACCTAATGCGGAAAATAAAAAAAGGAGGTTCATAATTATGAACAAAAATAAGCGGAATGCTATTTCTTTTATTATAGTAATAGCGATAGCAATAATAGGGGTAATAATATTCCCTACTGTACGGATTCCTGTAGCAGTTATATCTGGAATAATATTTGCAATGGCAACTCTTTTTGCAATGTTAAAATTGGGAAGCCAAAAAGGAGATATTGATTACAATGTACTCCCAGATTGGCTAATAATTGTATGGAGTATATCTACTATTATTTTGGTAGTTTTATTCCTAATAAACCAGCATCAATAATAAGTGAAGGAGAGTTAATATGAAAAACTTTTTTAATCGGACACTTGACAACTTTTTAGAGGTATTTTTCTCTGATCCTGAAACTCGGTCTATTGCTAAGAGAGTTATTAGCATTCTACTTGTTGCAGGGATTTTGGTATGTTTAGTACCAAGTCTTGCAGGGATAATTAAAATAGCTGGAATTTTAATAGTAGCACCATTTTTAATTATTCAGATAGAGAAAAGAAACAAGAAGAAGTAATGCGTCAAATAGAGCGGGGTATGTATATCCCCGCTTTTGTGCTATTTTCTTAGTTTAGCAATAAAAAATCCCTCATATAGTTCATTTGGTGCTACTATTATAGTACCTTTTATTTTTGTAGGTAATAAATTTGCCTCTTTAAATAAATTTTCATCTATTGGTACTATTTCAATATTATTATTTTTTAATATTTTTTCTATATTTTTTTCATTTTCTTCTTCTAGTATTGAACATGTTGAATATACCATTTCATGCCCTGATTTCAAAATGCTTATTGCTTTTTTTAGTAATTCATATTGAGTTTTTACAGACCTATTTATTAATTCCTCTGTAAATATATTTCCTAATTTTTCATTATTTATATTAACAGTTCCACTGCCACTACAAGGTGCATCTAATAAAATTTTATCAAATGAGAAATAACTGTCTAAATTTCTAGCGTCTTCTATTAATACATTTACTTTATTTGCTCCTTGTTTTTCAATATTATATTTTAGTCTCTCTGCTCTTATCTTATTTTTCTCACAGGCAGTGATTAATGCTTTATTTTGAGATAAACTAGCCATTTGAGTAGTTTTTCCACCTGGTGCTGCTGCCATGTCTAATATATTTTCATCAGATTTAGGGTCTAATACAATAGCTGGTAGCATAGAAGATAAACTTTGTAAATATATCTCTCCATTTTCATATATTGATAGTTTTCTTATTTCTGCTTCATCTACTTCTTCTAATATTAATGCCTCTCTACTCCATTCCACTTCTTTATATTTAATATTTAAAGAATTAAGAATTTCTTTAATTTTGTCTGTATTTGATTTTAAAGTATTTACCCTTAAAGTTACATATCTTTTAACAGAAAATCCATTTAAAATGCTTTCTGTTAGTTTTTCGCCATATTGTTTCAATAATCTCTCATACAAAAAATTAGGTATATTATTTATCATTATATTTCTCCCCATATATTAATGAGATTATTTTAGCATATTTTGTTTATTTGTTCAAATTATGAACAAATAATTAATTATTTATTAGTTCCTCCATGTTTCTAGTATAATTTATGATTTCATATTCTGATAGGTCTGGTATAGATACATCTTCATCTGTTACAATTCCAAATTCATATGTATATTCTTCAACCATATCTCTAATTTGTTTTACTATATCTGTTCCTGCAAAAAAAGATTTTTCAGCTTCTCTACGTACTTCCTTTATTGGTAATCCTGTATCTTTATCTATCCATATTTCATAATTCTGTGGTTTTTCATATTTATATTTTAATACATAACATTCCTTACCATTAGAATATTTATATGTATCTATTGACATTAAAAATGTTTTACCTAAATTAAGATATAAAGACACAAAATTATTCTTAGGTTTATCTATAAATGGTACAAACTTTAACATACTCTCAGTATTATTATAATCTTTGATTAAGTCACCTTTTTCAATCATTGCTATTTTTGCTCTATCATTTATTTCTAATCTTTCATCTGAATTAATAGTTGAATATGATATACCCATTAATTCTACTCCATCATCAGAATATTCTTCAGTAATTTCTTTATATTTACTATCTTTATAATACCTTTTGCATATTATTACATGGTTATCTCTCGTTTCAGTTCTTGTTTCTATATATAAATTATTTGATTGTAAAGATTTCTCCGCTTTATTCATAATATTATTAATTATTATAAATTTATATAAATATGTAATAAAGCATAATATAAGTATTATAACTATTGCTAAAATTACTGATTTTATTCTGCTTTTTCTTCTTATTTTCTTTAAATAATCAATTTCTTTCGTTTGATTATTTTCATTTTCTTCAATATCTGCTTTTATTTCTTTATGTTTAGTTTGACAATTATCACATTTTAATAAATGTTTTTCTACTAATTTTTTAGATTCAGTATTGCAAAAGTTTCCTGTGTTAAATCTTCAGATATAGTTTCATTATGTGTTAAGCAGAATAGATATTTATATACCGAATTACAATATTGTTTATATATTTCTTCAATATTCGGCATAACGTTTTCCTCCTTTCATATATAATAAGAGATAACTTTTTTCATTTTATTACAAAAATATATAAATAATTTGATTTTTTATAAATTTATTGAAATATTTTAAGGGAGAGTAATACTCTCCCTCTTACACTGATTTATTCTTTTCTTTTTGATTTTACAATATCCTCTACATTCATTACAGTACCTCTAGTTACTGCATTATATCCATATTTTTGCTTTAATAAGTCTATGGATTTATCTATTTTTTCCTGTTTTTTAGAGTTAGTATCATCAAATAGTGATAATTGTTTTTGATTTTTATCACATAAATCATCTGTTCTTACACCAACTAATCTAATAAATTCTCCCTTATACATTTCATCTAATATTTCTTTTGCAACATTATATATTTCTCTAGTACTATTACTTGAAGATGACAGTTTTCTTTGATGTGAATAGTCTTTGAATTCTTTTGTTCTTAATTGAACACTTACAACATTTGCAAGTAAATCATATCTTCTTAGTCTAAATGTTACCTGCTCTGTTAATGCTAATACAATTTCTGCTATTTTTTCTTTACAATGTATATCTGTTGGTAATGTTATAGAATTTCCTATTGACTTTGGTGTTTCTGGTTCAAAATGCACTTCAGAGTTATCTATTCCATTTGCATATTCCCATATTAACTTTCCATACTTTCCAAATTTGTTTATTAGTATTTGTTCATCAAATCTTGCTAAGTCTCCAATTCTCTGTATTCCCATATTGTATAGCTTTGGAACTGTTTTTCTACCTAGCATAAATAATTCACCTACTGGCAAGTTCCATATTTTTTGTGGTATTTCATTTTCATACAGAGTATGTACCTTATTGGGTTTTTCAAAATCTGACGCCATTTTTGCAAGGAGTTTGTTATGTGCTACTCCTACATTTACCGTAAAACCTAATTCTTCTTTTACTCTTTTATTTATTTCTTTTGCTTTTTCTAATAATGTTACATTTACCAAATAATCTGTCATATCTAAAAAACATTCATCTATACTGAACCTTTCTATTTTATCTGTATATTCTAATAATAGATTATATAGTTCGTTTGAATATTTTTTATAAATCTTATAGCTTGAAGGATATACTTGTAAATTATTACATTTTTTTCTTGCTTGATATAGAGTTTCTCCTGTAACTACACCACAAGCTTTTGCTTTCATACTTTTTGCTAAAACTATCCCAGAACGTCTTTCTTCATCTCCACCTATTACAGCTGGAATCTCTCTTATATCTATTGCATAGCCTTCTTTTAATTTTTGGGTAGCAGTCCATGATAAAAAAGCATTATTTACATCAACATGGAGTATTTGTCTTTGCTTCATATAATATATCACTCTCCATATATATTATAGAACACAGGTTTGCAAATGTCAATATAAAAAATGCACATTTTTTTATGTTACTCATGTGCACATTTTCTCTAATATATTATATGCTTTTTCTTTTAGTCTATATATCTCATCTTCTTTTTTTCTTATATATACTAAGTAAAATAATGTTAATAATATTATTAGACTTTCAGTTATAAAGCAGAATATAAAACTTATAATAAGTATTATAAATAAAAATATATTTGATAATAAGTTTGTATATTTTAATGCTTTTCTTCTTCCTAATAATATTATCAAAGTTTGTTTTAATACTCTGCCCCCATCTAATGGATATATTGGTAACAAATTAAATATTGCCAATAATATATTTATGTATGTTATAATTATATATCCATTTTTCATATAAAATATGATTGCTATAATTATATTTGCTATTGGTCCTGCTAATGCAACAAATAACTTTTTTAATGAGCAAATTGTACCTTTTAATATTTTAGTGTTATAGCTTTTTATATCAATCTTAAAATTTATATATGCTCCAAAAGGCATTATTTGTATCTTAGATGGTTCAAATCCTAGTAATATTCCTATTACCATATGGGATAATTCATGTATTATTGCAAAAATTAAAAATAGTAAATATAATTTTTCAAAACCTAATATAAAAAAAAATAAAACGAAAAATATTATTTTTAGGTCAAATTTAATATGCATACTATACCTCGTTTTCTTTAAAAATCAAGTATTAATCTTGGGTTTATCTTATTGTTATTGATCCTTACCTCAAAATGTAAATGTGAACCTGTGGCATTTCCTGTATGACCAACTTTGGCTATTTCTTCTCCTTGTTTTATTTCTTTTCCTTCCTCTACTAATAGTTTACTACAATGAGCATATACTGTTCTTAGTTCTCCTTTTTCTATCATTATATAATTTCCATATGTAATTGAATTAGTAGATATTATTACTTTCCCATCCATTGCTGATACTATACTAGTTCCCTCTGGTATAGCAATGTCTATTCCTGTATGATTAGTTGATACAATTTTAGAGGTTGCTTCTCTTTCTCCAAATTCTGATGATATACGTCCACCGTTTAACTGGATTTATAAGGGAATATTGTTGTTTCAAATCCGGTTCTGATACAGAGGTTTGTTGAACTTGTACTGGTACTTCTTCTTTATTTCCTTGTTCTTCTGGAGGTGTTTGACTAGGTTTATTTTCATCTGGTTGATTTTCATTTACATTATTTTCTTGATTACTAGGATTTTCTTGATTATTATTATTTTCTTCTACTTTATCTTCAACATTGTTATCACCTATCGAGTTTTTTCTTTGTTCTATAAATCCTTTTATATTTCCACTTATATATTTATATATTTCATCAAAATTAATATCATAGTTTAAAATCTCTTGAGTCTTACTTATTGTTGTATCTGAAAAGGAATAATTAGTATCATAAATTAAATAAAAAATACAATACAGCAATAAACAAATTACTATTTGTAAAGCCATTTTCTTAAAAAGTTTAAAATTTTTTACTTTAGGTGGCTCTTGCCTAATATTTGTTGTTTCTCTAATGCTTCTATATTGCGGTCTTGTATTCCTTCTTCTTAAGTATATTTCCTCTGCTCTTCTTATTCTTTCTTCCTGTGTTAAAACTCTTTCCATATGTATTTCCTTTCTATTTTTCTATTGTTTTCCTATCTCATAATATGTAATAGAAAGAAATTTTATTCTTATTTTAGAAAGTTAATTAAAATACTAAGTATCATTCCACCTGTTACTAATATACTAAGAATTTGCAATTTTTTATATTTTAATAATAGTCTTTTCTCATTTTGTCTTTCTTTCTTGGGTCTTTCTAATCTTTCTATATATTCAGAAATTACATTTTGTGCCTCACTGATAACATTTGTATTCATAAATTCAGCTGCATTTTCTGACTTTTCTCTTTTTTTAATTTTATTATCTTTTAAAATTACTATAGCCTCATCTATAATATTTGATGGTAAATCCTTAAGTACTATTATATTCTTCATATCTAAATTATTCATAAAACCATCTCCAAATTAAATATATTTTCACTAATATTATTAACAGAAAATGGTAATGGTATACATTTAAATTATTATGTATTTATTAAATCGTAATATTCGCCTTGCTTTTTCATAAGTTCTGTATTATTTCCTTGTTCTATTATTTTTCCATCTTTTATCAGCAATATTTTATCACAATCTTTTATTGTTGTTAATCTATGTGCAATTATAACTGCTATTTTATCTTTAATAATCTCTTTTATAGCATTACTCACAAGTATCTCATTTTCATAACTCAAGGCTGATGTAACCTCATCTAAAATAACAACATCATAATCAATTGCCATAACTCTAGCAAAATTAATCATCTGTTTTTCTCCAGTTGATAATATATCTGGATTACAAAATATATCTGTATTATATCCATCTTCTAATTTCATTATTTTGTCATGAAGTTTTAATTTCTTAAAAATATCATATATTTCCTCTTCTGTAATATCTTTATTAACATATTTTATATTGTCTATTATAGTATTAGGAAATATAGACACATCCTGCATTACATATCCTATTTTGTTTCTTAGTGATGAAATAGAATAACTTAAATAATCATCACCATTAATTATTATTTTTCCCTCAACTGGCTCATAAAATCTACATAATAAATTTGCGATTGTAGTTTTTCCACTACCTGTTCTTCCAATTAATGCTAATTTTTCTCCTCTATTTAAAATAACACTAAAATCTTCAATATTTTTTTCATAACCTGTATATGAAAAATATACTTTCGAAAATTCTATCATGTTTATTTCTTGTAATTCCTTTCCTTCTTCTAATATCTCAATATTCTCCAAGTTCAGGAATTCTAAAATCTTTGAGAATGCTACAAATGATTTATTAAAATTTGTTAAATGTTTTATAAACCAATTAAATTTTAATTTGAGTGAACCACTATATTGAATTAATAGCATTATTTCTACATATGCCATACATCCTTGTACAACTTTTATTCCTCCATAATAAATTATAACTACTAAACATAATGATACTATAAATGAAAATATGTTATTATATTCTGATACTGTTTTTTCTAGTTTATTGTTCAAAATACTGTATTCTTGCAATAATTCTTTTAATTCATTTTCCTTTTTATTAATTATATTTAAAATTTTTATAGTTAAAAATCCTTGTACACCTTCGTTTACTTTACTATATATTTCCATATTTATTTTTCTTATTTTATTTATTAAACTTATTGTTTTTCTATTAAAGAATAGTGTTACACCATATCCAATAAGATATATAGCTAATATTATTAATGTTATCTTTACATCTATAAAAATTAAAAATATTACCACTATACTAAATCTTATTAGTCCCATTAAATACATTTCTACTATTACATTAGCAAATAATTTTCCAGCATCGTTTACATCAGTTTGTAAAAACTGTAGTATTACACCAGTATCGTTTTCATCAAAAAATTTTGTTTTTACTTGTCCTATCTTATTAAAAATTTTCTCTCTTAAATCCTTTTGAATAAGTCTCTCAAGGATTTTTCTAATATTACAATGTTTAAGAATGAAATAACAGGATATTAATAAAAATATTATATAAACACATCCCCATATTATTAGTAATTTTATGTTTCCACTAGGAATACTTATATCTATTATTCGTTTTGTTATATATGGAATTGATATCATTTCTATTATTGTAGTAACTATTATTATTACAATTAGAATTATAAATTGCTTATTATAACCTGAAACTTTATACATTTCTTTTAACTTATCTATCATTTTTATTTCCTTATATTATGTTTTCTTTCATATATATTAAATTTCTATAATTTTTATTTTTTTTTAGTAATTCTTGATGACTGCTTTTTACAGTTGTTATACCATCTATATAGATTATACTGTCTACATAATCTATAATTTCTAAATTGTTACTAATTAATATCATTGTTTTGTTATTATAGTTCTCTATTAAATTTGATAAAATATTTTCTCTTGTTTTATTATCTAGTTTATTAAGTGCTTCATCTAATATAATAATAGGTTTGTTACTGGCTATACCTCTGGCTATAGATAATCTCTGTTTTTGTCCTCCTGATAATTTTGTCCCTTTTTCACCTATTAATGTATTATATCCATTCTTAAATTTGTAAATATCTTCTTTTATATCACATTCTGTACTAATTTTTTCTACTATGTCTATATCAATTTTATTATTCAATTTTATGTTTTCAAGTATACTACCTGAAAATACATAAGATTCACCTAATATTAATTCCACATATTTTCTAATATTACTTTTATTAAGTCTTTTTATGTTATGATTATTAATATATATGTTGCCTTCATATTTATAAAATCCTAAAATTGTCTTTGCTAATATACTTTTACCACTTCCATTTTCTCCTACAATTCCAACTTTTTCTCCTTGATTTATAATAAGGTTTATATTTTTTAATATTGTTTTATTTCCTAAATAAATAGTAACATTGCTAAATATGATGTTTCCTGTCAAATCGTATATATAGTTTGTTTTCTCTTCTTCTTTTTGCTTTAATAATTTGCTTATCTTTTTAGTTACTACATGAAAATCATCTATTATTTCTAAATTGTCTCCAAAAGTATACAAATAATCAAATATCTTTCCTGCAAAAGTATGTAATGCCATTAATGAACCCATTGTCATTGTTCCATTTATAATAGCAATTCCTCCTAGCATATATATAATTGGACTTTTCAGATATGTTAAATGTTCTAGAATAATATCATAAAATAAAACTAACTTTATAAATTTTACTTGTTCAATGGAATAAGTATTATTTAACTTTTTGTAGTTTTCCATTTCTTCTTTTTGTTTATTAAACATTCTAATAAATTTATAATTATTAATATTTCTAATAGTTGCTTTTAATAGTTGTTTTCTTTTAATAATCATATTGTCAATATATATATTTAATTTTTTATAATACCAAATAGAAAATAATAACATTATTATTATAGATAGAAAAATATATATTGAAATTTTCCAATTTAATTTTATTGCTTCTTTTATTATAAATATTGTTAAAAAAATTATATCTAATATAACATTAAATTGATTATTAAAAAACTTTGAATATACATCTGCATCTTCATTTATTCTTTGTATCATTTCTTCTTTATCATATAAATTATAACTTTCATATTCCAAATTTAGCATATGTTTATAGAGTTCTTGTTTTAAATTTGTATTAATTTTTAGTTTAAACTTTGTTGTTATTCTATCCCTAAAATAATGTAACAATTTTTGTGTAGAATTAAAGATGATGATTATTATAGCAATTATTAATAAATCATTTTTATAGTTATGTGTAAAAATTGTATTAATATATTTAGGAATATCAGTATAATTACTAAATAAAATTCCATCTATACCATACTTAACAAATAGAGATATTTGAATAGTTATATATGTAATAATTACACTTAGTAAAACTAATAAAATTAAATATATTACTGTATCTTTTAATGCTATTTTTATTATATTTGTTTTCATATTAATTCCCTAAAATTTTATTTCTTTATTTATATCCTTAAATATATTATTGTTTTCCTTATTTTCTAAAATAGAAAAATTATAATTTTCCAATTGTTGCTCTTCAATTAACTTTATAATATAATTTATATTTTCACCTTCTTCTAAATTTTTACAGCCATATATATTTTTATTAATATCTGATATATTCATAAAACACCTCCATAAAATATATAATATTATATATTTTATAAAGGTGTTTTACTTAATTTTTTTGGTATTAAATTTATTAAGTTATTTAAAGGGTATTCATATTAACAATAAAATCTAACTTCATCTAAACGATAGTATTCTTTCCATCTTGATAATATTAAAAAATAGTGTTTCGAAATTATATCTATTAATTTATTTAAATCATTTTTTGGAATTTTACTATTATTATTTGCCAAAATACATCCTCCAGTTCTTGTAAGCCATATTTTAGTTGAATTTGCTACTAAGCTCCCCTTTGAAATATGTACATGGATTGGTTCATCATTTTCATTAGACCAAAAATATATTTTATATCCATAACTTTCAAAAATACTAGGCAAGTTTTAGTCCTCCTTCTTTAGAATATTTGTAAAATAAATCTGCACTATTTTCAACTACTTTTTTAAAAAAACCAATTTCTTCTTCTGTATAGTTTCCTTCCCAAACTCTAACTTTATAACTTGGCAATGTAATTCTAACCGAATCAAACCCCGTTACAGTAGGTCTTTCAAAGTGTACATCAATACATTCTTCTCCGCTATCTCCCAAATATACATCTGAAAAAACTACTTCTGTATTATCTGAATATTTTACATATGGATACATCATAAACATTCACACTCCTCCATTAATATTATAACATTATCTACAATATTTTACTACTATTTTGTAATCATACAAATCAAATTTATTAAGTTATTTAACAGGTATACATATTTCACAACTGGTCTCATAATAAATTTCTAATTGCGGATAATTTAATATTTCTTTATACTCTGATGATGGTAACCATTTAGTATATATTGTATTATATAGCTTCAAAATATCTATTTGCTCTTTATTATCTAATTTAAAACAAGCCCATGTTGATTGTGGGATTTCTAAGCTAAAGAAATCTTCTCTATATTGTTTACCTAATATGTAATATTGAATCTTGTCAGATATTTCACCATTATATATATGCTTGGATATACCATAATAAAGTTCTTTTCCATTACTATTATTAATTATAAAATCTAATATTTTTTGTTCTCTTGCTTTTTTAAATAAATCTTTTATTGCTATTTTATCTGTTTTTTGTATTATTCCTGTGGTTATTCCATATAATATCTGTTTATCCAAATTAATTATCCTATATTGTAAATCATCTATTGTTTCTATTGCAGATTTAAATTCTATTTTTGGAAAAACTTTTATGCTTTTCTTTTCCTTTCTCAAATTTTGTGGACTTAATCCATATATTTTCTTAAAAGAATTGGTAAATGCTATGGGCGAATTATATTGATATTTTAATGCCAAATCTATTATTCTTATATCTGTTTTTAGTAATTCTTCACTAGCTTTACTTAGTCTTCTTTTTCGTATATATTCAGTTAAAGTAATTCCTGTTAAAAATGCGAATATTCTTTGTAATGTATAACTTGATGTTCCTACAATCTTTGCTAATTCTTTATAATCTATCTTTTCTGTTAAATTTTCTTCTATATTATTTACTACATTATTTAGATCTTCATAATAATTCATCTCAATCTCCAATTACATATTTTTATAATATTTTACTATAATTACACAAAAAAGGAAAGCACCCAAATATTATTTCTTATTGGGTGCTATTATTATGCTTATATCATCTGATTTTTTATATTTTTTTATTATATCTTCTGAGAATGATGCTACTTGATTTGATAATACTATTGTTTTATAATTATTATCTACTAATTCCTTTAGTTTATTATCTACCATGTCGAAATCATCAATATCATATACATCCATTCCTAAGTTTTTAAATAATTTAAAACTGTCATCATCTTTATATTTTATCCAAGATATTTTCATGTTCTCTCCTATCAATTTTATTTCTATTATCTTGAACAATTTGTTGTTTTTTATACATCTATTTAATTAATAATTCATTGTCTTTGTAATCTACAATTACCATTGTATTTGGTAATATTTCTTGCATGATTATCTTCTTTGCTATTAATGTTTCTAATTTCTTTTGTACAAATCTTTTTAATGGTCTTGCACCATATATTTCATCATATCCATTGTCTATTAGATAATCTTTTGCATTTTGTGTTAATTCTAGTTTTATTTGTTTATCTTCAAGTCTTCTATCTAAGTCTTTAATTAATAATTCCAAAATTTTTGATATTTCATCTTTCATTAATGGTTTATAAAATACTATTTCATCAAGACGGTTTAGAAATTCTGGTCTAAAGTTTGATTTTAATAGTTTTTCTACTTCGTCTTTTGCTTTTTCTGATATTTCTCCATTGTCTTGTATTCCTTCTAATATATATTCTGAACCCAAATTAGAGGTCATTATTATTATAGTGTTTTTAAAATCTACTGTTCTTCCTTGCGAGTCTGTAATTCTTCCATCATCTAATACTTGTAATAATATATTAAATACATCTGGATGTGCTTTTTCAATTTCATCAAATAGAACTACTGAATATGGTTTTCTTCTTACTGCTTCTGTTAACTGTCCTCCTTCTTCATACCCTACATATCCTGGAGGTGCACCTATTAATCTTGATACAGAGTATTTTTCCATATACTCAGACATATCTATTCTAATTATATTATGTTCATCATCAAATAAGGCTTCTGCTAATGATTTTGCAAGTTCTGTTTTTCCTACTCCTGTTGGTCCCAAAAACATAAATGAACCTATTGGTCGTTTTGGATCTCCAATACCTGCTCTTGAACGTATTATTGCTTCTGAAACTTTTTCTACTGCTTCTTTTTGACCAATAACTCTTTTATGCAAAATCTCTGGTAAATTTATTATTTTTTCTCTTTCTCCCTCCATTAGTTTAGTAATTGGAATTCCTGTCCATCTTGAAATAATTTTTGCAATTTCATCTTCTGTAACTTTGTTTCGTAATAAACTATCTTCTTTACTTTTTTCTGATATTTCTTCTTCTATTTTTAGCTGTTTTTGTAACTCTGGTAATTTACCATATTTTAATTCTGCTGCTTTATTTAATTCATATGATCTTTCTGCTCTTTCGATTTCAGAATTTATTTTTTCTATTTCTTCTCTTAATTTCTGAACTTTTACTATTGCTTCTCTTTCATTTTCCCATTTAGCTTTCATTTCATTAAACTTTGTCTTTAGTTCAGCTATTTCTTTTTGAATATTAGATAATCTTTGTTTTGAAATCTCATCATTTTCCTTTTTTAATGCGGTTTCTTCTATTTCTAATTGCATTATCTTTCTTGCTATTTCATCTAGTTCTGATGGCATTGATTCCATTTCCGTTTTAATTAATGCACATGCCTCATCTACAAGATCTATTGCTTTGTCTGGTAAAAATCTATCTGAAATATATCTATGTGATAAAGTTGAAGCGGCAATTAGAGCATTATCTGCAATTTTTACTCCATGATATACTTCATATCTTTCTTTTAATCCTCTTAATATTGAAATTGTATCTTCAATATTAGGTTCATCTACTTGAACTGGTTGAAAACGTCTTTCTAGTGCTTGGTCTTTTTCTATATATTGTCTATATTCATTTAAAGTAGTAGCTCCTATACAGTGTAATTCTCCTCTAGCAAGCATTGGTTTTAATAAATTTCCTGCATCCATTGCTCCATCAGTTTTACCTGCACCAACTATTGTATGGATTTCATCTATAAATAATATTATTTTACCTTCACTTTTTTTAATCTCTTGTAATACTGCTTTTAATCTTTCCTCAAATTCTCCTCTATATTTTGCTCCTGCAACTAATGCACCCATATCTAAAGAAAATATTGTACATTCCTTTAATCCTTCTGGAACATCTCCTCTTACAATTCTTAATGCTAATCCTTCTGCTATTGCTGTTTTTCCAACTCCTGGTTCACCTATTAAGCATGGATTGTTTTTTGTTTTTCTAGATAGAATTCTTATTACATTTCTAATTTCACTATCCCTACCTATTACTGGATCTAGCTTTTGACTACGTGCAAGTTCTACTAAATCTTGACCATATTTCTTTAATACATCATAAGTAGACTCAGGATTATCTGATGTAACTCTTGTGTTTCCTCTTACACTTACCAAAGCCTTTAGAAATTCATTTTTATTAATATTATATTTTGTTAATAAATCTTTTACTTCTTTATTAGCATTATCCATCAATGAAATCATAATATGTTCAACAGATACATACTCATCCTTCATATTTTTAGCTATTTTCTCTGATTTAGTTAATACTAAGTCTACATCTTGCGATACATAAAATCCATCGTTTGGTCTAGCTCCGCCTGTAATTTTCGGCTTCTTTTCTACTCTCTCTTTTACATGATTTCCAAAAGTATTCTCATCAATTTTCATCTTTTTTAGTAATTCTTTTATTAAACTATTATCTTGCTCTAATAATGCTAATAATAGATGCTCTTGCTCTATTTGGGCATTTTGATTTTCTATTGCTAATTCTTGTGCTCCTTGTATTGCTTCTAATGATTTTTGTGTAAATTTTTGTACATCCATCTATATTACCTCCTATATGGTTTTTATCTATTCATATATGTATATTTTTATCAATATATTTTATTATATACTCAAAAATTAGCACTGTCAATATGAGAGTGCTAATTTTCACATAATATTCATTTTATATCGCAAAATTTATTTTAAAATCCAGTGAAATTTGCTACAACGCAAAATTTATTTTTTATTCCTGTGAAATTTGCTCCACAAATTTCTCATGCTTGTTTCATAAATTTTGCTATAACGCAA
>CARPYP010000005.1:0-38277 GCA_949045875.1 uncultured Clostridia bacterium | reverse complement strand
GTTTCATAAATTTTGCTATAACGCAAAATTTATTTTAAACCCAGCGAAATTTGCTTCTCAAATTTCTCATGCTTGTTTCATAAATTTTGCTATAACGCAAAATTTATTTTAAACCCAGCGAAATTTGCTTCTCAAATTTCTCATGCTTGTTTCATAAATTTTGCTATAACGCAAAATTTATTTTAAACCCAGCGAAATTTGCTTCTCAAATTTCCCATGCTTGTTTCATAAATTTTGCTATAACGCAAAATTTATTCCTCTTGCGACCACGTTTTTCATATTATCTATTAGGTCGTCTATTTCTTTTGGTGTTACTATCATGTTATAGTCGTTTGGTACTAGTGCTTCTTTTATTGTTTCGTAGTTGTCTTCGTCTTTTAGTTTGTTTAGATATTCGTTTGATTGTGCTTCTTGTTGTAATTTTTCTATAAATAAGTCTAAACAGTCGTTTACTAATACTGCACTTTCTACAACAGTTGGGATACCCAGTGCAACTACTGGTATTCCAAGTGTTTTTTTGCTTAGTTCTTTTCTTGTGTTTCCAACTCCTGCTCCAGGTACTATTCCTGTGTCTGCTATTTGTATTGTACTACTTATTCTTTCTATGCTCCTAGATGCTAATGCGTCTATTACTATTATTAATTTTGGTTTTATATTGTCTACTATTCCTTTCAATATTTCTAATGTTTCTATTCCTGTCGTTCCTAATACTCCTGGAGATATCGCACTTACTGGTCTTGTCCCTTCTTCTAAGTATTCAGGCATATAGTTTAATATGTGTCTTGTTACATCAATTTCAGTTATTGCTTTTGGTCCTAAAGAGTCTGGTGTTACATATTCATTTCCAAGTCCTACTACTAAAATATCTTCTGCTTTTCCTATTTGTTCATCAATTAAAGACTTTAATTCTCTTGATAATATATCTGCTGCATTTTGAATTCCATCTTCATCAATATTTTTTATTTTCTTTATATCTATTGTTATATAATTCCCTATTGGTTTTCCTAATGCTTTTTCCCCTTGTTCTGTTGTGATTTTTACTCTTGTTGTAGTTATTTCTTCACTGTCTATTACTTCTTCTGCTTCAACTCCCTCAATCTCATTTTCAATTTTATTGGCTTTCTTAAAAATCTCTCGTCTTTCAACTGCTAAATCTGTTCTAAAATTATACATATTTAATTCATTCCTCTCTAACGAGCAATACTCGTCTCTACAAATATTTTTTCAATTTTGTATAATTTTATTCAAATTATATTTATTTTTGTTGTAATTATTGAAAATTATGTAAATTTAGTATATAATAATAGAGTTTTAGTAATTAGATATAATTATAGTATTTATTTCCATATTAGGAGGATGATTTACCTATCTTCTTTTACATATATGTAACCTTTCAACCCAGTTTAAGCAATGCTTAGGAGGAGACAGATGTTAAGTTTAATTTTAGTAGTAGCTGCACCTTTTATAATTCAACATATCAAAAAGAACAAGGGTAACCTTTCTGAAAACTTTTATCATTATCTTTTTATTGGTGGTTGCATTTTGGCAGGTTTTTGGGCGATTAATGCTTCCTACATTTACTTCTATGATGAAACTGCTGAAAATATTAAGATTTACAAAGAAGAAATTCAGCAGTTGGAATTTGAACTTGATGAATTTGACACTTTAATTATTGAAACTACTTCATCAAATTCTGCGCTGACAGATAAAGAAATTGATACAGCTTTAGACGTACTTGTAGAAAAAAAGAAGGAACTTGAAGAGCAGATTGATTCAAATAATGCAGAAATAGATAATTTGCTTCATTATCATAATCCTAAAATTCTTAAAATGGCTAGATTTCTTATCTACTTCGGCTAAAATTTATCTTAACAAAATTGAGATTCCAATCTTTCAATGATTGGAATCTCTTTACGCACAATACCTACATAATATACTTTCTAATCCTATATTTATATCAATATTACCTATTTTATAATTATAGTCTAAATTTATTAATTCTTGTAATATTGTTTCTAATTCACCTGTTTTAAAGTATTTACTTTGTGTTTTATATTTGTTTACTAAAAATGTTTGGTTTGGTTTTAAGTTTAATTCTGTGGCTATATTTCTATTTTGTTCTTCTGCTAATTTTACTATATATATTTTTTTGCAATGATTATATAGTGTAATTAATATTTTTTGTATTGGCTCTTTTGAGTATAATAATTCATTTAATATTCTTATTACTTCTGTGATATTTTTTTTACCCATATTATCTGTTAGGTCAAATATGTTACTATCTATCGTTTTAGTACATAGGCAATCAATGTCTTCATTTTGTATTGTTCCATTTTCTCCTGCATAGTCTATTAATTTTCTAACCTCATTTATTAAGTTTTGCATATTTGTTCCAGATACTTCTATTAGATGATTTATTGTATTTGTTGCAATTTTTACTTTACATATGTTACATATTTCTTTTAGCCTTTTTTCTATTTGATATGGCTTTTGAAATTCAAAGTTACAAATTATTCCTCCATTTTTTTGTATTGTTTCTAATAGTTCAGTTTTGTCTATTTCTTCTTCTATGATTATTAATATGTTTTCTTCTCCTTGATTCGTTTTTATGTATTCATTTAGTTTTTCTCTTGTTGATGTTATGTCTATATTGCTACCTCTTTTTTTAGCTTCTTTTTTTAGTAGTTTTGAGTTTTTTACTACAATTAGTTTTTTGGGATATCCAAAGGCTGGTGTTTGCATTTCTGATAATAATGTATTTAGGTTTGTTTCGTCTATTTGTATATAATTTATTCCGTTTGCTGTTTCCCCAAAGTTTTCCTTTATCTTTTTTAGACAATTTTCTAAAAGGAATATCTCTTCCCCATATAATACATATATTGGTGCTAGTTTTTCGCTTTTTAGTTCCTTTTCTAGTTCTTCTATTGTCATTTTTTTTGTCCTTTCGTTTTAATTATCTAATAATCTCTGTTTATAATATTTCGTTGTAGGGGCGCCCTTTGGGCGTCCGTAAATTTCTCTCTCATTTCGCTCTAGTAAAATTTATTTCGTAAATTTATCTCTCATATTACTCGAGTTAAATTTGGCAAAGCCAAATTTATCACGATTTTGCTCCATATATAGAATTATATTAATCTATATGAGGAAAATCTGCTTCGCAGTTTCCCTATCTAGCTTAATATAATCCTATATACCTCCGCTACACTCCAGCCCTGCGCTGTTGTTCCTTTTCCTAGGTATGGTTCTTGTGTGTCATATATTTCTGATATGCTTCCCATTATTCCATCTGCATATAATGCTTTCATGAATGTTTCTTTTGTGTCTTTTTTTAGTTTCTTTATTTTTTTTGCTATTTTTTCTTTTTGCTCTTCGTCTTCTGTGTTCATCATGTTTTTTAATGAATCATAATATAGCCCTAGTAACCATGGCCATACTGGTCCTTGATGATAACTTAAGTCCCTTTTTAAAGAATCTCCTTCATATATTTCTACATAGTTCGGCTCTCCTTTTGCAAGTGTTCTTAGTCCATATTTTGTTAATAATTTTTTTTCTACTGTTGATATAACATTTTTAGCTATTTCACTTTCTATGTCTATTATTGGATATGTTAGACTTAATGCAAATAGTTGGTTTGGTCTTATTTTGTCATCTCCTATTACATCATATAAACATTTCTTTTTTTCATTGTAGAATTTATTTTTGAAACTTTCTTTACATTTGTCTGCTAAGTCTCTATATTCTTTTGCAATTTTTTTATTTTCAAATATACTTGATAGCTCCTCCATTGTTATTAAAGCATTGTACCATAATGCATTTATTTCAACTACTTTTCCATTTCTTGGAGTTATTGCATATCCATCATATTTTACATCCATCCATGTGTTTTGCGTGTTTATTGTTCCTGATGATATTAAGCCATCTCCATCTAAATGAATATTGTTTTCATCAAAGTCTATTCCTCTTTTATAATAGTCTATTATGTTTTTTAGTTTGCTATATATACTTTTTATGAATTCTATATCACTTGTATATCTTAAATATTTATTTATTTGTTCAAATAATAACAGTGATGCATCTGCACTATTGTATAATGGTCTATTATTGTCATCTGCAAATCCGTTTGGAACTAATCCAAATCTTATGTTATTTGTAAATGTTAAAATTATCTCTTTTGCAATATCATATCTATGTGGTATTAATAATAATCCTTCAAATGATATTAAAGAGTCCCTTCCCCAGTCTAAAAACCACGGAAATCCTGCTAGTATTGTGTGTAGTTTTGTGCTTTTTCTATATGCTATAAAATTGTCTGCTGAAATTAAATATTGTTGTATCATTTTTTCATCACATTTATCATCCAATAGTTTTGATTTTCTGAATAACTTTCTTAGTCTAAAGATTTCATTTGTTATTACTTCTTTTACATTTTTATTTTCTATTTCTTCATTTAGTGAACATATAAATGTTATTTCTTTTTCTTCGTTTTCATTAATATTAATTTCATAACGTCCTGGTACTACTAAGTCATCTTCTGCATCAAATCCTCTTTTTTCTTCTTCTATATAGAACATTCCTTTAAATATGTCATGTTTATGTTCTATATAATTTCCTTCACTTGCTTTTATATATATTGGGTTGTTAAAATGTCTGTCTAATACTATTTTTACTATATTATTTTCTTTTTCTTGTTCTATATCGAATTGGTGATAAGTACTTGCTACATGTGCACTTCTATAGTTTACTATTGGTGATAATGTTAATTTTGTTTTATGATTTCCATTTTTTATTTTATATGATACACAGGTTATGTTTTTTCCATATTCCATACATACTATTTTCTTTACAATAACATCTTCTACTTTATAAGTATAGTTTGGGAGATATTCATTATCAAATTTTGTTAAATATTTGTAGCCTTCTGATATACTGTTTTTACACATATTTGTATATAAATTATATTTGTTATCATTAAATTCTAGACTTTCATCTATTTTAGATAATATTACATATCTTAGTGCTGGTGGATTTAAGGGTGCTACTAATAGTCCATGATATTTTCTTGTATTACATCCTATTATTGTAGATGAAGCATATCCTCCTATCCCATTAGTTATTAACCATTCCTTTGTAATGTTTTTTTCTAAAAGAGTATTTTCCTCATTATTCTTCTTCATAGTTTTTTCTTCCTTTCTAGTGTTTTTCTCTTTATCTCATTTGTTTAAGTTATTTAATTATATAGATACAACTAGTAAAATTTATTTCATCCTATTTTTTCAAACTCTCTAATCTTTTTTGCCTCATTTCTTCACTTTCTTGTATCGATTTAATTCTTTCATTATATTTATTTGCAAATTTACTTTTCTTTTTATAGTTTCTCATTCTTTCTGGTTTTGCCTTTTTATTTTTCTCATTTGGTTTCTTTTTCTTTTGAGTTATTTTTCTCTTTTTATTACTTTTCTTCAATTTTGTGTTCATACTAATATATTGAGGTGCATTTTGCATGTCCCTAAATACCATATCATCACATATTAATTCTATAATTGAATCTGCTACTAGTTCAGGATCATGTCTGATTGTATGATCATCTACAATAGAAAAATTTCTTTGTATAACTCTTATTCCTAAGTCTTTTATTTTTTTTATATCTTGCTCTACTATATCTGCCCCTTGTTCATTATACCTTCTTACATATTCTGGTATAATCTCTCCAGTATCATATATACAATAATCTATAATAGAGTTTCTTGCATGGTCTAAAATTGCCTTTATATGATCATATAATGAAAAATCATCTGTCTGCCCAGGCTCTGTCATAATATTACTTATATATATCTTTTTTGCTTTACTTTCTTGTATAGCTTTTGATACATTTTTTATTAATAGGTTTGGAATTACATTTGTATATAAACTTCCTGGTCCTATTATTATTGCATCTGCTTCCATTATTGCTTCTATAACTCCTGGCGCTGTTTTGCAATTTGTTGGAGATACATACACTCTATTTATCTTTGTAATCTTGTCCATTACTACATTAGGTAATTTTTCTTTATCATCTATAATTGTTCCATTTTCTAATTCTGCACATACCGTCATTTCATCCATTGTAACTGGTATTATTCTTCCTGTTATATTTAATACTTTACTAAGGTTTTCCATAGCTGTTGATAAATCTACAAATGCTGATTGCATTGATTGTAAAAAGGATTCTCCAAATGGAAGCCTGTTTTTAGCTATTTTTGATTTTAAAATTGTTTCCATTTCTTCTTCATTCTTTGATAATGCTACAATTCCGTCTAATATATATTGTTTACTATATCCAGAGGTTTCAACAATTGCTGTTATATTATCTGTATAATTTTTAAGCCCTTTTAATACAATATTGAGTCCTGAACCTCCTCCAATGGCCACTATTTTTGGTCCTTGGTTATATATTTTTTTGTTAAAAATTAATGAAGTAGCATTAACATCTTTTTTATTTTTTCCCATCCTGTCATCTGTTTCTTCTATTAGCAATTCTAATACCCTTTTTTGGCTATATATAAGACCCACAACAATTAATATAAATCCTATAATAAATAATACTACTACTTTTATTAAATCTAAAATTGATAAACTTTTCATTGCAATGATTTCAGAAAATCCATAACAACTTAATGCAATTCCTACTATTATCAGAAACATCCATCTTTTCATTTTAGTTCCTGATTTAAACCATTTCAAAAAACCTTTCACTTATATCATCCTTTCTACTGCATTTATTAATCTTCTCCAATAATTTCTATTTCAAGTTTTAGTTCTTTTCCTGTCTTTTCTAAAACTACTTTTTTAACATAATCTATTAATTTTAAAATATCTCCTGCTGTCGCATTACCTGTATTTATTATGAAACCTGCATGTTTTTTTGATACCATAGCTCCACCAATAGAATAACCCTTTAGTCCACATTCATCTATTAATTTTGCTGCTATAAAATCATTTCCTCTTTTAAAGGTACTTCCTGCACTAGGAAATTCTATAGGCTGTTTTTCAAATCTAGATTGCCTATATTTTTCCATTAATTCTTGTATTTCATATTTTTTTCCATAACTCAATTTTAATTTTGTGTCTAATATAACTATTTCCTCATTTGAAAAGGCACTTTTTCTATATTCAAATTGATGTTCTTCCCCTACAACTTTTTTTATATTACCATCATAAGTTATTATAGTTGTTTCTGTTACAATATCTTTTGCTTCACTTCCATATGCTCCTGCATTCATTCTAACAAATCCACCGATTGTGCCTGGAATTCCTGCTGCAAATTCAAATCCCGTAATTTCTTCTCTTAGCAGTCTTCCTGCTATCTCAGGCATTTTATTTCCTGCTCCTACTGTAACATATACTTGTTTATCTTTTCTTTCTATTTTTATATCTTTTAATTCAGGTTTTAAAGTTATTCCTCTTATGCCTTTTTCTTTAACTAATAAATTACTTCCATTTCCTAAAATAAATATAGGTATATTATTATTTCTCACTATATTAAGAACAAATTTTACTTGGTCTATATTATGAACCTTAATTAATAAATCTGCATTTCCTCCTATTTTAAATGTTGTATGTTTAGACATTGGTTCATTTTGCAATATATCTTTTGTATCTATTTTTTCTTTTAATAAAGTAATTATATTTAACATAACTCTCCTTTAATAGAATAAATAAGAAAAATCTGCGATTTTTCTTTAATTTTTTCTTGCCCAATTCACAGTTTTCAACTATAAGGAAAAAATCTGTGAGGGTTAGCAATTATAAGACTTTATATTTATATAAATAAATATACTATTAAATATTATCATTTTCTTTAATATATTACAAGGAAAATACCAAATTAATTTTATAGATTTTTTAGAGGCACATTTAATGTGCCTCTTTTTACATTTTATGTTTAATATTTTCTAATGCTATTGCTAATTGGTCTGGACAAGATGTGCTTCTTGCTCCACATGGAATTCCTTTTAATTTTTCAATTACTTCATCTATTTTTCTTCCTTGTATCATATATGTTAATCCAACAGTGTTTCCTGGACATCCTCCAACAATTTTTACAGATTTTATAATGTCTCCATCAAGTTCTATAATCATTTCTTTTGAACAAACTCCTTCTGGTTTAAATCTATACTCCATTTTTACTATCATTCCTTTCTAAGGTACAAACCTTTTTTTATTTTCAACTATATTTTATCATATATTTTTTAAAAAGTATATATTTTTTATTATATTTTTTATTGATAATTTTTCTTGTTTGTGGTATCCTAATATAGATATTAGAAATATATATATTTAAGAGAGATTTTGTAAAATTTTATATTTTTTCATAAATGTTTACTATAAATTTAATGCTTTTTTAGTGAAAAACTTATTTGTTTTACAAAATAAGAAAGGATGGTATTTATGAGATTTACCCAATGGAATGGTTTTGATGGTGGAAATTGGGAAACCGAAATTGACGTAAGAGAGTTTATTCAAAAAAATTATACACCATATTGTGGTGATTCTAGCTTTTTAGCTGGTAGTACACCAAAGACTAGGGAGCTTTGGAAACAAGTTCTTGAATTATACAAAAAAGAAAAAAATTCAGAAGGTGGAGTTCTTGATATTGATACTAAAACTCCATCTAGTGTTGATGCTTTTCAACCTGGATATATCAATAAAGATTTAGAAGATATTGTTGGTCTTCAAACAGATGCTCCTTTAAAAAGAGCTATTATGCCTAATGGTGGTATCAGAATTGTAGAAAAATCTTGTGAAGCTTGTGGAAAAGAGGTTGACCCTGAACTAGATAAAATTTATCATTCAATAAGAAAAACTCATAATGATGGTGTATTTAGTGTATATACTCCTGATGTTCGTCTTGCTCGTTCTTCACATCTTCTTACTGGTCTTCCTGATGGATATGGACGTGGAAGAATTATAGGTGATTACAGACGTGTTGCTCTATATGGTGTTGATGTTTTAATTGAAGAAAAGAAACATGTTTTAGATTTACTAGATATTGATGATTTAGATGAAGCAACTATTCGTGAGCGTGAAGAAATTAGTGAACAAATTCTTGCATTAAATGCTTTAAAAAGTATGGCTTCAAAATATGGCTTTGATATTTCAAAACCTGCCTCTAATTCTAAAGAAGCAGTTCAATGGTTATATTTTGGTTATCTTGCAGCTATTAAAGACCAAAATGGTGCTGCAATGAGTATAGGTAGAATTTCTACTTTCCTTGATATATATTTTGAAAGAGATTTAAAAGCTGGATATATTACAGAAGAAGAAGCTCAAGAAATTATGGATCATTTTGTTATGAAATTAAGATTAGTAAGATTTTTAAGAACTCCAGAATATAATGAGTTATTTTCTGGCGATCCTGTATGGGTTACTGAATCTATTGGTGGTATGGGAATTGATGGAAGAACTTTAGTTACAAAGAATTCTTTTAGAATGTTAAATACTTTAAATACTTTAGGTGCTGCTCCTGAGCCAAACTTAACAGTATTATGGTCTACAAAATTACCTGATGGATTTAAAAAATTTGCTACAAATCTTTCTATCAAAACATCTTCTATCCAATATGAAAATGATGATTTAATGAGAATTACTTTAGGAGATGATTATGGTATAGCTTGTTGTGTTTCTGCAATGAAAATTGGTAAACAAATGCAATTTTTCGGTGCAAGAGCAAATCTTGCTAAGGCTTTATTGTATGCTATTAATGGTGGTAGAGATGAATTAACTGGTAAACAAATTACTCCTGAGTTCTCTCCTATTACCTCAGAGTATTTAGATTATGATGAAGTTATGCGTAAATATGAGGTTATGCTAGATTATGTAGCAAAAATATATTTAAAAGCATTAAATTGCATACATTATATGCATGATAAATATTCTTATGAAGCTTTAGAAATGGCTTTACATGATAAAGAAATTTTAAGAACTATGGCATGTGGTATTTCTGGTTTCTCTGTTGTTGTAGATTCTCTTTCAGCTATTAAATATGCTAAAGTTAAAGTAATAAGAGATGAAACTGGTCTTGCTGTTGATTATTCTATTGAAGGGGATTTCCCTAAATTTGGAAATGATGACAATAGAGCTGATGAAATCGGTATTAAATTAGTTAAGGATTTCTTAGGAAAACTTAAAAAATATAAAACTTATAAAAGTGCTAAAACTACTTTATCTGTTCTTACAATTACATCAAATGTAGTTTATGGAAAAAATACTGGAAATACCCCTGATGGTAGACGTTATGGTGCTCCATTCGGACCTGGTGCAAACCCAATGCATGGTAGAGATATTAATGGTGCTCTTGCAGTTATGAATAGTATAGCAAAACTTCCTTATGATTATTCAGAAGATGGTATCTCTTATACCTTCTCTATTACACCAGGAACATTAGGTCATGACTCTGAAACTCAAACTAATAATTTAGTTGGTATGTTAGATGGTTTCTTTGCTCAAACAGGTCATCATATTAATGTTAATGTTTTTGATAGAGATTTATTAGTTGATGCTATGGAACATCCAGAAAAATATCCTCAACTTACTATTAGGGTTTCTGGATATGCTGTTAACTTTACAAAATTAACTCGTGAACAACAGTTGGATGTTATTAATAGGACAATTCATGAGAAAATCTAATTAAAATTTATTTTAACTAGCGGGCGATTATTATCGCCCCTACATATTATATCTTTATTTGGAGGATTTTATGGAGAATAACTTGTTACGTGTCCATTCTTTTGAATCATTTGGAACAGTAGATGGACCTGGAATTAGATATATCGTATTTTTACAAGGATGTTTTCTTCGTTGTAAGTATTGTCATAATCGTGATACTTGGGATTTACATTCTGGTGAACTAATTTCAGTAGATGAAATAATAAATAAAATATTAAATTATAAAAATTATATAATGCCTACTGGTGGTGTTACTGTTTCTGGTGGTGAACCATTAATACAGTCAAAACCTTTGATTAATCTTTTTAAGGAGCTCAAATCTTATGGTATTCATACAGCTATTGATACTTCACGGTATGGTTGATATCACTGATGATGTAAAAGAATTACTAAAATATACAGATTTAGTTTTATTAGATATAAAACATATTGACTCTGATAAAAGTAAAAAGTTAGTTGGTTTCGGTAATGAAAAAGAATTAAATTTTGCACGTTTTTTAAGTGATAATAATATAGATATGTGGATTAGGCAAGTTATTATTCCTGGTATAACTGATGATGAAGATGATTTGAAAAAATTGAGAGATTTCATATCTTCTTTGAAAACAGTTAGAAAAATTGAATTTCTTAAATATCATTCTATGGGAAAGTTTAAGTGGAAGAATTTAAATATTCCATATGATTTAGAGAATATACGTGAGGCTACATCTGAAGACATTGAAAGAGCAAAAAGGATTTGTGGATTAGATTGAATCTAATCCACCTTTTAATTGATATACATTTGTATATCCCATTTTAATTAAAATATTTGAAGCTTTTTTACTTCTTCCCCCCATTTGGCAATATACTATAATTGTTTGTCCATGGTTCGGAATTAAAAGACTAGCTTTATTTTTTAATTCTCCAAGAGGTAAATTTAGTGCTCCTAATAAATGTCCTTCATTAAATTCTTGTATACTCCTTACATCTAATAAAATTGTATTACTATCATTTTTTATCATATCTTGTAACATATTATAATCTATATCAACACTATTTATTCCTCTTGTTAATCCTGTTTTTAATTTTCTTATTATTTTTTTTATCATTTTGGTAACCTTCTTATATAATCGTTATCATTATATAATATGATTACATCTTATTGTTTGTGCAATTCTTTTTCAACCCTATAACACTTTTCCTTCTATATAACACACATATATATAATCTGGATTTTCATAATACATACTACTATTATAATTATCAATCTTTTCTATAATCCAAGAAGATAATACTTGCATTAATGTCTTTATATAATTATTGGGATTATCATCTACCATTATAATTAGTCTTTTATATACTTTTCCTATCTCCCAATATGTTGGTATTCTATATTTACAAGTTATTATATTATCATAATCTCCATTTTCTATTTTTGCCTCTTTAATAAATTCATCTGATGCTTGCTCTATATCCTCTGAATGATAAACCTCTGCTAATTTATATATCTTTTCTATTCTCTTTTCTCCTAACTTTTCAATGATTAACTTTTTGCTATTCTTGGTTTTTCTTGCAATATACTCAATAAGACTACATGTAAAAAACAAATCATTTTCTTCTTGTGGCTCCCCCACTATTTGTTTTGACATAAAATATCCTCCTTATATAATTATCATATAAATTAAAAATACTGTTTCTGCAATTAATATTAAAGGCATGCCTATTGTAAATTTCTTTTTCTGTGTTTTATGTCTAAATGCGTACATTCCAGCTATAGTACCTATTCCTCCACCTAGCCAGGTAAATACAAATAATGTGTTTTCTGAAATTCTCCATCTACCTTTTTCTGCTTTTTTCTTATCTATAAACATTATTAAAAATCCTAATAAATTTATTATTATTAAATATATTAATATATTTTTGAATGTTATTATTGGTAAAGTTAATAGCCATTCTTTAAAACCTTTCATTTTTTATTTCTCTCCCTTTAATTTTTTATTTTTCTTTTATTATTTTATTATAATATGACAAAAATATCAAGTTTTTAGTTTACTATTTGCGGTTTTTATGGTAATATTTAATAATGGAATAAAAGGGCACAATGGTGTTATGTCTAATAAGTATTCTCTCAAACAGTGCCCCTACAATTTACATTAAATTATTAATCTAATATTTTTACGTTTTATGAAAGGATGATATAAATATTATGGAAGATAATAAAAAATTAGTTACAATATTAATTCCTGCTTATAATGAAGAAGAAGCATTGCCTATATTATATGAAAGACTTGTTAAATTAATGGATAGCCTTCCTCAATATAATTTTGAACTTTTATTTGTAAATGATGGAAGTCGTGATAAGACTTTAGATATATTAAAAGAAATGAGAAAATCTGATTCTAGAATTTGTTATGTTAATTTATCTAGAAACTATGGTAAAGAAGTTGCAATGATTGCTGGTTTTGACTATGTTAATGGAGATTGTATGATAAATATTGATGCAGATTTACAAGACCCACCAGAACTTATTCCTGAAATGTTAAAATTTTGGGAAGAAGGATATGATGATGTCTATGCAAAACGTAAATCTAGAAAAGGAGAATCTATCTTAAAAAAATTAACTTCTTGGGGATATTATAGAGTTTTACAAAGTATGACTAATATTCAAATCCAAACTGATACTGGCGATTTTAGATTATTAGATAGACGTTGTGTTGAAGCCATACGCCAAATGAGAGAATCTCAAAGATATACTAAGGGTCTATATAGTTGGATTGGATATAAGAAAAAAGAAATACTATATGATAGAGATGCAAGAGTTGCTGGTAAAACCAAATGGAATTATAGACAATTAGCTAATTTATCTATTGATGGAATTACCTCTTTTACTACTTCTCCTCTACGTTGGGCAACTATAATTGGTATGTTGGTTTCTTTATGTGGTTTTATTTATATGATAATTATAATTGCAAAAACATTAATATCTGGTATTGATGTTCCTGGTTATGCTTCTATGATGGTTGTAATATTATTTTTAGGTGGATTACAACTTATATTCTTAGGTATTATTGGTGAATATCTTGGACGAGCGTTTTACGAATCTAAAGGAAGACCTTTGTATTTTATAGATTGTTATAATGAGAAAAGAGAAAATAATATAAAATAAGAAATCCCTCATAAACAAAAGTGGCTTCGCCACGCGGACGCACACTGTGCGCCCCTGCATATAACAAATTTATTTGTTTTTTTGACGAAAGGAAATTATAATAATGAGTGCTTATGTCTTGAAATTAATTGCAATAATAACTATGGTTTTTGATCATAGCGGATATTTAATATATGGTCATCTTTCTTGGATGAATTTTGTTGGTAGAATTGCCTTCCCTATTTTTGCTTTTCAGATAAGTGAAGGCTATATTCATACTCATAATTTGAAAAAATATTTTGTAAGACTAATGATATTTGCTTTAATTTCTCAGATTCCTTATGCTTGGTTTGGCTATTGCTTATTTTCTAAGATGTCTTTAAATATTATTTTTACTTTAATATTGGGATTATTGTCTATATCTATTTATGAGCTTATTGTATCAAAGGGCACAGTGCACTGTACCCCTACATCTAATTGTAATTTTTCATCTGCAGTAGAACAAAATAACAACAATAATATATCTGAAGGAAGTAATATATTTCAATATAAATTATTAGGTATTATTATTGTTTTAATAATTGCAGTTTTTGCTGATATCTTTGATTTTGATTATGGATTTTATGGTGTTTTTATTATCTTCCTTTTTTACTTATATAGAAATAATAAACTATCTATGAATATTGCTATTACTATTTTAACTTTTATATATTATTTTCCATATTTTATGGCTAGTAATTTTAAAATTAATTATATTGGGTTATTTATTTGTAGTCTTATCCCTCTTATATTCATCAATCTGTATAATGGTCAAAAAGGAAAAGATCACAAAATGTTGTTTTATATATTTTATCCAGTACATTTGTTAGTATTATGTTTTATTTATATATTGTTACATTAATTCATTTATAATTATATTATATATTAAATTAATAAATTCTCAAAATTATACAACTCAATTTTATAGAAAATTTAAGGAATTAATTTACAGCGCCCTATCGATATACTCGAGATTCCCTATAAATTAATTCCTAACATTTTCTTATTTCAACTTCGTTTAAATAATTTTTCGAATTGATTAATTAATATATAATACATATTTTTATAATGCATCAAATAAACTTAATTGATTGCTTGTACTCATTCCATCTAAACAGCCAAATTTCTCTAATAAATCTATAATAGATTTTCCTGCTTTTGACCTTTTCATTAAATCTTCTTTTGAGATAAATTCCCCATCATTTCTTGCTTCTACTATACTTTCAGCAGCTACCTGTCCAAGACCTGCTATACTACATAATGAAGGTCTAATTCCTTCAGGCTCCATTTTAAATTTAGTAGCATCTGATTTATATATATCTATTGGTAAAAAAGAAATTCCTCTTTTATACATTTCTAGTACATATTCTAAAACGTTATACATTCCCTTATCTTTTTGTGTTGCAGCGTTTCCAAGTTTATCTATTTCCTCCATTTTGTCTTTTACCTTTTTTTCTCCGAAAATCATAAATTCACTATCAAATTCATCTGCCCTTATTGAGTACATTGTTGCATAATAAGCCTTTGGAATATGAACTTTAAACCATGCAATTCTAAAAGCATTAATAACATATGCTGCTGCATGTGCTTTTGGGAACATATATTTAATTTTTTTGCAAGATTCTATATACCATTCTGGAACATTATTATCCCTCATAAGAATTTCTTGGTCTTCTGTTAACCCTTTTCCTTTACGGACTGATTCCATTATTTTAAATGAATTTTGTGCAGGAAGTCCCATTCCCATCAAATAAATCATAATATCATCTCTTGTACATATAGCTTCTGATAGAGTTATTGTTCCATTATTTATTAATTCCTGTGCATTATTTAACCACACATCAGTACCATGTGATAAACCTGATATTCTTAGTAATTCCTCAAAAGTACTAGGTTTTGTATCTACTAACATTCCCCTTACAAATTTTGTTCCAAACTCTGGTACACCAAATGTTGCAACTTCTGAATTTATGTCCTCTTTTCTTACTCCTATTGCTTCTGTTGATGAAAATATAGACATCGTAGTTTTATCATCTAGTGGAACTTTAGTTGGGTCTATTCCTGTTAAATCATATAACATTCTTATAACTGTTGGATCATCATGACCTAACATATCAAATTTCAAAATATTTTTATCTATTGAATGGTAATCAAAATGTGTTGTAATAATATCTGAATTTGGGTCATCTGCTGGATGTTGTACTGGACAAAATTCATAAATTTCATGTCCTGTTGGTACAACCACAACTCCTCCTGGATGTTGACCTGTTGTTCTCTTTATTCCTGTACATCCTTTAGATAATCTATTTATTTCTGCTGAACTTATAACTTGATTTTTCTCTTCAAAATATTTTTTTACATATCCATACGCTGTTTTTTCTGCTATTGTTCCAATAGTACCTGCTTTAAATGTAGTTCCCTTTCCCAAAATGACCTCTGCATATTTATGTGCTTTTGTTTGATATTCTCCTGAGAAATTTAAATCTATATCTGGTTCTTTATCTCCATTAAATCCTAGGAATGTTTCAAATGGTATATCTATTCCATCTTTTACAAGTTTTTTTCCGCATTTTGGACACCATGCATCTGGAAGGTCAATTCCATTTTTAAATCCGTGGTCAGAGAAATCTGAATATTTACATTTAGGGCATCTGTAATGTGCTTTTAATCCGTTAACCTCTGTAATACCAGTCATATATGCTACAAGTGATGAACCAACAGAACCTCTTGAACCAACAATGTATCCATCTTCATTAGATTTCCAAACTAATTTTTGTGCAATAATATACATAACTGAAAATCCATTTTTGATTATTGAATCTAATTCTTTTCTAAGTCTTGTTTCTACAATCTCTGGTAATGGGTCTCCATATAATTCATGTGCTTTATCCATAGCAATATCTTCTATGGTTTTTTCACATCCCTCTATATATGGTGTACATTTATCTGGAGATATTGGACTTATTGGTTCACACATATCTGCTACTTTATTTGTATTTGTTACAACTACCTCATACGCTTTTTCTTTTCCTAAATATGCGAATTCGTTTAGCATTTCTTCTGTTGTTCTTAAATATAATGGTGCTTGGTGGTCTGCATCATCAAACCCTTGTCCTGCTTGTAAAATTCTTCTATATATTTCGTCTTCTGGATCCATAAAATGTACATCACAAGTAGCACAGACTAATTTATTTAATTTCTCTCCTAATTCAACTATTTTTCTATTTATAGAAATTAAGTCATCTTGACTTTTTAATGTTCCTTCTCTTACTAAATATTCATCATTTCCTAATGGTTGTATTTCCAAATAATCATAAAATTTTGCAATATTTACAATTTTTTCTTCTGAATATCCATTTAAAATAGCTTGATATAATTCTCCTTGGTCACATGCACTACCTATTATTAATCCTTCACTATATTTTTTATATATACTTTTTGGAATTCTAGGTCTTTTATAAAAATAATCTAAGTGTGAAAATGATATTAATTTATATAGATTTTTAAGTCCTACAGAATTTTTCGCTATAATAATTGCATGATATGTTGGTAGTTTCTTAATATTCATGTTTTTAGAAGATATCGCATCAATATCATTTAATTTTGTAACTCCTTGTTCTTTTAATTTTTCTAACATTACCTCAAATACTTTTACAAGTGTTTTAACATCATCTAGTGCTCGATGAGCTACATCTACTTTTATTCTCAAATTTGTTGCAATAATACCCAACTTATATTTTGTGAATTCTGGAAATAAGTCTTTTGCTAGACTTAATGTATCAATATATGTATTATCAAATTTTAATCCTAATTTATTTGCTTGATATCTTAAAAATCCTATATCAAAATTTGCATTATGTGCAACTAATACATTATCTCCACAAAATTTTATGAACTCTGGAAGAACATCTTTTATTGTTTTTGCTGACTTTACCATATCATCTGTAATATGTGTAACTTGAACTACCTCATAAGGTATTGGTTTTTCAGGATTAACAAAACATTCAAATTCATCTATTATTTCTCCATTTTTAATTTTGATAGCCCCTAATTCAGTTATCATTTCACTTCTATATGGTATTCCTGTTGTTTCAATGTCTAAAACACAATATTCAGTATCAATATCTATATTTCCATCTCCATATACACTTGTTTGACCATCAGGACATAAATATGCTTCAACTCCATATAAAACTTTTATATCATTATTTCCTTTTTTTACTGCATCATTTGCATGTGGAAATGATTGTGCTACACCATGATCTGTAATAGCTATAGATTTCATCCCCCATTTTCTTGCTCTATTTATTAAGTCTTCTACTGGAGTAATTCCATCCATTTGGCTCATTTGTGTATGCATATGTAATTCTACTCTTTTGATGTCGGCATTATCCATTCTTGATAATATTTCTTTTTTAGGTAAACTTATTACTACATTTGCAATAATCGTTATTTCTCTTGCATAAGGGTCAAATTGTGCATTTCCTTCTAATTCTACATGACTATTTTCTTGTAATTGTAATCTTACATTTTCTAATTTCTCTGCTTCAACAAAGGATTTACATGTTATTGTACTGCTTCCATCATATATATCAAAACAATACAAAGTTTTTCCATTTCTTAGTTCCCTTTCTTCAACTCTTGTAACTCTACCTGAAATTGCTACTTTTCCACTTTCAGCTGTAACATCTTTTACTTTTATCATTTTTTCATTTATTTTTGCTCTTTTTGTTCCTATAATTATTGGACTTATTTCTTGTATAGGTGTTTCTTTCTCAATGCTTTTTTCTTCTTTGTCTTCTTTTTTATTAGAATTTACATTTATGTATTCAATATTTATTGTAGCTTTTGCTACATTGAATCTATTTTTTAGATATATTTCAAATGATAGAATTTCACCTGTTTGTATCTTAATATCTGTTTGAAGAAATATACTTAATTCTCTTGTTTTTTTTGACATTGTTATATTTGAAATTTTTGCTTTCATTATATTGTTCTTTTCTTCAAAGTCATTAAATACTTCTGAAACTTTTTTCATTTCTGCCATTTTATTAGTCATTCCTTTTTATAATATTTTCTATATCATTTTATCAAATACAATAGTTTTTTACAATATTAATCATAAATATATTTTATCTTCAATATAGGTGCAACCTTTAGTAAGGCTACACCTGAAATTTATGTTTTATTTCCATTATACCAAAAATCTAAAATAAGCTTATCTCTTAATGCAATTGATTTTTTTGTAATTAAAGGTCTATAGAATTCTCCTTGTATTCCTTTTGTTTCTAATAGAGATTTATGCATTAAACTAATCGCTTCTTTTGGCAAATAAAAATTTAACTTAAATCCTTCTATTTCATCTTTATTATCAGGCATAGGTTCTCCTACTACTATTGCTTTTGATATATAATATATTTGTGTACATACTATTTCTGCAACTGGATCGCTAGGTCTAATTTCTAAAGTTTCTCCGATATTACAAAAATCAGAAATGTCCCCAAGATAACCAGTCATTTGCAATAGAATTTCTCTTACTTGGTTTAATATATTTTTAGTAGGCTCTATAGTTCTTGCTGGTAATTTACATTCTCTTGTGTTTTTATATGTTTCAATTGCAATATTGCCATCTTCTCTTGCAAATATAATACATGCTCTATATCGAATTTTTGGGGATTTAGATATATTATTAACATCAATTAAATCTTCTATTTTTAAATTTGGAAATATTAATGATATTTTGTTAGGAGTTAATATCTCCAAAATCTGTCTTCTATTGTTTTCTACCTTATTAGCTTCGTTAACATTAAAAACAAAGTCATTTTCATTTATATTTCTATAAGTAATTATTTCACTATTATTTGGTAAATATTTCGCTAATTCATCTGGATATAATGAATTTTTACTTAAAATCATTTCAAATATTTTAGAGACTCCACCATGCGAAATTATTAGAACATTTTTATCCTTATATGCTCTTAACAATTTTCCAAAAATAAAATGTATAATTGGCCATGCAAACCTAAAAAATCCTTCTGTATTTAATTGATTACTATAATCCCACATAATATCATAATTAAATGCCATTTTATTACGTCCTTCATATAAACCATAGTCTCTTTCTGTTAATGCTTCATCTATTATAATTGGTATTTTATTCTCTCTAGAATTATTTATAATTTCCATTGTTTCTACTGCTCTATTTAATGGCGAGCAAAAAGCAACATCTATCTTATAGTTTTGTAGTTTCTCTGCCATTACTTTAGCATGCTCTATTCCTTCATTACTAAGTGGTATATCAACATTTCCCTGCATCTTTTTTTCATTATTCCATTCTGTTTTACCATGTCTAACAAATAAAATTTCCATATAGTAGCTCCTTCTTATTTTAAATAATATTATAATACACTTTCTATTTTTTGACTACTATTTTTCTAAAAAGTAATTAAAAATTCATTACAATCTATGATTTAAAATAATTGTTTTGTTATACAATTAAACTTAATATATAAAGTAATAAAATTTGCTTTTAATTATTTTATAATTGTTATATAATATGTTTGTAATATTTTTATGTAAGGAGATATATTTATGATTAACCGTAATGATAACCCTGATTATTTGAATGCCTTTTTAGATTATACTTTGATTATTTTAAATAAATCACCTAATTCCGTTAAAGAATATAATTATGATATTGCTAATTTCTTGAGATTTATTAAACAGAGATATTGTTCATTAAATGAAGATGAAAATGAGTTTAAAAAAATTATATACAGAGATGTTCCATTTGATGTTATTAATAAAGTAAAATTATCTGATATACGTTCATATTTATCTATGCTTAGAACTGATGGAAATTGTAAAGCAACTACCATTTCTAGAAAATCTTCTAGTATTAGAATTTTCTTTAATTATTTATCTTCTAAAGATGAAGATTTTAAATTAGATAAAAATCCAGCACAAGACTTAGAAAATCCTAAACTTGAGAGAAGATTACCTAAGTATTTATCTTTAGAAGAGAGCAAAACCCTATTATGTGCAGCTCAATCTGTATCTACTAATGAAAGACAAAATAGAAATATACAAAGAGATTATGCTATAATTACTCTATTTTTAAATTGTGGTATGCGTCTTTCAGAATTAGTAGGAATTAATATTACAGATATTGATTTTAGTGAAAATAAAATGACTGTAATAGGAAAAGGAAATAAAGAAAGAACTATTTACCTAAATAAATCTTGTATTAATGCTATAAATTCTTATTTAAAAGTTAGACCAAATGATGTATTAAAAATAGAAGATAAAAATGCTCTATTCCTTTCTGAAAGGCATGAAAGAATTGCAAATCGAACTGTACAATATGTCGTAAAAGAAGAACTTAGAAAGGCAGGAATTGATTCTAATAAATATTCTGTACATAAATTAAGACATACTGCCGCTACTCTTATGTATCAATATGGGAATGTTGATATAAGAGCATTACAAGAACTTTTAGGACATGAAAGTATTTCTACTACTGAAATTTATACACATGTTGCAAATGAACAAGTACGAGCTGCAGTTGAAAGTAACCCTTTAGCTGATTTATAAATATTATTAATTCTCTGGGCACGATATAACGTGCCCTAAAAGTTTCTATAAATAAGGTATCAATATTTTTTGATTAATACTTAATTCTGACCCTGATAAATTATTAATTTTTTTGATATGAAATATTACCTCTCTAATGTCTTTTCCTTTATAGTAATCATTATTTTGTTGTTCGTTTTTTGCAATATTCCATAATGTATCACCACTACATACATATATCTCACGATATTGTGTATCTCTAAATGATAATGATGTAGAATGTATAAATAATAAAATTGTTATTACTAATATAACCATTACTACAATTAATTTCATAATCCTTTTTACATTTAACTTTCTCATATTTTCTTACCTCCATTTACATATTCACGAACATTTATTCTTGATATGAATAGAGTATATATCAAACAAGAGTTCTTGTCAATAGTTTTTTATCAAAAAACGAAAAAATGTTTTTAGTTTAATAATGGTTGTATCTGTTCCTTATCTAATGCATTCTCTAAAGTTTTTATTATGTACTTGTAATCAAAACATATTGAATATGGCTTAGTTATTGGATTATCCTGCCTAAATGGTACAAAAAACAAATCTTTCCTATTTAATAATTTTCCTATATTTTCGGCATTAAGACTTAAGCCATCTTTACAACAAAGTCCTAAAACTAATGGCTTACTATCTTTTAAATGAGTTCTAGAAGCAACTAATACTGGTGTATCAGTTATTGAATTTGCAAGTTTTGCGATTGTATTTCCGTGAGCATGGAGTAATAATCATTATATCTAATTCGCAATAGTCCGAAATATATTCCGCTTCTTGCATACTATGTATAACCTTCTTCCCTGTAATATTTTCTATTTCACAAACAAAGTCTTTAGCTTTTCCAAATTTGCTATCAGTATTATAAGCATAATAAGACATAATAGGGATAACTTCTCCACCTTTTTTTATGATTTTTTTCATTTCATCAAAGGTATTTTTAAATGTATAAAAAGAACCTGTTAAACAAAAACCTATCTTCTTCCCCTTTAGTTCCAAAATATTATCCCCCTATCTATTTTGAATATATAATATATTATGTAATTATGTAAATTTTTGAAACCATTTTTTTCAAATTTGCGGATGTGCTACACCAAATCTTTTCATAGCATTTTGTGCTAATATATCAATAACCTTAGTTGTTGCAGTATCATTTCTTTTTTCATTGACTCTTTTAAGTAAGTAAAACGCACACGGTATTTTTATCGTGTGCGCCTCTCTTATATAAATAAATTCTAATACCTTAAGAAGAACTATTAAAACTTACAGAAGATACTCCACAGTCTCTAAACATATTCTGAGTAGAGGCTTTTTCAGTTGTCCATCTTGAAGAAACCTTAATTTCTTTTGCTACTCTACAATTTCCAAACATACCATTCATATTAGTAACATTATGCGTGTCGAAACTTCTTAAATCAATTATTTGTAGAGATTGACAGTTCTTAAACATATAAGACATATCTATAACTTTACTAGTATTTAAATTTGAAACATTTAAATCAACCAAACTAACACAATCATAAAACATGAATTTCATATCAGTAACATTTTCTGTATTAAATCCACTTAAATCAATTTTTTTGAGAAATACACATACTAGAATTTCATTACTTCCACCAAAAAGATATGAGCAGTCTTTTATATCTCCACTATCATCTTCAATTTTAATTGTTTCTAGAGTAGTTCTTTTATCAATTATCCATTGTTTTAATATTGCTCCATTTGAGTCATGATTATCACCTTTATATACTTTCTCTATTTTTTCATTAGAATTACCTTTCTCTGTATATTTAATTAGATAATAATTGCCTCCTGTATTAAGTATTGCAACATTTAATGTATCATTAAATACATATTTAGCAAATGTCTGATTATTATTAATTAAAAATAATAAATTAAAAATAAATATAATTATATATTTTTTATACACTTTTTCTCCCCTCCTTTATAATTTTGTAGATACTAATGATATTTCAAATGAATAATCTAAAGCTAAAGTACCATCTAGTGTATCTTTTATATCATCTCCTTGATAATCCCAACACCATTCAATTTTTAAAACATTTGCTTTATGAGCCTTTAATGAGCCATTAAGTTGATATATTAAATCTTTAATTTTATAATATTTAATTCCTTTGAATTTAAAGTATAATCCTTCAGGTTTCATATTTTTTTCATTAAATATAAATGAATATTTGTAATCATCACGTGTATTATTATCAATCAGTATAGTAAAGTTACCTACAGTACCTGGTGCAATTTTATCATTTAAAACTGTAGATTTTTTGTAGTTTTCAATTAAATCTATATTTCTGAATTCGACATCAGTAGTAGTAAATATGTATACATTATCATTTGGGGTATAAGAAAAGTTTTGAGATTTAAAACCAAAATAAAATGAACCAAATAGTATAATTCCTATTAGAAACAAGATTATAAATAATCTCTTTTTTAAACAAAAATGAATTAAATAATCATCATTAAGTATTAATTCATAAATACCATTATTTTTTAATTTATATCCAGAATGAATCTGTAAGACTTTTTTTATTTTTCCATTTTTATTACGTTTTAACAATAACGCAGAACCAGCAAATTTAAACTTGATATTTTCTCTATAAGTTTTTTTATGCTCTAAATCAGCCTCTTTATTATTAAATAATATCAACTTTTCCCCTCCTTCATTTGATATGCATATACATTTATTTTTACACTCCCTTTATAATCTTCTGGAGCCTCTATTTTTAATGTATAATTATCTTCTTTAGGATTACTATGTGGTAAAGTAAAAATGTTATTTACATTTACTAAATTATCATTACAAAACAATTGATATTTTATATTTTCATTAGCAATAATTTCTATTTTATAATTTAGGCTGACTTCACTTGTATTGTTGTTGTCATTATAATTTTTAACAGAGAAATTATAATCATTTACACTACCATACTTTTCAATTAAAATTTCTTTATCACCATTTACTATAAAAATTGGCTTTGCAATTTTAGCATTTATTGAGGTTTTATTGGAATTAATAAATTTTGCAAAAGAAAAAAATGAATTAGGCAAAAATGAATTAAAATGAAAAATAACTTTACCATAAATCTGGTTGTTTAATATTGGCTCAGGATCCTCTACATTATTAGCATCTCCTTTTGTATAATAGAGTCCTTCATCTTTTAAAACAATTCTATGAGTTATTATTTCTAAATCTTTTGTAATATAAGTTATAATATCTCCTACATTGTAATCTTTACATTTTTTTATTAATACATTTTCACCAGTTTTTATCTCAGGTTCCATACTACCTGTTATAACCTTTAAACAACTATATCCAAATAGCTGACTAATTTCTGATTTATTTATAAATTTCAAAAATATAAAACTGATTACAATTGATAGAATTAGTGAATAAATAATAAATTTGATAAAACTCTTCATTGTGATATGAACTTTATGAATAAAAATTTAATTGTAAGAACTAATTAAAATCCATATAATTAGTTCTTACTTAAATAATGATTTTTTATAAAATTAAGAACAAATTTGAATTTCAAAATCAATTTGATTTTTCAAAGTTTTAGACTTTTGGAATATCCTGAGTACATGTTATTGTAACATCAAAGCTGTATTTAGAATTATAAATAGTTGAACCATCTAAAGTATCTTGGATATCTCCATCATGAAAACTTCCATTTTCTACTGTTTCATATGGCCAACACCATCCGATTTCTAAATTTACAATTTTGTTTTCTGCATTTGCTGCAATCTTTCCACTTATAATATTTGATAATTCTGATAAATTAGAATAAGTATTATTGTTATAAGTGAATACTAAATTATTAATTATTGCTCCTAAAATTCTATCAAATTTAATTTCATAATTTATTCCAGTTTCTGTTCCAGTTGCATCTATTTGTACTCCAAAAGTTCCAGATGTACCTGGTGCAATTTTCCCATTTACTAAAGTTTCAGGATTATACGTTGTTGCAAGATTTATTTTTTGAGATTCGTTACTAACTCCATTTACTAAAAATTCTTCTGATACTGACCACCTTGCTATTTGTAATGAAGCTGTGGTTTTATATTCAGTTAAATATTTGGCAAATGTACTACCAGTTAAAAAAGATAATATAATTAAGACAATAATTGTGAAAATTGAAATTATTTTCTTCTTATTCATAAAGTTTATCCTCCCTTCTTAAATTATTTAGCATGATTATGTAACTCACACTATGCTATTGATTATACTCGCCTAAATTACAAAATGCAAGAAAAATCGTACGACAGAATTCGACACTAGAGTAAAATTTGCCTTATTTTATTTACATTTTGTGGGTATTATGATAAAATATATGAATGATTTTACATATGGGTACATTAAATGTACTCAATAAAATTAACTATAAATTGTAAGTGGGAACATGCAATTTACCACTACAATATAATTAAAAAAATTTATTTGGGAGGAAAATATGGAAAATAAAGAAACTATACTAATTCTAAATTTTTATGGACAATATAATCAATTAATTGCAAGGCGTGTTCGTGAATGTAATGTTTATTCAGAAATCGTACCTCATGATATATCAATTGAAGAAATAAAAAAGAAAAATCCAAAAGGAATTATTTTTACTGGTAGTCCATCTAGCGTTTATGAAGAAAATGCTTTAATGTGTGATAAAAAAATTTTAAACCTTGGGATACCTGTACTTGGTATTTGTTATGGTATGCAATTAATTAGTCATTTACTTGGAGGAAATGTTGAACAAGCTAATAAACGTGAATATGGAGAAACTTTAGTAAATATAGATAATACCTCTCCTCTATTTTCTGGATTTGAAAATCAAAATATATGTCTTATGAGTCATACTTACTTTGTAAACAAATTACCTGAAGGATTTAAAAATATTGGCTATACTTCTGATTGCCCTAATGCTGGTATTGCTGACGACAATAAGAAAATTTATGGAATTCAATTCCATCCAGAGGTAAACTTAACAAAAAATGGTACACAAATTATTAAAAATTTCATATATAATATTTGTAATTGTTCTGGTGATTGGAATATGTCTTCATTTGTTGAAGAATCTGTAAAAGCATTAAAAAATAAAATTGGAAATGGAAAAGCATTATGTGCTTTATCTGGTGGTGTTGATTCTTCTGTTGCTGCTGTATTATTAAATAAAGCAATAGGAAAAAATTTAACTTGTATCTTCGTTGACCATGGTCTTCTTCGTAAAAATGAAGGTGATGAAGTTGAAAAAATCTTTAGAGAACAATATGATATAAATTTAATTAGAGTTAATGCTAAAGAACGTTTTTTAGCTAAACTTGCAGGTGTATCAGACCCTGAACAAAAAAGAAAAATTATTGG
This sequence comes from uncultured Clostridia bacterium, assembly GCA_949045875.1. GTDB lineage: Bacteria > Bacillota > Clostridia > TANB77 > CAG-508 > CAKPSH01. The sequence continues at coordinate 11,404 of CARPYP010000005.1, read as the reverse complement.
TGAAGAATTTATAAGAGTATTTGAAGAAGAATCTAAAAAGATTGGAAAAGTTGACTTTTTAGTTCAAGGAACTATTTATCCTGATGTTATTGAAAGTGGTGCTAGTAATGGACAAACTATAAAAAGTCATCATAATGTTGGAGGACTTCCTGACTATGTAGATTTTAAGGAAATAGTTGAACCTTTAAGGGACTTATTTAAAGATGAAGTGAGACAAACTGGTCTGGAACTTGGCATTCCTGATCACTTAGTATATCGTCAACCTTTCCCTGGTCCAGGACTTGCAATTCGTATCATTGGAGATATTACATATGAAAAATTAGAAATCTTAAAAGAGGCAGATGCTATTTTTAGAGAAGAAATTTCAAATGCAGGACTAAATAAAAATTTAAATCAATACTTCGCTGTACTTACAAATTTACGCTCTGTTGGAGTTATGGGTGACGAAAGAACTTATGACTATACTCTTGCATTAAGAGCTGTAGAAACATCAGATTTTATGACTGCTACTTGGGCAAAAATACCTTATGATATTTTAGAAAAAGTATCTTCAAGGATTGTAAATGAAGTAAAACATATAAATAGAATTGTTTACGATATAACTTCAAAACCACCTGCAACAATTGAGTGGGAATAAAAAAACTAAATCGAGTAAAGAATAAATAATTCCTTATTTATTCCTACTCGATTTCTTATTAGTAATAATCTTAAATACATATAAATTCTTTTAAGTTTCAAAATCTATCTCCTATCAAAAATCGTTTTTAATATTCCCTTATCAATTAGTCTTCCAAAAATACTTTTTAATATGATAAGTATAATAGGCCCTATTAACATTCCTAATACACCTATAAATTTATATCCTGTATACATTGATATTAATGTAAATATAGGATGAATTCCTATTTGTGAGCTTACAATTTTAGGTTCCAATAATTGTCTTACTATAATTATTATTGCAAATAGTACTAATATTGATATTGCTAATCTTAAATCTCCATTTAATGCAGATACTACTGCCCAAGGTACCATTGCAGTTCCTGAGCCTACTAAAGGTAAAGCATCTACAAATCCAATTCCTAATGCTACAAGTAATGGATATTCAATGTTAAAACCAAAAAAGTTCATTGCTAGTAAACCAACTAAAACAATTAGGAAATCAATTCCTATCAATATAAATTCAGCTTTTAAATAACTTCCTAAATATGAAGCAATCTCCCTAACATGTATTCCTATTTTTCTTACCCAACTCTTAGGTAAATGATGTTCTAATTGGTCTAACATATATAATCTATCTGTACACATAAAATATGTTGCGATAATTGTGATTACTGTATAAATTCCTATTTCTGGAAGTGAAGTAACTGCATTTAATACAGATTGTAAAAAACTAGTAATAATATTTGATACTGTATCAAGTAGATTTCTTGTTGCATTTTGAAGAATTGTATTTAGTTCTTCTTTATTTTCAAATCCATCAAATTTAATATATTGTGTAAATTCTTGTACTTTTTCATATGCAATATCTATATATCCATTTAATCCTGATAATAGATTAGAGGCTTCAGAAATTAGAGTTGTTATTCCTAAAACTAATATCCCTATAATTATTGCAAATACCAATACTAATACTATTATTGCAATCTTCTTTCTTTCTAGTTTTGTTTTTTTAGAGGTCCATTTTATTAAAGGCTCTATTAGCATTGCAATTGCTATAGCAATCAAAAAAGGTGTATAAAATACCGAAAGTTTTATTGCTAAACATATACCTACAATAGTTAATGCTAGTCCTATTATTCTTCTTATAACTTTATTCCAATAACCCATATCAATAATCATAAATTACCTCTTACATGTCCAATTATTTTTCTTATTATTTTATTCGTAATTTGAGGTTTTATTCTATTATTTTATAATTATTATATATAATTCATAAAGTATTATTATATATTTGTTGATAGAGCTACTATACAGTTACATTTTAGTTATTTCTGTTTTATAATTAATTTTTTGTAATAAATAGTTTCTTGTATTTATTGAGTCTGCATGTATCATTTTTCCTCTATTTATACTGTCTTTTGTTGTATAGTCTATTGTTTCTATTATTGCTTTATCTATATTTAGGAATGCTAATTGTCTTTTTTCTTCAACACCTTCATAATCTCTATTTTCTTCTATTTTATCTGCTATGAATATAATTTTTGCCATCATATCCATATTAGGATGTCCTGTTGTATGATATTTTACTGCCTCTACCATTTGGTCATCAAAATTATAGTTTCTTTTACTTATATCTGCACCAATTTTTGCATGTATGAGTTCTGTATTTGATTTTTCTATCTCATCTAATTCTACATTATATTTTGATATGTATTCTTCTATTTCTAATGGTTTCATCTGTTTTGCTATATCATGTACTAAACCTATTAATCTTGCTTTTTTACTATCTAATCCATAAAATTTCGCTAGTTCTTCTGCCTTTTTCATTACCCCTATTGAATGTATATATCTATGCTCTGTTAATCTTTCTTTTATATCTCTATTTATTTGTTCCTCTAAACTATCCATCCTTAATCCTTTTCCTTTAATATTTATAACACCTTAGTTGGAAAAGAATTGTTATTTGGCTAAGCGCCCAAGAAAGAAATACCAGTGGCATGCTTGTAACACGCCAAAGGATTTTCTTTTGTAGAACAATAACGCCAAAGAGCAATAATTTTTCAACTATCCATATAATCTACTATAAATTTTATAATCTCTTAAAACCTTTCTAACATAATTTCTCGTTTCTTTAAATGGTATATTTTCAATATCTGAACCATCTTTTTTTATTGTACCTTTTTCTATCCATTTATTTACATTTCCTATTCCAGCATTATATGCAGCTAATGCCAGATATAAATTGTTGTTATAATATGTTAATAAATTAGACATATATGTGGTTCCTAGTTCTATATTAGTTTCTGCATTGAATATATCATAGTCTTCATTCATGTTTAATTTTGTTGCTAGTTCGTCTGCTGTTGAATCCATTAATTGCATTAATCCTTTTGCCTGACTTAATGAAACACTATCTTTTTTAAAGTTACTTTCAACTCTTATTATAGCAAGTACTAATAAAGGGTCAATTTCGCATTCCTCTGAGCACTTATAAATACACTCTTCATATTGCTTTGTATATATGTTTTTTAATATTATATTTTCAATATTTATAGCCTTTAGAGTTATCAATATTAATATTAATAATATTATTAGTATTACTATCAATATTGTCTTTTTCTTTTTGTTCAATATTCTTTCTCCTTACTTACATTCTTCCCAATTGTTTGCTTCTGAAACTTCTGCTGTTAATGGAACAAATAATTTTACAGCATTTTCCATTTCTGTTTTTAAAAGTTCTTTTACTTGTTTTTTTTCTTCTATAGGTGATTCTAATAGTAATTCATCATGAATTTGCAATACTATTTTTGTTTTTAATTTTTCCTTTTTTATTCTATTATATACATTTATCATTGCTATTTTCATTATATCTGCTGCTGTTCCTTGTATCGGTGTATTTGTAGCAATTCTAATTCCAAATTGTCTTACCATATAACTACTTGAATTTATTTCTGGAATGTATCTTCTTCTTCCATATAAAGTATCTACATATCCTTCTTTTTTAGCTTTTTCTATTATCTCTTCTTCAAATTTCTTTATTTGTGGATATTTCTCAAAATAATTTTGTATATATTGTTTTGCGACTTTTACTGGAACTCCAATTTGCTCAGAAAGTCCATAATCACTAATACCATATACTATTCCAAAATTAACTGCTTTTGCATGACTTCTTTGTTCTTTCGTTACTTCTTCTAGTGGTGTATTAAATACCTGAGAAGCTACTTGTTTGTGTATATCTTCTCCATTCTTAAATGAATTTATTAATGTTTCATCTTGAGCCACATGTGAAAGTACTCTAAGCTCAATTTGTGAATAATCTGCATCAACGAATATATATCCTTTTTGTGGTTTAAATACTTGTCTCAGTTTTTTCCCCGATTCAAATTTTGTAGGTATACTTTGTAAATTTGGCTCAGAGCTACTAAGTCTCCCTGTTGCTGTAACTGTTTGGTGAAAATATGAATGTATTCTTCCTGTATTAGTATTAATATATGGTAAAAGACCTTCAACATATGTTGTAAGCATTTTTGCTATTTGCCTATATTCTAAAATTTTTTCAACTACTGGATGCTCACTTTTAATTTTCTCTAAAGTCTCTACATCTGTAGAATATCCACTTTTTGTTTTCTTATATGTTGTAAGTTTTAAATCTTCAAATAAAACCTTTCCTAATTGTTTTGGTGAATTGATATTAAATTCTTGTCCTGATATTTTGTATATGTCATCTGTTAATTTTGTTAGTTCTTGTTTTAATAATTCACCATAATTTATAAGCTCTTGTTTGTCTACAAGTATTCCATTACACTGCATATCAGCTAATACTGTTTCTAGTGGCATTTCTACATTATTAAATAAATCAATAAGATTTTTATCTATTAATAGCTTATTTGTTATTTCATATAATTTTGATATTATATATGCTTTCAATAGGTATTCCATATTATCGTTTTTATTCACTTCTTGAATATCATTAAATAAATTTAACTGTACATCACTATTATCATTTTTGTATATATTGTTCATGTCTATGCTTAGATATTTTTCAGCTAATCTTTCTAGTGTATATTTTCCAACATTTGAATCTAATAAATAACTTGATATTTCTACATCAAAGTAGATATTATTCATCTCTATATTTTGTTCTTTAAGTAATATATAATCTGTTTTTTGCTTATATCCCACTTTTTTTATACTCTCATCTTCAAACACGTCTTTAATATTATTTAAAAGGCTTTTTTCTATTTTGTATGAAGTTCCTCCATTAAAAATATATATATTACTAATTTCCATATTAATTATACTTTGATAGTTAAATATTTCTTTAGTTTCAAATATATATATCATTTCTTTTTGTTTTATTATATTATTTTTTAATTCTTCTATTTCAGAAACATTTGTTATATATTTTTTATCAAATAATTCTTCTATATTTTGCTGTTTTACTTGTTCTCCTTCAACTTTATCAAGTTCAAATTTTTCTATATATTTTTTGAATTTAAGTGTTTTAAATTCTTCTAATACTTTTTGCTTATCCCATTCTTTTACTTCTAAATCTTTTAGTCTTTTTTCAATTGGCACTTTTGTATCAATAGTGCCTAAAGTCCTTGAAAGCATTGCCAATTCTTTACTATTTTCTAGATTTTCTCTTAATTTACCTTTTTCGTCTGCTGTCCCTTCTTCTATTGCTTTGTATAAGTTTTCTATATTTCTATATTTTTTTATTAATCCTATTGCTGTTTTTTCTCCTACTCCTGGAACTCCTGGGATATTGTCAGATTTATCTCCCATTAATCCTTTTACTTCAATCATTCCTTTTGGTGTTACTCCGTAAGTCTCCATAACTTTTGTTGAGTTATAATCTTCTTCTTCGGTTTTCCCTGCTTTTGTATGTGGAATTCTTATAGTTATCATTTTGCTTGCAAGTTGAAGTGTATCTCTATCTCCAGAAAGAATAGTTGTTGCTATCCCCTTTTTTTCTGCCCTTTTAGCCAATGTTCCTAAAATATCGTCTGCCTCATATCCTTCTTTTTCTATTATAGCAATATTCATTGCATTCAAAATTTCTTTTATTATTGGCATTTGTGCTACAAGTTCTTCTGGCATTGCATGCCTTGTTCCTTTATATTCTGCATACATAAGGTGTCGTTTAGTAGGTGCTTTTAAGTCGAATGCTACTGCTAAATATTCTGGTTTTAAATCTTCTAAAATCTTAAACATGATTGCTAAAAATCCATATACTCCATTTGTATATGTTCCATCTTCTGTTCTTAATACCCTATTTCCAATAATCCCATAGAAAGCTCTATTCATAATACTATTTCCATCAATAACAACTAATCTTTTCATTATTTCTCCTAAAATTTTTTATAGTATTGATATAATATCATAAAATAATGTGATTGTAAATACTGATAAGTAAGCTAAAGAAAGATTTTAACACTACAAGCATCCGTTTCAAAATTAGTTACAGCATTTCTTCCATTCATTTCACTCCTTTATCAATCTATAATTCCATCTTCTTTCATCATTATTACACTTTTTTCGTGGGAATCTTCATCTTCTGATATATTTATAAACTTGTCATTCCATAATTCTACTTTTTCATCACATAAACTGATACTAAATACCTTTGGTTTACCCTCAAATATGTCTTTATGTTCTTTTTCATTATAATAATATTCCCCTAAATCCATATTTCTTTTGTAAAATGCCTGTGCTTCACTATTCCAGATTTCAAAACTATATAGTCTCAAATATTTTTTATTCAGAGTCTTTGCCATTTCAATTGTATAATCTAGTATTTGTTTTCCATATCCTAATTTTCGATATTCTTTCTTTATTCCAAACCAACTTAACCATACCGTATCTGAATATTCTGGAATTTCATAAATTCCTGTTACTCCAATTGGTTTATCTCCCATATAAGCTATGTACCCTATATATAAATCTTTTCTTTCTCCTGTGATTTTCGATTTATATACTGAATATGCACTTGAATTAGGAAAAATCTCATATTGTAACTTTGCTGCTACTTTTATATTATCTTTGCTTATTTCTTCAAATCTTAACTTCTTTATTATTTTGCAATTTTGTTCTATTCTCTCTTTTCCTGATATTGCTTCATAAATATTTAATATTTCATCAATAATCATGTCTTCATCATCTTGTCTATTAGAGAATAAATAAGGTGTATATACAACATCAAATAAAAATAAATCAAAATTTAATTTTTTAAAGCCTACTTTTTCATAGAAATTCTTTCTCTTTTCTCTTAATAAATTTTCTTCTATGTCTTTGCCTAATCCAACTTTTTCAATCTCTATAAAAATGCCACTATTTTCTTTTTCTTGTTCTAATAAAATTTGTAATGCTTTAGTACCAAATTTGTTATTTCTATATTGTGGTAGTATAGCTAAATAATCTAAAACAGCATATCCTTTATCTTTAACTTTATTTAATATCATAAATCCAATTATTTCATTTTTGTATAAAATTTCTATAATTCTTGTGTAGTGCTTTTCATAAGACGATTGTAATAGTTCTAATGGTTTTCTTTCATCTTCTGGAAATATTTTTAAATAATATAAATATACATCTTTTTCAAATTTGTCTATGCCTATATCTTTTAATTTCATATCTTCCATAATTGCTTATTTTTCTCCTATTAATTTCTTTCAATTATAATATCTGCAATTGTTAAATTAGTATCATTTGTAACATTATCTATGATTGTTTTAGCAACATCATAAGGTTTCATAAATGTAGATTGTTTTTCTTCTGATACATAGTCTCTGCTATTTTTATAAAACTCTGTGTTTATTCCTCCTGGATATACTCCTATTACTTTTACGCTTGTACCTTTATAAGCAACTTTCAAACTTTCTGTATATCCTCTTTCTCCCCATTTAGTAGCACAATATACCGCTTCTTGTTTGTTTCCTCTTAGTGCAGCAGAAGACATTATATTTACGATTTTTAAGTACTTTTCTTCTTTTGCTTTTAAAGTTTCCGTTGAAAATAAAATCATACCTTGCAGACCTTTAAAACATTTGTCTATATCTTCCTTTTCATATTTTGTAGGTAACTTAAATGATGGCTCTCCTGCATTATTAATTAGTATGTTTATATTTCCTAAATTTGATATTTCATTAATAACATTTTGACAAATTCATTATCTGAAATATCTCCTATAAAGCCTTTATAGTTATCTTTATATGTATTATTTAATATTTTCATTTTTTCAAAAGCTCTATCTATATTACATACAAAATAATTCTTTTTGATAAATTGTTTTACAAGTTCTAAGCCTAGTCCGACTTGCTCCACCTGTTATAATTACTATTTCTTTGCTCATTTTTTCCTCCCATCTATTATAGTCTCAATATATCATAATTTATGAGTTTTTTCAATTTTTTTAAATCTTGTCCATTATCATAATAAACTACAACTTTTTCAAATTCATTCATATAGTCTGATATTGAATTAAAAAAGTTATTTGTTCCATTCGCCAATTCTCTATTTAGTTGTGTTTTATTATTTTTTAATCGTTTATCTACTATAATGGTATGTATCTTTACTTTTACTCTTTTTGAAAAGAAAAATATTGACCAAAATATATCTTGTCTTTGTTTAAGATCAAAATGTGCATAATCTCCACTTTCATCAATGAATATATTAAGCCTTCTTTTAATTTTTACACCTACTTTACTGAAAGCATTATAACAAATTCTTATAACTATCACAATAGCTTTTATACTAAAAACACAAAAGGTTGTTACTTTGCTATATAACAACCTCTAATATTCTTATCTTACATATCTGTCTTTTTTCTTTGTTTTAGTAATATCTTCTTGTCCATTTTTCATTTTCATTTCAATTCTTATAACTTCTTTAACCTTTGGTGTATCTTCTAAAATATAGTTTGCTGTTTTTAGATTTTTTCTATACTTATTTAAAACTGTAGTGCATTCATCTCGCTTTTCTGCAAAATATATACTTCTTGGTGTTTTTCCTGCTGGCTTATCAATAACTGTTAATCCATATTCTTTACATAGTTCATCTGATAACTCTCTGAAATGATAATATGCACCTTTGTTACAATTGAACTTTTTTCCTATAAACATATTAACTGAATTTACTACAAAATGATTATGATATGTGCCTGTATTAAAGTGTGTTGCAACTACAACTTGATATTCACTCCACATCTTTTCTGCTAGTTCTACTCCAATTTTATGTGCTAATTCTGGCGATACTTCTCCTGTTTTAAAACTTTGGTATGCGTGATAGGCAATATTTCCTGTGCATTTATCAAATCTATCTCTCATATCTTCTAGCATTTGCTGAAATGCTGGTCTACCTGACATATTTTTTGCACTAATTCCTGCATCTTTGTAAACTTTATAGATTTTATAATCTTTATATTTACAAAGTTGTTTTAACTTTTCCTCCTGTTCTCCTAGACTAAATCCTTCTCTTACTTGATCTTCTGTACTTACACGAATATAAATTCCTGCTACTTTCCTTTCTTCATTATTACAAAATTACCTCCTTTTTCTATTTTTTGCTTGTTTTCATCTGTTATAGTTACTCTTCTAGCAATATTATTAGCAATTTCATTATCGTTGTTGTCGAATATGCCATTTTTATATAGGTCATCACTAACAATTTTATAGTTATTATCTTTATCGTAGCAAATTCTTTTATGAAAATGGCTCATAATACTATGCCAAAAGCCTTTGAATTTTTGTAATTCTTGTTTTAGTTTTTATTTTTCAGTTTGTAATCTGTCTATAATCTTGTCTTTAGTAGATAGTTCCTTTTTTAGACTGCCGATTTCATTATCTTTTAGTTCTATTTCATAATATAAAATAAAAAGCTACTGCATTACTATTGCATCAAAAATGATAAAAATAAGTCCTAGAATATTGATATTTCAAATATTCTAGGACTTATTAATTTGGTGCCTTAGCGGAGGACGTATGCGAAAAACACCTTGCACAAAAGCACTTTATTATCCGTTTCAAAATCAGTTATAGCAATAGTTTCAAAGATATGTATACCCACATCGGTGTTTTTGGTCTATTACTATGTTTTTAATTTAACATAATTTTTTATATTTGGCAATACTTTTTAGAAAAATTTATATTTCATTTCATTTCATTTTATCTAATATTATTGCTTTTATTTGTTGTACTGATTTAATTATATCTTTATCTTTTAATATTTCATTATATCTAATAATTTGATTTTTATTTTTTATTATGTGTTCATTAAGTTCCTTAAAATAATAGTTTCCTTCTCCAAATCTCATTGGAAATCTTATAGGAAAACTACTTCCACTTATAAATCCTGTAAATCCTACTAAATCTGCTCCATGCTTTTGTACGTTATATGCACCTTTAAATGCTTGAACATATTTAAATTCTTCATCTGTATATTCTATGTTTTCCAATCTATCCAAACATGAGCCTATCCATAATAAAGCTGTGCCTAAACTGCTATATACTTCTCTCTGTTGTGGTGTATTCATTTTTACTGATTCTTTTACAACTGCTTCTAAATTATTTATTGAATTTTCTAGGCTATATACTAAACTTTCTTTATTCTGTATCATATTATTCTCCTGATATATTTTTTGTTTTTATGTTAGTTCCACACTGTGGAACTAGCTTGTTAACTATTTTTCTGTTTTCTTTAAACTTTTCTTATTTTCTTTTTCTAATTGTTTCAAACTCTTTTTAGGTGTAGGCAATTCTTCTGGCATAGTTCCGTCCTGCTTGTTTAATAGCTTTTCTAACTATTTTCCCAATTTTATTATGAGTATCACAGGCTTTCTTTTCCGTATCAACTTTATCTCTTTTTAATCTCGATTCTGTTTGTGTTATACGAAATAAATTAGCTGCAAGTTCTTCACTTCCCATATTATCTAAAATATCTTCTCTATATCTTAATCCTTTTCTTTTTGCAATATCATCTGCTGTTTCTCCATTGTATAAACCTTTATATCCAGCATTATGAAATTTATCAAAATTTTTTACTCCTGCATTTTTAGCAGTTTGATTAAGTGAATAATTACCTTTTCTAGTTAAATTTCTTTGATAAAATCTCTTTTCATCTTCTGTTAATGAAGTATATTCCTTTTCAGTAATTTCTTGTTTTCTGGTTTGAATTGCAAAATATGTTTGTGCAAGAGCTACAATTTTTAATCTTGGATTTGCATTTTGAGCTATAAGATAGCAAGCATATCGTGTTAATTTATAATCTTTTTGTTCTCTTTTCGCACCAGAACCTATTTCTACCATTTTGTTGCTGACAACGAAATGGTCAATATCAGTTATTTCAGAGTTTTGACAAGCTATCTTTGCTTTTCCAATTACTGCATCAAAATATCTCCAATCTTTATAACTTAAAACTTTCATCAATTCTCTTGCATACCAAAATTCAATTCCATTTTCGTCAATATGTTTTATATCTTCAAAAGTTTTATTATTATAAATTTCTTCGTTATCTAATTCTTTCATTTATCAACATCTCCTTTCTTTGCTATACTTATTTTCTTGTTTTTAGTTTATAACACTATAATGAACTTGTACTATATCTTCCTGTTCTCTTATAATTTTTTCAAGTTTTAGTTTGTTTTCAAAATAATTACCTTTAAATAGTGGTATTCCTTTATTTAATACAAATGGATTATAATTTAAAATAATATTATCTACTATTCCTTTTTCCATAAAAGCATTAT
>CARPYP010000004.1:52195-76463 GCA_949045875.1 uncultured Clostridia bacterium | reverse complement strand
ATAACAGAAAAAGCAATAACAGTAATAGCAGAAGACAAAACAAGTGAATATGGAGTAGAAAACTTAGAAAAATTAACAGCAAGACTAGCAGTATCAGGAGACGCAGAAAACGGAGAAGATTATACAAATAATACATTAGTAGGAGAAGACACCTTAGAAAGTATAGGAGTAATAGCTTCACTAAAAACAACAGCAACAGAAACATCACAAGTAGGAGACTATCCAATAACAGGAACAGACGGAAAATACGGAAACTATACAATAACAATAAAATCAGGAATATATACAATAACAACAACATCAATTGCAGGAGCAGAAGTAGAAATAAATCTATTAACAGAAGAAGAATTGGTATATGATGGAACACCAAAAGTACCAACAGTAAAAAATGTAAAATTAAATGGAACAACATTAGATAAAAACAATGACTATAATGTAACAATAACATATGCTAAACATGATGAAATTACAAACACAGATGGAGAATTTACAGATGAAGAGCCAGTAAATATAGGAAACTATAAAGCAAAAATATTAATAGAAGGAAAAGGAAACTATACAGGTACAATAATAAAAGGTGTAAATATACCAATAACAGAAAAAGCAGTAAGCAAAATTACTATTACTAAATTTCCAACAAAAGTAGATTACAAATATGGAGAAGAATTAGACTTAACAGATGGAGAAATTTTAGTAACATATAACAATAATAGTCAAGAAACTATAGATATGAATAAAGCAGAAGTAAGCAGTGACTATAATTCTAAAAAACTAGGTTCACAATTTGTAACAATATCATACAAAGGAAAAACAGATGCAAGTTACAAAGTTACAGTAAAAGACTATATGAAAGGAATTGAGATAGCAGACAGACCATCAAAAATAGTTTATATAGCAGGACAAGAAACAACATTAAATACAGAAGGTATGAAAATAATAGCATTAAAAGCATCAGAAGAAGAACTAGACGAAAAGACAGAAATAACTACAGATGTAACATTAACAGGATATAACTTAAATCCTACAGTTCAAGGAAAACAAACAGTAACAGTTACATATACAGATAATGATGAAACGAGTGCTACACATGGAGAAGAATTTACTACATCATTTGAAATTGTGGTACTATCAGAAAATCCAACAGAGCAAATAGTAATAGTATTAAATGGATTATCAGAAGTAGAAATAGAACTTAATTCAGAATATGTAGATGAAGGAGCTACAGTTTATAATATAGACAGTACAGAAAGTGAGCTTAAAGTTAAAACAACAGGAATAGTTGATACAACAAAAGTAGGAACTTATACAATAACTTATAGTGTAGAAGGTGCAGAACCTGTAACAAGAACAGTAAAAGTAGTTGATAAAATAGCTCCAGTAATTACACTACTTGAAATTGAAGCAACAGATGACATAGAAGTAAATAAAAATGAAAACGATGAAACTACTGTAAAATTCATAAAAGGAAAAGCAAGCTTTAAATTAAATAGTTTAGCAAATGCAACAGATAATTATGATACAAGTGTAAATTTAGAATATACAGTTAATGGTCAATCATCTAATGTAGAAATTATAGGAGAAGAAGTAGGAGAATATGTAGTAAAATATACAGCAAAAGATTCATCTGGAAATAATGCAATAGAAAAGGTTATTAAATTTATAGTGTTAGACTATCCGCCAAACATTTATTACTTAGATGACAATGATTTAAAAGTAGAAATTGAAGAAAATCAAGATGGTAAAATTCCAGTATATAATGATTATCTAACAATTATGTGTGATAAAGAAAATGTAAACATGTATATACAAAAAGATGAAGAAGAAGAAAAAGCATATAATGGAGAATTATTAAAAGATGGAGCATATACAATTAGAGTTGAAGGTCAAAATATAGCAACAACTCAAAGAAGATTTTTAATAGACACAATACCACCAGAAGTAGTAGTAAGTAAAGACCATAGAACAATTAAATTTGTAGATGTATCAGATGTTTATAGAGCAACACTAACAAGTGGAGATGAAAAAACAGTAATTACATTAGTAGATAAATCAAATAGTCAGTTAGAAGAAGATAGTAGTAAATACTATACAATAAACGGAGAAGGCGAATATTATATTAAAAATGAAGCTATTGATGTATCAAGAGTTTGGACATTACGTGTAGAAGACGAGCATGGAATGTCAATAACACCAATTAAATTTAAAATAATGAGATAATAATCATAAGAACAAAGGGCACGAAGCTTTATCGTGCCCTGTTCAAAAGATACAAAAGTACAATAAAAGGAGAATATTAAAATGAAAAATAAAAGTATAATTTTAATGATAGTAATAATATTAGTGCTAATATTATCTATAACAGGAGTAACCCTTTACTTTACAAACAAATCAATAATACAAAAAGATGAAACAAATATAAATAATACAGAATCAAATAATGAAGATGAAGCAATAAATCATGGAATACAAGATAATCCAGATGAGGATAACATAACAAACATTATATCTACACCAAATGAAAATGATGAAAATACTTTAACAAATATGCATGCAACTCCATAATTAGTAAAAAAAGAGACATAATAGGTTTACAAAAATAGGAAAAAGTGTTATAATATACCTGTTAAAAAAATATATAAAAAGGAGTAAAATAATGAAAAAATCAATAGTTATTTCAGTAATTATGTTCTTAATAATAATCATATTTATGGGAAATGTTAGTGCTGCTTCTGCAACAGTTAGTTTAAGAGCAGATAATGTAACCCCAGAAATAGGTAATACAATAACTATAACAATATCTTTTTCACAGCCAGTAGGAACAGCAAGTTTAAACTTAAATTACAATAAAAATATATTACAATATGTAGGAAGCAATGCTTGGAAAGCAAGTGATAAAGGAGGAGCAATAAAATTAGATTATATTGATGCAAACTTTGAAAATAAAACAATTACTAGTATGACAGTTACATTTAAAACAATAGCAGAAGGAGTAGCTAACTTTACGGTATCTAATATAGTAATATCAAATGCTAATGGAGATGAATTACAGGCGAATATTAGTGGAAATGTAACTGCTAATATAAAAAAGCCATCAGAACCAGAAGTACCAGTACAACCAGAAAATCCTAATCCAAACCCAAATCCAACACCTAACCCAACGCCAAATCCAGGAACAAATACTAATACCAATACAAATAAAAAGCCTAATACAAGCAATAATTCTAGTACAAATAAAAATACAAATACAAATACCAATACAGAAACAAATACAAATGCGAACCAAATAACAGATACAAATATTAGTGATGGAAATGTAATTAATAATTCAATAAATGATAACTCATCAAGTGAAGGAAATTATAATCAGACAGAAGATGAATCAAATATACTACAAAACGAAGAAATTGAAAATGTACAAGATGGAGATAATCAAAATAAACCAAATTATATTATTTTAGCAATAATTCTAATCATTGCTGCTGCTATAATAATAGTTGGTATAGTTATTTATAGAATTAGAAATTATTAATAAGGAGAAAGGAATAGGTATTAAAGATGAAAAAAACAAGTAAAGGTTTAGCATTAATAGGAATAACAACAATTGTAGTAGGAATAAGTGGACTATTTCAAGCAACAAATAAAATAAATAAAGATATTGAAATACAAGAAGCAAAAGCCTATAATCATAGTACTGAAAATGCACTAGACAATGTTTTTATGCAAGATAATAATTTGATTTTACCATTTATTTTTGATAATGCAAATCAAGCAGAAACATTAGACATAAGAGCTAAATTTGCAAAAGCAAATCTTACAATAAAAAGTATATCAAACGAGCCTGTAGGGACAGGAACGCAAATTACAGTAAACGAAAATACTGATAAATATAATATAGTAATTTATGGAGATGTAAATGGAGACGGAAAAATAAACCTTATAGATGTACAAAGAATAATATTACATTACTTAAATCCAAATACAAATGCATTAACAGGATTAAATGCAATAGCAGCAAATGTAAACAATAAAGACAATAATGATATTAATTTAATAGATGCACAAAGAATAATATTGTTTTATTTAGGAAACTTAAATACAGGACTTGTTGTAGAAGAACCAGAAGCTTCAAATCCAGTAGAACCAGAAGATACTATTAGTAATATAACAATTACAAATCCAACAAAATACATATATACAGTTGGAGAAGAAATAAATTTAGCAGGAGGAAAAATAAATATAACATATACTTCTGGTAAAGTAGAGAGAATTGACATGGAAAAATACATGATTAGTGGATACAATAAAAATGTACCAGGAAGACAAACAGTAACAGTATCTTATAGAGTAAATGATACAATAAATTTCACATCAAGCTTTGAAGTTTTAGTAAATGTATTAAATAAAGAAATAACAACAATAATTTCAAGTACAAATTTCACAGAAGGAATTTGTTATAATCCTATAGAATTCACATTAAAATCAGGAGAAAATGAAGAAGATATAAATATAAATGCTTTAAAACTTGTAATAAAAGATAGCAATGGAAAAATCGTAAATGATGATAAAATAGCAACAATTGGAAAAAGAAATGGAGTAAATGGGGCAATAATAGTATCATTTATAGGTAAAGTTTCCGATTCTTATACAATTATACCAAGTGTTGGAAAAGTAACAGGAACAGACATTAAAATAGTAATTAAGGAAGATAAAAGCATAAATAAAATAACATTAGACACAACAGACTTTGTACAAGGAACAGAATCAAAAGTTGGAATACATTTTTGGCATGAATATACAGCAGAAGATAAAAAAGAAATTACAGGAGTAGACATGTCAAAAGTATTAGTATCAGCGTCATCAGAAAGTAAGATAGATGTAAAATTCCTAAATGAAGATGGATATGTAATTAATAGAGCAAAAAATAGTGATTCAATCATAAAGAAAGTATCAATAACACCACAACAATCAGGAGAGTTAATATTATCAATTTCAATTGGACAAGAAGGTACAGAAGGGTATGTAAAATCAGACATACAAATTCAAGTAAGTGAAATAAAACTAGTAGTAGGTAATGAAGAAAATGAGACAATTACATTATATCAATCAGAAGACAGTATAGAGGAACAAGAAGAAAATGCAGTTGTAGAAAGAGATGGATATATTTACACTTTAGTTCCTATTTATAAAATTGATGAAAATGGTGTTTTTGATGATGAGATTGGTAAAAAAATCTCTAGGGTAAAAGTAAAAGATATACATGAATTAAAAGAAGACACAGGAAATATAAGTTTTATAGATAATGTAATGTTTAACCTAGAAGGATCATCAAACGATATAATGGAATCCATACATATAAATGCCTATAATGAAAATATACACTTAATACATAATCCAAATATGGAAGATACAACATATGCTAATACAGATGTATTCTATATAGGAATAGCACTAGAAGAATGGGCAGAAGAACAAGTAATAAATGGAAATGGATATATAGTAGTAACATATGCAGGACAAGAAATAACAAGATTTAATATTAAAGTAAAATAAAAGAGAATTTAAGGACATTCTTAAAATTTTAAGAATGTCTTTTGTTTTGCCATAAGGGACGGAGAATTTTGACAATTATTTGAAAATAAACATTAGAACCAAATAATGCACAGTTACAATTCAGGGGTAATAATTCAATATAAATTTGTGTTTGTAGGGAGGATTATATGTTTAAAAAATTATGCAAGATTATAATTACACGTGTAGGGGCGCACAGTGTGCGTCCGTAAAATAATAGAAAATTAAACATTAATCATTAATATGTTTCAATTAATTTTAGGGGCAAGCCTTGTGTCTGCTAATTGAAAATAGAAATTATAATATTTTTATTATATATCTATTACATTTAATATTAAAATAAATAATATAAATTTAAAATTTCTACAATTCGGCGGACGCACACTGTGCGCCCCTACAATGGATTGCAATATATTTGTTATCAACATAAAGATTTAAATTTCTGTAATTTCAAGGGCACAGTGGTGTCATGTCTCACGGGTATTCCCGCAAACGGTGCCCCTACAACGTATATTTATAATTTTATATAAATTTAAAACATATAATCCTCCTCACAAACACAAATTTATATATTGTTTTTGGGGTATCTGTACTGTAACAATGTGCAAAATCCAAAGAATTTTATATTTTATTTATATTGAAATAACAACATATTAGTGATAAAATAAATGGGTAAAAAGGAGGAAAAAGAAATGGGGGACATTGTTTTAGAGTGTAATAATCTCTACAAAAAATTAGGTAAAAAGACTATTATAAAAGATGTTTCTACAAAACTAGAAAGTGGGGACATATTAGGCTTTATAGGACCTAATGGAGCAGGAAAAACAACTACAATAAAACTTATATTAGGATTACAAGGAATAGATAAAGGAACAGTAAAAATAAATGGATATGATATACAAAAAGATTTTGAAAAAGCTATAGAAAGAGTAGGAGCAATAGTAGAAAATCCTGACTTATACATGTATTTATCAGGATATAAGAATTTACAATTAATTGCTAATCTATATAAAAATGTAGATAAAGCAAGAATTGATGAGGTTGTTAAATTAGTAGGACTAGAATCAAGAATTAATGATAAAGTATCAAAATATTCTTTAGGAATGAGGCAAAGACTAGGAATTGGTCAAGCAATATTACATAAACCAAATATATTAATTTTAGATGAACCAACAAATGGTTTAGACCCAGAGGGAATAAAAGAGTTAAGAGACCTTATACAAAAATTAACCAAAGAAGAAAATATGGCAGTATTAATTTCTAGCCATAATCTAGCCGAATTAGATAATTTTTGTACAAAAGTATGTATCATAAAAAATGGTGAAGTATTAGAAACAAAAGAAATTAAAGAACTAAAAGAAGAAGCCAATGCAAAATATACTTTATTTAAAGTAAATGACACAAGTAAAATATCAGAATTATTTGATACAGTAGAGGTTTTAAACAATAACGAATTTAAAATACAAGGCAATGAGCAAGAAATTGCAAGAACAGTAAAAAAATTAGTAGAAAACAATATAGATGTTTATGGTATTAATGAAGAAACAATAACACTAGAAGATGCATTCTTAAAAAAGACAGGAGGTAATAAAATTGTTTAATTTAATAAAAAATGAATTAATAAAAATATTTAGTAAAAAAGCTATATATGTAATATTAATAATATTTCTATTATTATCAATAGCAGGAATGGTCTTAAATAAAGTTATAGGAAATATTAATAATGCAGGATATAATTATATTGACCAAGAAATATCAATATTGAAAGAAAGTTTAAAACAAGTAAACAAAGTAACAGAAGAAGGAAAAGAAGAGTATAGTTATTTACAATCACATATAGAATATTTAGAACTACAGAAAAAATATGGAGCAAACTCATGGCAATCTACAATAATATCAAATGAGTTATATGATAAAATAATCAATCTAAATTACTATAAAAATGGATTAGTAGAATATGTAAAGGAAAATGATGTTACATTAGAAGAATTACAAAATGAATATGATGACATTATAAAAAAACTAGATGAAGGAGATTGGAAGGCATTTGCTGAAACAGATTTAGCAAAAATAAAGACACAATTAGAATTTACAGAAAATGAGATAAGAAGAGATATGGATACTGATACATTAAATGCCTTAAAGCAAGAAGCGGAGGTATTAAAATTAAAACTTCAAGTATTAGAATGGAGACTAGAAAAAGATATTTGCTATGGAGATAAAGATTATGATATGTTATTAACACAATATGAAGCAAATGGTTCAATCCTTATAAATAATAATTATGTATATGATATAGATGAGAATAATTATAAAGAAAAAGAAGGAAAAGACTATAAATATTCTGATAAAAAACAATATCAAGAAACACTAGCAAAATATAATATAGCCAAATACAAAATCGAAAACAATATAAGTTCAAAAACAACAGTATCAGAAGCATTACAAACATTATTTACAAATGGAGGAGAAGGATTATTATTTGTAATTATAATATCTTTAATGCTAACAGGAGGAATAGTAAGTGAAGAATTCAACAAAGGAACAATAAAACTATTATTAATAAGACCATACAGTAGGAGAAAAATACTAGCATCAAAAATAATTGCTTGTTTTATAACTATAGTTTTTTCAATATTGATAATAACAATAATACAAACAATATTCTCTGGAATTATGTATGGATTTGACACTATAAATGCACCAATTATAGAATATAACTATAATACAAACACAGTAGTATCAGTTAACGGCATAGTTTCTATGTTAATAGGATTATTACAAATGTCTCCATTAGTTATAATATTATCATTAATTGCATTCATGATAGGAACTATCTGTGCAAATACTGCAGTAGCAATTGTAGTATCATTTTTAGCATATTTTGTATCTAGCATTGTAAATTCATTAGTAATGGAATTCCAAATAAAATGGTTAAAAATTGTTCCTACATTAAATTGGGACTTAACACAATATACATATGGAAAATTACCTACAGTTGAAGGAATGACATTAGGATTTTCAATATTAATATGTACAATTACTATAATTTCATTATTAGTAATAACCTTTGAAAACTTTGCAAGAAAAAATATAAAAAATGTATAATGTAAAAGTGTATAAGAGGAAATAGTTTGAAAGAAATTTATATAACTAGGTAAACCTTTAAGCAAAGCGAGAAAGGAATGTAATTAAAAATGAGTAAAATACTAGATAATGTAAATACACCAGAAGATTTAAAAAAATTGAATATAAATGAAAAACAAAAATTAGCTACAGAAATACGAGAAATGATAATTAATATAGTTTCAGAAAATGGTGGACACCTAGCATCTAATTTAGGAGTAGTAGAACTTACAATTGCCTTACATAGTGTATTTAATATGCCAAAAGATAAAATTGTATGGGATGTAGGACATCAAACATATGTGCATAAAATTTTGACAGGAAGAAAAGACCAAATGAATACTTTAAGAAAAATGAATGGAATAGCAGGATTTCCAAAAACATCTGAATCAGAATATGATAACTTTAATACAGGACATAGTAGCACATCAATATCAGTAGCCTTAGGAATGGCAAAAGCAAGAGACTTAAAAAAAGAAGACTATAATGTTATAGCAATAATAGGTGATGGAGCATTAACAGGAGGAATGGCATTAGAAGCGCTAAATGATGCAGGAGACTCTAGAAATAATTTAATTGTTATATTAAATGATAATGAGATGAGTATTTCTAAAAATGTTGGAGGAGTGCCGAGATTATTAAGTAAAATAAGAACAAAAAAACTTTACAAAGCATCAAACGACTATATTAGAGATATTCTTGAGAAGATTCCATTAGTAGGAAAAAAATTAAGCAAAGGTATAAAAAGAATTAAGAGAAGTGTAAAACAATTAGTAATACCAAATATGTTTTTTGAAGACATAGGTTTTAGTTATTTAGGTCCAGTATATGGTCACAATTTGATAGAACTAGAAGACATAATGCAAAGAAGCAAACAAATTGAAGGACCAGTATTAATACATGTTATTACAAAAAAAGGTAAAGGATATAAAATAGCAGAAGAAAATCCAGACTGTTTTCATAGTACAAGTGGATTCGATATAGAAACAGGAAAAAGCAAAAAGGCTAAAAAAGATGACTATTCAAAAATATTAGGAGAAAAATTAATAGAACTTGCAAAAAGAAATCCAAACATAGTAGCAATTACAGCAGCAATGAAGGATGGAACAGGACTAAGTAAATTTGCAAAAGAATTTCCCAATAGATTTTTTGATGTGGGAATTGCGGAACAACATGCCATAGGATTTGCAGGAGGGCTTGCAAGTCTAGGAATGACACCAGTTGTACCCATATATTCATCATTTTATCAAAGAGCATATGACCAAGTAATACATGATATATGTATACAAAACTTAGGAGTAGTAATGTGTGTTGATAGAGCTGGAATAGTTGGAAATGATGGAGAAACACATCAAGGAATATTAGACTTATCATTTTTTAACATAATACCAAACTTAAATATAATGGCACCAAGAGACTTTGGGGAATTAGAAGAAATGCTAGAATTTGCAGTAAATTTGAGAAAGCCAGTAGTAATAAGATATCCTAGAGGAGGAGAAGGACTAGCAAAATTTGATAAACATGAAAAAATAGAACTTGGAAAATCAGAACTAATAAAACAAGGAAAAGATGTAACTATAATAGCAATAGGAAAAATGGTTAGTAGAGCATATCAAATTCAAGAAAAATTAAAAAAAAATAATATAGATGTAGAAATAATAAATGAAAGATTTTTAAAACCATTAGATGAAAAAACAATAATTAAATCTATAGAAAAAACTAAAAAAGTAATTACTATAGAAGACAATATATTAAAAGGTGGATTATCAAGTAGTATAAAAGAATTAATAGTTGAAAATGAAATAAGTGATATAAAAATAAAATGCTTTGGATACCCAAATACATTTGTAAAACATGGTTCAACAGAAGAAATAGAAGAATTATATGGATTAGATATAGAAAATGTAGCAAAAGAAACAAAGGAGCTAGTAATAAATGGGGAAAAAGAAGAAAAATAGAAGTTGGACTTTAAAAATAATTTATATAATATGTGTTATTGTAGTATTCATAGCGGGGTTATACTATGAAAATGGTTATAGAAACATAAACACATTTATTAATGATATAAACAATAAAATTTTTAAAATATCTACAACAATTACAAATAATGTAGGTAATACTTTATCTAATGATAATGTAGCAAATAATAAAAATGAGCAAATACCTATTAAAAATGTCAAAGGAACATTACAAATGCACCTTATAGATGTAGGACAGCGGAGACAGTATACTATTTATGCAAGGAACTAAAATAATGTTAATAGATAGTGGAACCAGGAGCAAAGGAGAAACAGTAGTAAATTATTTAAAACAACTAGGAATAAAGAAAATTGATGTTTTAATAGGAACACATCCACATGATGACCATATGGGAGGAATGGCAGAAGTAATAAGGAACTTTGATATTGGAGTTCTATATGCTCCAGATACAACAAAAAATAATATAACAACAAGTTGGTATTTAGATTTTTTAGATGCAGTAGATGAGAAAAAAGTTAACTGGATATACCCAAAAGTTGGCGATAACTTTGAACTAGGTGAAGCAATAATTCAGATTTTAGCACCAAACTCTACTAAATATGATGAATTAAACAATTACTCCATAGTAACAAAAATTGTATATGGAAATGTAAACATTATATCAATGGGAGATGCAGAAAAACTATCAGAAGATGAAATCTTAAAAAATGGATTAAATGTTGGAGCACAAATAATAAAAGCAGGACATCATGGAAGTAATACATCAAATTCAGAAAATTTCATAAACTCAGTAAATCCACAATATGCCTTAATATCTGCTAAAAAAGGAAATACATATAATCATCCAACAAAATCAGTAATGGAAATGTTTGAGAAAAGACAAATAAAAGTATATAGAACAGATCAATCAGGAACAATTATAATGACTACAAATGGGACAAACATAAACTTTGATAAAGAATCAGGAAATTATTTAGCAGGAGATGAGATGTAGAAATAGTGCTTGAAAAAAAACATGGCATATAGTAAAATATAAATAAATAACATAAGAGAGGATGAAAAATATGGAAAGTGTAGGAGATTTTTTATGTGGAATATTTATGACAATGTATTGGATATTTAGACTAATAGTTACAGCAATATCATATTTACAAATAGAATTTCCATTTGAATGTATAAACACAAATGCTGAAATTTTGTTATTATTTTTAACATTAATATGTATAATATGTGTATTTAAAAGAGTAACAGTAGGAGGAATAATATATTTTATTGCATATTGTGCTTATTTTGGACCAGATTTATTTGCAAGAATGAAAGCAGGAGTAACATCAGATACTATGGGTAATGTAATGGTAGACTTTATAGCGATAATATTAGCAGCAGCGGTAGTCTTAAACATAATTATAAGTAAGACAAGAAAAGTATCAAATAAAAAAGGAACGGATTGGTTCTATCAAGGAGAAAAATATGACAGAGAATTAGATGAGCGTGCAGACAAGAATAATTATAGAATATATTAATTTAGAATTAAGAAATTAGTATTGGAAAGGGTGTAAGGGAATGGAACAAAACTCAAACAAAACAAATATCAACTGGTATCCAGGACACATGGCAAAAGCAAAAAGACTAATAGAAGATGATTTAAAGCTTATTGATGTTGTAATAGAGGTAATAGACGCTAGAATTCCTATGTCCAGTAGAAACCCTGATTTAAATAAAATGGTAAAAAACAAAAAGAAAATTATAATTTTAAATAAAAGTGATTTGGCAGATGATACACAAACAAAGAAATGGAAAGAATATCTTACAAACAAAGATACAATTGCAATAAGCATGAATTCATTAAACAATAATAGGGTTAATGAAATTATAAATACAATAGAAAAAATTATGGAAGAAGAAAAAGCAAAAGCACTTGAAAAAGGAAGAACAGGAAGAACAATTAGAGTTTTAATAATAGGAATACCCAATGTACGGAAAATCATCTTTAATAAATCGAATATGTAATAAAAATAAACAAATAGTAGGAAATAAACCTGGAGTAACAGTAAAAAAACAATGGATAAGAATAGGAAATAACATAGAATTATTAGATACACCAGGAGTATTATGGCCAAAATTTGAAACACAAGAAATTGCCTTAAACTTAGCATATACAGGAACAATAAAAGATGAAATTCTAGACAACCTAGAAATAGCATATAATTTGTTAAAATATTTATTAAACAATTATAGGAACCAATTAATAGAAACATATAAATTAGACAATGAACAAATAGAAGAAATATTGAAAAATGAAAATCAAATGGAAAACGAAAACATAATGGATATTATGGGACTAATAGGAAAAAAAAGAGGAGCTATTATTTCTGGAGGGAATGTTGATGAAAATAAAACAGCCAACATAATAATAAAAGACTTTAGAGAAGCTAAAATAGGAAAAATTACATTAGAACCTTATATTTAAAGGAATAATCCCACTTAGCCCTATCTTATTTTGATATAATTAAAACAAAAAGGAAGGATAACAAATTTGGAAGAAAAAGAGCAAAGAATAAATAATCTAAACCCACTAACATGGGCATATATAGGTGATGCAGTCTATGAACTATATATCAGAGAAAAATTAATAGAAACAACAAATTTAAAACCACACAAATTACATATAGAAGCGGTAAAGAAAGTTAAAGCAGAAGCACAAGCAAATATTTTACAAAATATAGAAGAAAAATTAAGAGAAGAAGAAAAAGAAATTGTAAGAAGAACAAGAAACACAAAAAATCATCATTTACCCAAAAATTCTAATGTAAAAGAATACATGTATGCAACAGCATTTGAAGGTTTAATAGGATATTTATATCTTACAGGAAAAGAAGAGAGGTTAAAAGAAATCTTAAGATATTGTATATAAAGAAGGAGAAAACATATGAAATTACGAGAAGAAAAAGGGAAAATTTCAACAATTTTTAATATAATATTAGTTATAATTGCGATAATTGCAATTTATTATGTATGGCATATATATAGAATTAACGAATTTGGAAATTTTGTAAAAGCAGAATATACAACAGGTATATCTCAATTTACAAGAGATAACTCTGTAAAATATTCTGATCAATATAGTTATAAGATTGAATCACAAGAATTTAATGATGCTTTAATATATAGAAATATAGATGTAAAAGAAAATACATTATATAGAGTTACAGCAATGGTAAAATTTGAAAATGTACAAAATGAAAAAGAAGAATCAGAAGGCGGAGTAAATATTGGGATAATGGATACAACTGAAAAGTCAAATAGTCTAGTAGGGAATGGAGATTGGCAAAGCTTAGTTTTTCAATTTGATTCAAGAAATAGAACAAATGTAGATATTACTTTTAGATTAGGAGCATATGATGATAACTCAAAAGGCACAGTTTGGTTTTCTGACTTTAAATTAGATGAAGTAAAGAAAGATGAAAACAATAATTGGAATTTTATATGTCTAATTATGAAAAATTTGCAAGTAGATATTGAAAAAGATGGAAACAAAACTAAAACAAATTTAAATTTAAAACCATCTGAAATATCACTAATAGAAAATAATATGAAAAGATTTCAAACCTCTATGAAAGAAATGTCTGGAGGAAGAATGACAGTAACATATAGGACAATCGTAGTAGACAAACCAATAACATCAATTAGTTATAGTGACGATTATGGTAATTATATAGCAACAACAAATATAGAAGAAATCTTAGAAAGATATGTAGACAATGGTGGAATTGAATATGACCATATCTTTGTAGCATACAAACTTGGAGAAGACTTACATGAAGAGCGTATAAAAACAGGGGACTGGATAGGTCTTCGGAGGAATGACATATAAAAAAGATATTGGATTTTCGAACATAAGAATTCCAAATGAAAATGCAGATTTATTATATAACTATTCAAATTTTAATACATTTCCAGAAGAAGTATTTGTTCACGAATTTTTACACAATTTAGAAAGGATAGAAAATGAATGTAAAAATGAAATACCTGAATTGCATTCATATGAAAAATATGGTTATGTCGAAGATGATACAGAAGGTTTAAAGAAATGGTATATAGATTATATGACATCTAATATAAACAATAAAAATATAGGATTAAGTAAAGAAGTATTTTCAATGAAACCTGTTCATGATAGTTATTTTAAAACATCAATAGATTTAACAGAAGAAAAGTTCCATGAACCAGAGAACTTAGGAGAACATATAAAAGCATTAATTGAAAAGATAAAAGGATATTTTATAGAAGAAGAGAATATATAGAGATGATAAAATGGTACATGCAATGTACTGCTACAATATAAAAATCAATTTGAGACTCAAGAAAGGAATAATAATGAAAGTATCAGAATTTAATTATAATTTACCAGAAGAATTAATAGCACAGACTCCAATTAAAAATAGAGATAAATCTAGGTTAATGATATTAGATAGAAAAAGAGAAACTATAGAGCATAAAATTTTTAGAGATATATTAGATTATTTACAACCAGGAGACTGTTTAGTAAGAAACAATACAAAAGTAATACCAGCTCGTTTATATGGTAAAAAAGAAACAGGAGCAAATGTGGAGTTTTTACTTTTAAATAGAATTGAAGAAGACTTTTGGGAGGTAATGGTAAGACCAGGAAGAAAATTACCAGTAGGAACAAAAGTAACTTTTGGAGATGGACTATTAGAAGCTGAAATTTTAGAACTACTTAATGATGGAAATAGAAAAGTTAAGTTTTCATATGATGGAATATTTAATGAAATATTAGATAAGATAGGATTAATGCCATTACCACCATATATAAGAGAAAAATTAGAAGATAAAAAAAGGTATCAAACTGTTTATGCACAATATGAAGGTTCAGCAGCAGCACCAACAGCAGGCTTACACTTTACAGAAGAACTATTAAAAAAGATACAAGAAAAGGGAGTAGAAATTGCAAATGTTACATTACATGTAGGAATAGGAACATTTAGACCTGTAAAAGTAGAAAAAATAGAAGACCATGATATGCATACAGAACATTTTTATATTAAAGAAGAAGATGTGGAGAAAATTAATAATGCAAAGAAAAATGGTAAAAGAGTCATAGCAATCGGGACAACCTCATGTAGAGTTTTAGAATCAATTTCAAATGAAGAAGGTTTAGTAAAGCCATATGAAGGTGATACACAAATATTTATATATCCAGGTTATAAATTTAAATGTATAGATGGGTTAATAACAAACTTTCATTTACCAGAATCTACTCTAATAATGTTAGTATCTGCACTAGCAGGAAAAGAATATATAATGAAAGCTTACAATGAAGCAGTAAAAGAAAAATATAGATTTTTCAGCTTTGGAGATGCGATGTTTATTTACTAGAAGATAGAGGTTAAACTTTAGAAATAAAAAATGTAGGGCATGTCTTATGTCTGCTCACTCTTTGAAAAAACTACTTAAAATATTAAAAAATAGGGAGAAATAAAATGGAGAAACAACCAATAACATATGAATTATTACATGTAGATAAAAACTGTGGAGCAAGAAGAGGTGTAATACATACTCCACATGGAGATATACAAACACCAATATTTATGCCAGTTGGAACACAAGCAACAGTTAAATCTATGACACCAGAAGAATTAAAAGAAATGGTAGAAGCCCAAATAATTTTATCAAATACATATCATTTATATTTTAGACCAGGTCATAAATTAATAGAAGAAGCAGGTGGATTACATGAATTTATGAGATGGGATAAACCTATTCTAACAGATAGTGGAGGATTTCAAGTATTTAGCCTAGGAGATTTAAGAACAATATCAGAAGAAGGAGTAGACTTTAAATCATACTTAGATGGAAGCAAGCATTTTTTTTCACCAGAAAAAATTATGGAAATTGAAAATTCATTAGGAGCAGATATAATAATGGCATTTGATGAATGTGTAAAATATCCTGAGACATATGAATATACGAAGAATTCTATGGAAAGAACTACTAGATGGGCAAAGCGATGTAAAGAATCACATGCAAAAAAAGACAAACAAGGACTATTCGGAATAATTCAAGGTGGATTTTATAAAGATTTAAGAGAAAAATCTGCAAAAGACCTAATAGAATTAGACTTACCAGGATATGCTATAGGAGGTATAAGTGTAGGAGAACCTAAAGAAGAATTTTTAGACATATTAAATTATACAGCTCCATTAATGCCAAAAGATAAACCAAGATATCTAATGGGAGTAGGAACACCAGATTATTTAATAGAAGCAGCAATAGCAGGTATAGACATGTGTGACTGTGTATTACCTACAAGAATTGCAAGAAATGGTACAGCATTAACATGGAATGGAAAAGTAGTGGTTAGAAATGCAACTTATGAAAGAGATTTCACACCATTAGATAGAGAATGTGATTGTTATACATGTAGGAACTATACAAGAGCATATATAAGACATCTTGTAAAAGAAAAAGAAATTTTAGGAGTAAGATTATTATCAATTCATAACTTAAGATTCTTGACTAAATTGATGGAAAGAGTTAGAATAGAAATTGAAAAAGATAATTTGTTAAATTTTAAACATGAATTTTATAAAAAATATGGATATGAAAAATAAAAGGAGGCGAGCAAATGAGATTACATGCAGATGACTTAAAAGAAGATAGCAAATTAAAAATAAATAAGCCAAAAGAACATAATAATGGTACAATAATAGGTGTTATAATAGCAATAATAATTACAATACTTATTATTTGTATCATAATGGTAGTAATAAAAGATATACAACCTATAGATGAAACAATAAAAATATATATAGATGGACAAGAAAGTACAATAGATACATCCATATTTTTAATAGAGAATAATAAAATATATGTTAATGTAAAGAGAATAGCAAGCTTTGTTGGATATGAGGCACATAGTGGAGAATATAAAATAGAAGCCGAGGACATTAATAAAGTATTTGTGGAAAATAAACAAGAAACAGCCTCAATGTTCCTAAACTCTACAATTATAAGTAAAATAGAGCCAAATGCAAATGATGAATATAAAAATTATACTATGTCTGAGCCTGCAAGAGATGTAAATGGAGAAATATATGTTATATCAGATGGAATTGAAATTTCCTGTAATATAAAATTAGAATATGACTCATCTAAGAGAAGTATAAATATACAAACATTACCATATATTGTTGAACTATATAATAAAGCAGTGCAAAATCTAGGATTTACTGGAATAAGTGATGAATTTGAAAATCAGAAAGCAATATTATATGATAGAATAGTAATACAAAATTCTGATGGAAGATATGGGGTAATTAATGCAAAAGGTACAGAAATAATTGGTACAAGATATGCACACATTAAATTTGATGAATATAACAAAGAATTTACAATAACAAATGCATATGACAAAGTAGGAATTGACTATATAGATGGAGAGACAAAAATAAATGTAAATTATGACGAAATAAAAAGTATATACAAAGACAAAGGAATATATTTAGTAAAAAGTAATGAAAAATATGGAGTAATTGATAGTAATGAAAGAATCATCATACATATTGAATATGATGATATAGGAATTGACATATCTCCGTATATTACACAAAATGCTAGAAAGAGTGATGAAACAAATAATAAAAACGATAATGATAAACTACAAAAAGAAATAGTTAAACAATATGTATTTTTTGATTCACTAATAGCTACAAAGCAAAATGACATGTGGGGATTTTTTAATCTAAATGGAGAAAAAGTATCTGATATGAAATATACAGATATAGGATGTAAAGTAAAAGAAATAACAGAAGAAGAAAAGAGAAACAATAAATATAATAATAAACCTGATACTCCAACTAAAACTACAGGAAATTTATTATTAATTGATGAATATGAATTAATAATAGTAGAACAAAATGATAAATTTGGTTTAATAGATGCTACTGCAAAAGAATTATTTAGACCCGAAGCTGAAGATATGTACGCTATTACTGATGCAGGAGTCAAGTCATATTATATGTTATATAATGGAAAAATATTCAATTTAGAAAAAGATATATTTGAAGAATTAGGATTAACTAAAAAAACAGAAACATAATTTTAGAATTATTTAATTATAGATGTATGCATATGAAAGGATTGATATAAAAATGAAAATAGGAATAGTAGGGCTTCCAAATGTAGGAAAAAGCACAATGTTTAATGCAATTACAAATGCAGGTGCAGAATGTGCAAATTATCCATTTTGCACTATTGAACCAAATATAGGAGTAGTTGCAGTTCCAGATGAAAGATTAGAGGTTTTAACTAAAATATATAATCCACAAAAAACGACATATGCAACAGTTGAATTCGTTGACATTGCAGGATTAGTAAAAGGTGCAAGTCAAGGAGAAGGTTTAGGAAACAAATTCTTATCACACATCAGGGAAGTTGATAGTATAGTCGAAGTAGTACGTTGTTTTGAAGACTCAAACATTGTACATGTTGAAGGAAATATTAGTCCAATAAGGGATATTGAAACAATCAATTTAGAATTAATTTTAGCAGATATAGAAACAATAAACAAAAGATTAGAAAAAGCAAAAAAAATGTTAAAAGCAGATAAAAAATATCAATTTGAAATAGAAACATTAGAAAAAGTAAAAAAAGTTTTAGAAGAAGGAAAATCAGCAAGAACAATAGAATTTACAGAAGAAGAAAAGACAATTATAGATGATACATATTTATTAACAAATAAGCCGATACTATATATAGCAAATGTATCAGAAAACATGTTAGAAAATGTAGAAACTGAAGAATATGTAAAACAAGTAAAAGAATATGCCAACTTAGAAAAAGCACAAGTAATACCACTTTGTGTAAAAATAGAAGAAGAACTATCATCATTAGAAAGGCAAGACAAAAAAGAAATGCTAGAAGCATTAGGATTAGAAGAATCTGGGTTAGACAAAGTAATAAAAGCAAGTTATGACTTATTAGGACTAATGTCATTTTTAACAGCAGGAGAACCAGAAGTAAGAGCCTGGACAATAAAAAAAGGAACAAAAGCACCAGTAGCAGCAGGAAAAATTCACTCAGACATACAAAGAGGATTTATACGAGCAGAAATAGTATCCTTTAGCGACTTAGTTAACTGTGGCTCAATAAACACAGCCAAAGAAAAAGGACTAATGCGTTCAGAAGGAAAAGACTACATTATGCAAGATGGGGATATTGTATTATTTAGATTTAATGTGTAAAAGCATGGAAAATTTATGAAATAAATTTTACAGGCATTTAAAATATAGCAAAGAAATTTAATGTATTATTCAAATTCAATGTGTAAAAGCATGGAAAATTTATGAAATAAATTTTACAGGCATTTAAAATATAGCAAAGAAATTTAATGTATTATTCAAATTCAATGTGTAAAAGCATGGAAAATCACACCACTGTGCCCATTTTAAGATTTTAAATTATTAATATATTTATAAAGGAAGGAAGAAAGAAAAAATGGAAGAAAAACAAAAGTCAGAAGGAAAACTATTAGAGGAGAAACTATTTGATGTAAGGAAATGTGGATGGGAGGAATCATCAGAAGAAAAAATTAAATTAATAATGAAATTTTCAGATGAATACATGTACTTCCTAAACAAATCAAAAATAGAAAGAGAAGTATCAATATTTGCGAAGGAAGTACTAGACAAAAATGGATTTAGAAACATAGAAGACATAGAAAATATATCAGTTGGAGACAAAGTATATTATATAAACAGAGAAAAAAGTGTCTATGCAGCAATTATAGGAAAATCAGGACTAGAAAAAGGACTAAACATAGTTGGTGCACACATGGATTCACCAAGACTAGACTTAAAACCAAATCCAGTGTATGAAGAAGCAGGATTTGTATATTTCAATACCCAATATTATGGAGGAATAAAAAAATATCAATGGACAACCATTCCACTTTCAATACATGGAGTAATAGTAAAAACAAATGGAGAAAAAGTCACATTAAATATAGGAGAAGATGAAAATGATCCAATATTCACAATAACAGACTTATTACCACATTTAGCAAGTGAGCAAATGAAAAAGACGTTAAGTAATGGAATAGAAGGAGAAGATTTAGACTTATTAATAGGAAGCAGACCATATAAAGATGAAAGTGTATCAGAAAAAGTAAAACTAAACATATTAAAATTATTAAATGACAAATATGGAATAACAGAAAAAGACTTTTTAAGTGCAGAAATAGAACTAGTACCAGCATTCAAAGCAAGAAGTTTAGGATTTGATAGTAGTATGGTAGCAGCATATGGTCAAGACGATAAAGTTTGTTGTTATACAGCATTAAGAGCATTAATAGACATGAAAGAAATACCAGAAAAAACATCAGTATTAATATTATCAGACAAAGAAGAAATAGGAAGCATGGGAAATACAGGAATGGACTCTCAAGTATTTGACAATTTCATAGCAGAACTATTAACTAAGGCAGGAATAAATAGACCAAACCTATTAAACAAAGTATTCTGCACATCAAACATGTTATCAGCAGACGTAGGAACAGCGTATGACCCATTATATGCCTCTGTTTCAGACAGAAAAAATGTATCTTATGCAGGATATGGAGTTTCATTAAACAAATATACAGGAGGAAGAGGAAAAGGAGGTTCATCAGACGCAGGAGCTGAATTTGTTGGAAAAATAAGAAACCTATTTGAAAGCAATAATATATTATACCAAATAGATGAATTGGGAAAAGTAGATGCTGGAGGAGGAGGAACAATAGCCTACATTCTAGCAGACAAAGGAGTAGATGTAATAGACTGTGGAGTAGCAGTATTATCAATGCATGCACCATACGAAGTTACAAGCAAATATGATATATATTCTGCATATGAAGCATATAAAGCATTTTTAGAACAAATGTAAAACTAATTAAAAATATGAAATGTTGAAAATAAAATATAGTTATTTTACTTTGAGTTGTCAAACTAAAAAGTTTAATATAGTAACTATTATATAAAAAAGCACATTAAAAAATAATTAGCATAACATACAATAGGTGAATATAAATGAAAATTTTAAAGCTATTAAAGGAATTGTATGAAGATGCGAAAAACATTAAAGAAAAAGACCCAGCCTCAAGAAACATTATAGAAGTAATGATATTATATCCAGGATTCCATATATTAGTATTTCATAGAATATCACATTTCTTATATATTCATAAATTATTATTTCTTGCGAGATTAAATTCACAACTAGGGAGATTTTTTACAGGAATTGAGATACATCCTGGTGCAAAAATTGGAAGAAGGTTTTTTATAGATCATGGAATGGGTATTGTAATTGGAGAAACAGCAACAATAGGAAATGACTGTACAATGTACCATAATGCAACATTGGGAGGTACAGGTAAAGATAAATATAAAAGGCACCCAGATATTGGTAATAATGTAATGATTGGTGCTGGTGCTAAAATACTAGGACCTGTAATAATAGGTAATAATGTAAAAATTGGTGCAAATAGCACTGTCTTTAAAAATATACCAGATAATGTAACAGTAATTAAATATAATGAAATAATAAAAAAATAATTTAGGCGCAAAATGTGTCTAAATTATTTTTTATATTCTTAGGAAAGTAATCACGGAGTAGATAGTTTCCTTAGAATATAATTATGGCGGAATTTAGATTTTGTAGCAGTTCCACTGAGTACAAAATCTTAGTTTCGTTTTTTACAATATAGTAGATGTTGTAACATATGTTTCATCTGGAGGATAAACATATTCCTCTTTAGGTTTTTGAATCTCCTCAATACTTTGAATCTCAATCACTGGAATTTCTCCATGATAATCACCTTTTGTAACAGTTCCGAGTTATATTAACCCAACAACCATTTGAATATGATGAAGCAGTATCACAATGACATAAAAATCCCACAACCAAAGTTTGAAAATCAGAACTAATAATCATATCCCTTGCCAAAACAAATTGAGAATCATCAAAATCATAAACTCTATATACATAGCCAGAAAAACAAATTTGTTGACCAACATAATTATCAATATTACTATGAACAGCCTTCAATACATTAGTATAATTACTAGGAGTTAAATTATACACATTAGAATTACTTGGATTGTCAGAAGAGTCATTAAAAAGTTTCAAAACAGAAATACCAATAATAGACAAAACAATAATAAACAAAACGGTAAGAAATAACTTTAATATAAAATTAGAATTAATTTTGAAATTACATATAAACATAGAAAACTCCTTTTAAACTCCATTTTTACAATATCTATGAAAGATTTAAAAGATATATGACAGCATTTTAAAAAATAGTATAGACTTTTTTATAGAAATGTTATAAAATACAAGAGTAAGTGGAAAGGAATGGTAAAAATGATAATAGCAGAAAAAATTATATTTAGCATAATTGCATTCTATCTGTTTATAATAATGTTTTTCAAAATGATAAAAAAGAGTGATACAGTATATATAGTAGTATTATTAATGCAAGCACTAGGAATTGCATTAAACTTTATAGAAATAATATTCAAATGGAATGTTAATATAATAATAAAATTAATAATATATTTAATTTCTATAATAATACCATTTATAATTATTACAATGGAAATGAAAGGACAAAATATAGCAGAAAAAATAAAACTATTACTTGTTAAAATTGCTTTAAAATTTAATAATACCAAGTTTGCAAAAAAAGTTTTGCTAGAATTAATAAGTAAATATCCCAAAAGTTATAATGCGCATAAACTCTTAGCAGAAGTTTATGAAAAAGAAGGAGGGATGAGGAAAGCAATAGATGAATATGTAGTAGCAGTTGACTTAAATAAAAAAGACTATGACTCTTATTATAAAATATCATATTTATTAAATGAATTAGACAAAAAAGAAGATGCAAAAGTAATGTTACAAAATTTACTATCAAAAAAGCCAGAATATTTAAAAGCAACAATGTTATTAGGAGATATATGCTGTGATTTAGAACAATATAAAGAAGCAATAAACGTATATACAAATGGGTTAAAATACTCACCCAATAATTATGACATATTATATAATATGGGAATTGCATATACAATGTTAAACGACTTTCAAAATGCAAAGATATGTTATGAAGAAGCAGCAATAATAAATAGTATATTATACAAAGCATATTATAACATTGCGCAAATCAATTTATTCTCAAACGATTTAGACGAAGCAGAGCAATACTTCACAAGAACATTAGAAGACAAAGAACTAGAAGCAGATGCATATTATAATTTAGGAAAAATATATATGTTAAGAGGAGACTATGACAATGCAGTCAAATTTGTAAACCTAGCAATTCAGCTAGACAACAACTATATAAAAATAGCGACAAACGAAACAATGTTCATACCAATACTAAGTAAATTCAACATACCAATAATAGACGAAGAAGACATAGAAAAAAAAGAAAAAAGCTTAACACCAAAAGAGCAAAAAGCAAAAGAGCACCTAGAAAAAACATACAACGTAGTAGATATGTTAAACATGGCGAAAACAAGAGTGGCAAGAAAGACAA
>CARPYP010000004.1:0-52095 GCA_949045875.1 uncultured Clostridia bacterium | reverse complement strand
AAGAGAAAGAAGATAGAGAAATTGAACAAGATGGAAGAGAAAAATAAAACAAAATTATTGCCACTCGTTAAGCGTGAAAAATTTACAAAGTAAATTTTGCTCGTTTTTACAAGAGTGGCAAGAAAGACAAAAGAGAAAGAGAAAGAAGATAGAGAAATTGAACAAGATGGAAGAGAAAAATAAAACAAAATCATTGCCCATATATATTAATCAAAGGAAGGAATGAAAAAAATGACAAACTTACAAGCAATCATATTAGGAATAGTACAAGGATTAACAGAACTTTTACCAATTTCAAGTTCAGCACACTTAAAACTATTACCATGGTTTTTTAATTGGGAAATGCCAGAAAGCTTTGACATAGCATTACACTTAGGAACACTATTTGCAATAACAATATTTTTCTTCAAAGACTGGCTACTATTAATAAAAGGAGGATATGAGCAAGCCTTCAAAAAGAAAAAATCCACAGAAGGAAAATTATTTTGGTACATAGTGGCAGTCACAATACCAACTGGAATTTTAAGTCTAATACTAGACAAAGTTTCAGAAATAATATGTGACAAATTTGGAATAGAAATGATATTAATAGCAATAGCATTAATAGTACTAGGAATAGTATTATATATAGTAGATAAGAAATCATCATCAGAAACAAAACTTGAAAACATCACATTCAAACAATCATTTTTAATAGGAATATCACAAGCAATAGCAGCAGCATTTCCAGGTACATCGAGATCAGGAATAACAATGACTGTTGCAAGAGCACTAAAAATAGACAGAGAAAGTGCAGCAAGATACTCATTTTTACTATCAACACCAATAATTTTAGCAGCAGTTTTAGTAAGTATAACAGACTTTGAATTTACTCTAGCATTTTTTATGGGAGTTTTATTTAGTTTCCTATCAGGAATATTAGTAATAAAATTCTTATTAAACTACTTAAAAAAAGGAAGCTTCAAAATATTTGCTATATACAGAGTTATTCTTGGAATAATAGTAATAGTATATTCAATTTTAATGTAAGAATTGTAGGGGGAAAGCATTATATTATCATTAAAAATTTATAAATGAAATTATTGCTTACCCCCTCATATTATATAAAGGCTATAATCGCTAACCCCACAAATTTTTGCCTCACAGTCGAAAACTTTGGTAGGGAAAGAACAAATTAAAGAAAAATCAAAGATTTTTCTTAGTTGTTCTATGAAAGGAAGGATTGATAAAATGAAAATTACAGATATAGAAGAACTAAAAAATATTTCAAAAGAAATAAAAAGAGGAATTATTGAAGGAGTGTATAATGCAAAATCTGGACATCCAGGCGGCTCACTTTCATGTTCTGATATTTTAACTGTATTATACTTTAACCAAATGAACATAAATCCAGAAAAGCCAGAAGACGAAGCAAGAGATAGATTTGTATTATCAAAAGGACATGCAGCTCCTGCATTATATAGTACACTTGCAAATAGAGGCTATTTTTCTAAAGATGAATTAAAAACATTAAGACATCTAGGAAGCAAATTACAAGGACACCCTGATATGAATAAAGTACCAGGAGTTGACATGAGTACAGGTTCACTAGGTCAAGGGTTATCAGTTGCAAACGGAATGGCTATAGCCTCAAAATTAAAAAGTAATGGAATAAGAGTTTACTGTTTATTAGGAGATGGAGAGATACAAGAAGGGCAAGTATGGGAAGCAGCAATGACATCTGCCAAACATAAATTAGATAATCTATGTGTTATTGTAGACAATAATAATTTACAAATAGATGGAACAATAAGTGATGTAAAAAGTCCATATCCAATAAGTAAAAAATTTGAAAGTTTTGGATTTTATGTCATCGAAATAGATGGAAACAAAATAGAAGAATTAATAAATGCATTTCAAACAGCCAAAATGGTTAAGGATATGCCAACAGCAATAATAGCAAAAACAATAAAAGGTAAAGGGGTATCATATATGGAAAATCAAGTTGGCTGGCATGGAAAAGCACCAAATGATGAGCAATACAAACAAGCAATTAGTGAATTTGATATTTAATATCACTTTATCAAGAAAGGAAAGATTTTAAATGAATATAGATAAAAAAATAGCTACAAGACAAAGTTATGGAGAAGCAGTAGCCGAACTTGGAGAAAGAAATGAAAATATAGTAGTATTAGATGCAGATTTATCAGAGGCAACGAAAACATGTATATTTGCAAAAAAATTTCCAAATAGATTTTTTGAAATGGGAATATCAGAACAAGATATGTTATCCACAGCAGCTGGATTAGCAGCAAGTGGATTAACAGCATATGCCAGTACTTTTGCCATATTTGCAGCAGGAAGAGCATATGACCAAATAAGAAATAGTATATGTTATCCAAAATTAAATGTTAAAATATGTGCAACACATGCAGGAGTCACAGTAGGGGAAGATGGTGCAACACATCAAATGCTAGAAGATATTAACTTAATGAGAGGTTTACCAAATATGAAAGTTATGAGTGTTTCAGATGACACACAAACAAGATGGGCAGTAGAGGAAATTGCAAAAATAAATGGACCAGTATATTTAAGATTAGGAAGATATGCAACACCAGTAATATATGATGAAAATCAAAAATTTGAAATTGGAAAAGGAATACAAATAGGAGATGGTACAGATGCAACTGTAATTGCAACAGGTATTTGTGTATCAGAAGCTATAATAGCGCAAGAACAATTAAAACAGGAAGGAATAAATATAAGAGTTGTAGATATTCATACAATAAAACCAATAGATAGAGAATTAATTGTAAAATGTGCAAAAGAAACTAAAAAGATAATAACAATAGAAGACCACAGTATAATAGGCGGATTAGGAACTGCTGTTTGTGAGGTTCTATCAGAGGAATATCCAACAAAAGTTATAAGAATGGGAGTAAATGATACATTTGGCACATCTGCACCTGCAAAAGAACTAGTAGAATATTTTAAACTCGATTCAAAGGCAATAATTGAAATGATAAAAAAATAAAAAAATCATCCTTTGGATGATTTTTTTATGCTGATTTTTGACGTATTATAATTGCAATTCCAAGTAAAATCAATATAATTCCTATAGCACATAATACAATATTTATCATATCAGATACTGTCAAAGAATCTAATGCACTTTCAGAATTATTAGAAACAACTGCTGAAGATGAATTATTATTTGTATTAATAGGAGCAGGAGAGTCATTTGAATTTCCATATGTAGTATTATCATTAGGCAAATCCATATCAATACCTGAAGCATATACAGTAGAGATATAATTAAATGTTAATAATATAGCAAAAACAATAAATAATATTTTTATAATTCTTTTTATCAATAGTATCATTCCTTTCTTACAATAAAAAGTCAGTTTTAAAAAGAAATTTTACACATATTTCATAAACTTTATGACTTTTAGGTTATCTTTTGCTAGTACATATATATGATACACAAAACAAAAATAAAAGTCAAGATATAAAATTAATTTTATAGTTGTACAAAATAATTAATAATGATATAATAAAGCAAATTAAAAATAGAAATATAGAAGGAGAAGAAAGATGGGATTAAAGCTAGAAAACGTTAAGAAAAGTTATGGAAACAAAACAGTAGTAGATAGTGTTTCATTGGAAATAGATAAACCAAGTGTATTTGGGCTTCTTGGAACTAATGGAGCAGGAAAAACTACTACTATTAGAATGCTCTTAGGAATAATAAAAAAAGATTCTGGAGAAATAACATGGAATGGTAAAAAGGTAGAAAGAAAAAATGTAAATTTTGGATATTTACCAGAAGAAAGAGGAATATATCCAAAAACTAAAATCTATGAGCAATTATTATATTTTGCTAAATTAAAAGGAATGGATAAAAAAGAAGCAGATATTTCTATAAAAAAATGGACAGAAAAACTAAAAGTGTCTGAATACTTAAATATGACAGCAGAAAAATTATCAAAAGGAAATCAACAAAAAATACAATTTATATCAGCAATATTGCATGAGCCAGAATTAATAGTTCTGGATGAACCTTTTAGTGGACTAGACCCAGTAAACTCAGAACTATTAAAAAATGTAATACTTGATTTAGTTAACGAAGGAAGATATATAATAATGTCAAGTCATCAAATGACATCAATAGAAGAATTTTGTACAGATTTATTAATACTAAATAGAGGAAAAACAGTACTAACAGGAAATCTAAAAGAAATAAAAGAAGGATATCCAGCAAATAGAATTAGTCTAAGTACAAAAGATAATGTAGATAAATACATAAATGAGTTAAATTTAGAAATATATAATAGCAAAGACAATGACTATGAGATTAAAATTCAAAACGAAGAACAAGGATATAAATTGTTTGATATATTAGCTAAAAATAACATAAAAGTATTAAAATTTGAAATAAAAAAACCATCATTAAATGATATATTTATAGAAAAAGTAGAGGAGGAAAAAATAAAATGAGAGATTTATTTGCAGTAGCAACATTTACCATGAAAGATTTACTTAAAAGAAAATCTTTTATAATATCAAATATAGTAATATGGGTAATAATAATAGCATTATTTAATGTACCCAATATATTAAAAATGGTAAATGGAGATGATGATGTATCTTCAAATCAAAAATTATTAATTGTTGACAACAATAATGTATTTGAAGGTGCATTAGAAATATTAAAACAAAGCGAATTAGGGTATGATGTACAAATATCAAACGATGAATTAAGTTTTGACAATATCAAAGAAAAAATTGAAAATGGGGATATAAACCAAGCAATAATTATTAAATCAGAAAATGGAAACATAAATATAGAATATATTGTTCAAAATTTACTTTATGTTAGTGAAGTTCCAAAAGATATTGTAAGTTCACTATCTACAATTTATACTAATTTACAAATTTCAAAATTAAATTTAACATCACAACAATTAGAAAACATAACTCCAAATTTTAATTTTGAAATGAAACAAACAGAAACACAAGAAGTTCAAGGAAATAATATTGTAATGATGTTATTATCTCTAGTTCTATTTTATGCAATATATTTCTGTGCATATCAAGTCTCTACATCTATAACAACAGAAAAGACATCAAAGATAATAGAAACATTAGTTACATCAACAAATCCGAGAACAATAGTATTAGGAAAGACTATAGGAATAGGAATTGTAGGATTAATACAAGTATTTGCAATGATAATAATAGCACTAATATCTAATAGTTTATTTTTAGAAGAAGGTATACTAGATAAAATAATTAGTATTGAAAATTTAACTCCTTTCTTATTAAT
Organism: uncultured Clostridia bacterium; assembly: GCA_949045875.1. GTDB lineage: Bacteria > Bacillota > Clostridia > TANB77 > CAG-508 > CAKPSH01. The sequence continues at coordinate 46,787 of CARPYP010000004.1, read as the reverse complement.
TATGACATTAGTATATTTCTTATTGGGATATTTTGCTTATGCTTTAATGTATGCATTAACAGGTTCAACAGTAAGCAAACCAGAAGATGTGCAATCAGCAAATTCACCTGTTGCAATTCTTGCAGTTATAGGATTTTATTTAGCATATTTCACTATGATGAATCCAACAAGTGATTTAAATGTATTTGCTTCAATTTTTCCATTATCATCAGCATTTTGCATGCCATTTAGAATTATGATGGGAATAGCAACAGCAAAAGAAATCATTTTATCTATATTAGTATTAATATTAACAATAATAATAATTGCAAGAATTTCTATTAAGATATATTCAAATGCAATATTAAACTATGGTTCAAAGATAAATTTAAAAGATATTTTTAAATTTTATAAACAAAATTAGAGGTAATACACTATAGTGGAGCTCTTATTGCAATTTGTAAAACAAAACTTACTGGGAATTATGCATATAAGACAATACCAAATTAAAATATTATATAAGCTAGACAAAAAGCGAGTTGTGTAGTATAATTGCTATAATATAAATAAAAGGAATGAAACTAAACATGGGTTTTTTTGATAAATTAAAACAAGGATTAAGTAAAACAAAATCTTCTTTTGATAGTAAAATGAATGATGTCTTTAGCACTTTTAGAAAAGTAGATGAGGAATTACTTGAAGAATTAGAAGAGATACTAATAATGTCAGATATTGGAATTGAAACATCTACAGACATAGTAGCAAAACTAAGAGATAGAATAAAAAAAGAAAACATAAAAGATGCAGAAATGGTAAAAGAAGCATTAAGAGAAGAAATGGTAAAAATTTTATCAGAAAATGATAATGAATTAAAATTAGAAACTAAACCTTCGGTAATATTAGTAGTTGGAGTAAATGGAGTTGGAAAAACAACCTCAATAGGAAAAATTGCTAATAATCTAAAAAAAGAAGGTAAAAAAGTAGTAATTGCAGCAGCAGATACATTTAGAGCAGCAGCAGTAGAACAACTTGAAATATGGGCAAATAGAGCAAACTGTGATATTATAAAAAGAAATGAAGGAACAGACCCAGCATCTGTAATTTTCGATGCAATAAAAATAGCAAAAGAAAATAACGCAGATGTACTAATTTGTGATACAGCAGGTAGACTTCATAATAAAAAATATTTAATGGACGAGCTACTTAAAATAGAAAAAGTGGTAGAAAAGGAATTACCAGAAGCAACAAAAGAGGTATTACTTGTATTAGATGCAACTACAGGTCAAAATGCAATTCAACAAGTAAAAGCATTCAAAGAAACTACACCATTAACAGGTATTGTATTAACTAAGTTAGATGGAACTGCAAAAGGTGGAGTAGTACTTGGAATTGTTAATGAGAATAAGATACCAGTTAAATTTATTGGTATAGGAGAGCAGATAGAGGATATGGAGAGGTTTAATGCAGAAGATTTTGCAAAAGCCATAATATAAAGTTCAAAAATAATTGCCCTTTAGCGTTGTTACTGCTCTGTCGATTTCCATTCAACGTACATTAGTACATCTCATGGAATATCGTCTTTGCGTGCCTAGCAAAGAACAATTATTTTCGAACTAATAAGAATAGAGAAGGGAGTTTAATATGGAGAAAGAAGAAATAGAATCAGAAGTTATAGAAAAAGAAAAAAGCCCTAAAAAGAAAAAGGGAAAATGGAAATTAATTTTAGTATTAATTGTAACTATTATTTTTGCAATATATTCATATGTAAATTATAGAGCTCAATTCCTTGAAATATCAGAAATAGGGGAAGAATACATAGAAATATATAATCAAAACAATACATATTTAAAATATATAGCATTAGTTAATTTTATTATTATATTTATAAGTGTTTTCATGACAAATATTATTATAAAAAGAGGATTAAAAAAGTTTTTCCTACAAGAGGGAAAACCAATACCAAAACTTGCAAATAAAAGTATAGCTTTTATAATAGCATTAATTGTATCAATACTTACATCAAGTTGGTTATTAAAAACAACAATGTCAGTTATTAATGCTACACAATTTAATATAACAGACCCAATATTTAATTCAGATGTTAGCTTTTATATGTTCCAAAAACCATTTATAGAAATGATATTATACTATTTTATAGTTTTATTTATAGGGTTAGCCATTTATACAGGAATATATTATATAATATCATTTAATATATTTTTTGAATCAATTGATGGAAAAATGTTAAGGGGAAGTTCATTTATTAAGCAATTATTAACATATGCAATGTTAATTATAATAGGGATAGCAATGTTAGTTATTGTAAAAACACAAGGAATTATATTTAATAGTTTCTTAAACTTAAATGATAAAGAAGGAACACTAATAAATGGTGCAGGATTAACAGAAAGATATATAGAGGTGTGGGGATATAGAATATTAGCTATTGTAATGGTAATAGCCGTATACATGGCTATAAAAGCATTTAATAGAAGGCAATCAAGAAAAATAATAGTTAGTTTATTATCTGTACCAGCATATTTAGTAATAATGTTTATAGTAATGCTAGGATATCAAGTGGTATATGTAAAACAAAATGAATTAGACAAGCAAAAAGAATACATATCTAAAAATATTGAATTTACAAAAACTGCTTACAATATTAATGTAGAAGATATAAATATAGAAAATACAGATACATTATCATCTGAGGAAGCAAATAAATATCATAATGTGATAGAAAATATACCAATAGTAAATTCAGAAATTGTATTGTCAACTTTAACAGAAAAACAAGATAAAACAGGATATTATCTTTATAATTATACAAGACCAACATTATATAATTCAAAATTAGCATATGTTTCTGCAAGAGAAATATCAAATGAAAGTAGAACAGATAATAATAAAACATATGAATATACACATGGATATGGAGCAGTTGTTACATCAGCTTCAGAAGTAGATGAAAGTGGAAACTTATTATACTTATCAAATGATTTTAATGATACAAATAAAATCAAACAACCAAGAATTTATTATGGGCTAAGAACAAATGATACAGTAGTTATAAATAATAATTATAAAGAAGTAGATTATCCTATAAGCTCAACACAAAACGCAGAAACAAAATATGAAGGCGAAGGAGGACTAAAAGCTGAATTTTTAGATAGACTAATTTTAGGAATTAAGCAAAAAAAACCAAAATTAGCATTTGAAAGTAGTGATAGTTCAATATTAATAAATAGAAATATAGTAGGAAGAGCACAAAAAGTTATGCCACATTTACTATATGATGATGAACCATATTTAGTAATAACAGATTCAGGAGAATTAGTTTGGGTATTAGATGCATATACAATATCTAATCAATATCCATATTCTCAATCAACTACTATTGAGCAAAATGGTGGAAGGCATACATTAAACTATATAAGAAATTCTGTAAAAGTATTAATAAATGCTTATGACGGAAATATAGACTTTTATTTAACAGATAGAACAGACCCAATTGTAATGGCATATAATAATATGTATCCAACATTATTTAAGGATGCAGCAGAAATTCCAGAAGATATATCAAGACAATTTGTATACTCAAGATTACTATATTCAATACAATCAAATATATTAAGAATGTATCATAATGTATCAACAGATATATTATATAGAGGGGATGATGTATGGGAACCAGCAATGTATTCAACATCAACTACAACAACTGCTGGAGAAAGTATGTATCCATATTATACACTTTTAAAAACAACTGATTCAGACAAAGAACAATTAGGTATTGTATTACCATATACATTACATGGAAAACAAAGCATAACATCATATTTAGTAGGAACAGCAAATGGAACAGATACAAAATTAACAATGTATAAATTTTCTCAAGATAGTAATATATTAGGACCATTACAACTAAATAATATGTTAAGTCAAAATAAAACAATATCAAGTGAAATATCTACATTAAGTGTAACTGGTACTAGATTAATAAAAAATATGATAATAGTGCCAATAGAAAATAAATTATTATATGTAGTACCAATATATCAACTTTCATTAAATGAAACACAAAGTACACCAATATTAAAGAAAGTAGTAGTAGCTTCAGGAACTAAAGTTGCAATAGGTGATAACTTAAAAGAAGCATTAACAAATTTATTATCATCAAAAAAATCAGTTGAAATCGAGGTTGAAAATACAGATACAGTAGATGAATTAATAAATTCTATTATAAAGGCAAATCATAATTTGTATGACTCAAGTAATATTACAAATTGGGAACAAATGGGGAAAGACATTACAAAATTACAAGATTTAATTAAACAACTAGAAACATTAAAAGAAGAGGAAGCTAAAGAAAAGGCAAAAGACAAAACTAATAATAATGATGATAAAAAAAACGATAAAGATTATGATGAAGAAGATGATAAAGATTATGGAGAAGAAGACGATAACGATAAAAATAACACAATAGAAGATTAAAAATTAATATATCTCATGCAAAAAAGCATGAGATGTATTAATTTACAAAAAAGTGTAAATTATAAAGATAGGTGATTTAATGGAAATGAATGAAAAATTATTAAAAGGATTAGAGAAAAATATTGAAAATTTAAATAATAATCTCACTAAAAATAATATAATAGAATTAAGTGAGATTTTAGGAAATTGGAAGAAATTAATATGGAGAAATTTTATATCTGGGATTGCAAAGGGAGTAGGGATAGGAATAGGATTTTCAATTGTTACAGCAATAATTATAATTATTCTTCAAAGGATAATTACTTTAAATATACCAGTTATAAGTCAATATATTGCTGATATTATAGAAATTGTACAACTAAATAGATAATTAAACTGGATTTACATGAACAATTGCATCATAAATCTTATCCAGTTTTTTTATATCATGTTCTAAATCATCAGCTAATTTATGACTTTGAAATGTAGAGATATTTCCATCTACACATATAGTTATAAATACTATATATTTATATCCAACAGGAGCAGAAGCTATTTCCTCAATACCTTTTATGTTATCATAAGTATGTGAAAGCTCAACAATCATATCTTTAGTAATCTCATCAACAGAAGTATCCATAAGAACATTATATGCTTCTAAGAAAATTACACTTCCTGAGTAGAAAATCCAAAGTGAAATTCCAATTCCGACAGCTCCATCAACCCAATATATTCCATATAAACCAAATATAATAGATACTAATGTGCATATTGTTACAATACAATCATTTTTATGATCCTGCATACTTGATTTAATTAAAATACTATCATGTAATTTATATAATTTTCTAGTATAGAGAAATAGGGAAAACTTAACAATAATAGTGATAATACAAACAATTATAAGGAATACAGAAAAATTGAAATTAGAACCAAAGATAAGTGAATTAGCAGAATCCCATAATAATTTAAAAGATACAAATATCATAGAAATACTTATAAACATTGAAAATAAATATTCTGCTTTTCCATGTCCAAAATTATGGTCATTATCTTTAGGAGCTTTAGCTATTCTATTTCCTATAGTAGTCATAAAAGAAGCAAAAATATCTCCAGCACTATTAGCAGCATCAGCAAGCATAGATTGACTATGACAAATAAAACCAATTATAAACTTTATAGTAAGCAAAAAAATATTACCAGTAATTCCTACAATACCAACACGTTTAATTGAATCCTCACGAGTCATATAATCAAATCCTTCTTCCTTATAAAATAATCTATTTATGTAAAAATGTTTTTTCAACATATAATTTATTTGCAAAAGACTGAACAACATTTTTCAAAAGATATTTTTCTTCAGTCATATTATCATCATCAGTATACTGTTTACCAGCAAAAGTTAAAGCAGTAGCCTTTTCTAACGCAATACAAAACTCATCATAAGCATTATTTATTTTTGTAGTCTTAATTGCAAGATTAATAAGTTCATTTATATCATTTATACTATATATCTGTTTCAAAGTACAAATAACAAATAAAGTAGCAATATGAGTCTTTTTATACTTTTTCTTTTTAGGTGCTTTTAAAAGACCAGCCTTAACATAATTATTTATCATAGTTTTAGTAATTATCTTTTCATCTTTATTTCCAATATAATTTTGTAAATAAGTTTCAAGCAAAGTAACAGTTTGGTCTAAATATAAATCCAGATTAGGAAGTTCGTTCCATCTAGGAATATGAAAATTTGAAATATCATTTTTTTTATTATTACTCTTATTAGTACTCATATATGATAAAACTCCTTTCAATGTTAAATTGTTATATACATTTTTCCATCTTCAAAATGAATTTCCTTAGTATCAAAATCTCCATATAGGGAATAAGCATCTTCAATTTTACCAGAAAAAATTTTTTCCTCATTTTGAAAAATATCTACATCTAATAATCTAATTTCTTTAACTTTCATTATATAAAACCTCCAATATAGCATTTATAGTCTATTCAAAATATTATTAAAACCGTCTAAAATGCGAAAAGTAAGAATAAAAATCAAGTCGTATGGAAATTATATAATAAAAAATAAATAAAATCAACTTTTTTTTAAAATAGGTATTGACAGATAAATTAAAAAAGTTTATAATAACAATGTTGTTTCGACAAGAAAGAATATTTGGGCAGATGGCCGAGTGGCTAAAGGCGGCAGACTGTAAATCTGTTCTCATACGAGTACGAAGGTTCGAATCCTTCTCTGCCCACCAAATCAAAAAATCCTAGAATGTTTGAAATATCAATATTCTAGGATTTATTTTTATCACTTCTAATGCAATAGTAATGCAGTAGCTTTTTATTTTATATTTTGTATATATTCAACATACTTATCAACTTGCTCATTTTTAAATTTATCAAAAATAGTAGTGTAAGTATTTATAGTAGTTTGAATATCTTTATGACCTAATAATTTTTGCAATACCTCAGCAGGTATTCCAGCTTCAATACATCTAGTTGCATAAGTATGCCTTAACATATGTTGATTATAAGTGCTAGTCTTAGAATGTATTTCTTTTATTTCTCCTTTCTTATTCTTTCTTTTTATGATATAGGGAATAGTTCCTATATTTGCATTAACGCAAATTCTTTTAAACCTACTATTCAAATCAGACACTGGATATAGTTTGCCATTAGATTGTATAAATATTAAATTGTTAATGTTAAAGAACATATTAGATATTGCGTGTGTTAAAGAAGGTTCAATAAGACTAGTAATAGGTATATCTCTTACCGAATTATAAGTTTTAGTAGTATCGCCTAGTTTAGCTTGACCAACTAAATTTTTAGTAAGAGTTCTTTTAATGTGTATAATTTTATTTTTAAAATCAATATCTTCTTTTTTTAGTGCTAATATTTCTCCCATTCTCATGCCAGTATATAGTGCAATAGTAAATATATCTTTATATCGAGTTTCTTTTTTCAAGATTTCTAGAAATGCCTTTTGCTCATCAATAGATAATGCTTCCACTTTTTCATCTTTTTGTTCTGACCTAGGTTTTTCTACATTCATCATAGGATTTTTTAAGATATAATCTCGTTTAATAGCCTCTTTAAAAATCCTACCTAACAATTCATATATTTTACTTATATAAGTATTTTTGTAATTTTTTTTACTATCCATGAAATCTTGCAGTTGTTTATATGTTATTTTTTGAATATTAATATTGCCTATACTATGATTTTTAATATGATTTAATGTTTGTAATTCACGTCCATAAGTTGCTTCATTAACTTTGTTTCTATTAAATTTGTTATCAGCAAGCTCTTTTCCTAGCTCATAAACAGTAATAGCATTCTTTTCAATGTAAGTACCATTGTTTAGGCTATTTTTTGTTTCTGTAACTCTAACCTTAAAATCCTTAGCACTTTCATTCTTTTTTTGTTTCATGGTTTGCCTTTTACCAGATACGTCATAATATTGATATATCCAACAACCTAATTTCTCGCTCTTATAAAGAGAGCCTTCGCCATTGCCAACTTGTTTAGTTTTTTGATTTCTTCTTTCCATAATAAAATACCTCAACTTTCTTATATTTATTTTAATAAACACTTGAAAAGTGAAAGGTATTTATACTATAATATAAATATAGTCACTTTCAGTGTCTATGTGGAGGAAAATAAATGTATCGGTCGTGGTAGAAAGATAACATCTATTTTCCTTATTTATATTTTAAAATATTAATAACTTAATCTATATTTTTATAAAGTCTTTTTACAATTCCTATAACTTGAACAGGAGTATTTTTCATATTTTCAGCAGTAAATTTTCTAGTAGGGTAAGAGGGGTTAAGTGCAACTAACTCAATACCATCTTCTAATTTATATACTTTTTTTACTGTTGCTTCATCTCCATTAATAAGTACAACGCAGATTTTTCCACTCTCAAAATCATCTTGTTTATGAACGACAACTGTATCGCCGTCAGAGAATACAGTTTCCATGCTGTCTCCGTTTTATTTTTAAAGCATAATAATTATTGTCTTCCTTCTTAAAATCGATAGGAACGTAATCTATGACGTTTTCATTGGCAAGATAATCGTATCCTGCTTTGACTGTACCGAAGAAGAGGGACAGTGTCCTTATATAGTTCTTCTAAAAGCATTGCACCTGTGTCTCTTAATAATTCATTTTGCTTTTCTTCTTTTACTGCAATAGCAAGCTTTTCTAAATGTTCACGCATTTGATTTAACATATTTTCCTTTTTTATTTCAGTTATATTTATGGTATTATTACTGATAAGCAAACATATAATAAAACAAAAAATTTTGTTATATTCTTCATATTCTTCAATATTATCGGTTAAAGGAATATGTTCAGATGTATCAAAATTTATTTCAAAATATCCATTATTGCTTTTTTTAGATTCTTGAAGCATTTTATCCAAAAAGGAAGCAAAGAATATGCTACCATTTTGAGAAAGTGATACTTTTTTTACATTGCCAAAAATTAAAGTCCAATATTCAAGGTTAATTCCATAAGAAGTAGATGTAAGTTCTGTTACAAAAACATATCCACAGACCTGCATAAGTTCATTGTAGGTAGTTACGCCATTAGAAGCGTTTGATAGTTTTTTTAACATATATGGCTTAGGTGGCTTGTCTAATTGCATATTCATATATTGAGAAAGATATGTTCTATTTATTTCCGATTTTTTAGCAAAGTCTCTTTGACTATCATAAGTATCATTTATATTCTTTAAAATTTGAGCAAATTTATTTTTATCAAACATAAAAATACCTCCAAATATAGTATATATCAATAGTTAAAAAAAGTCAACAAAAAAAGTTAAAAAAAATTAACCAAACTATTGACTTTTGCTTTCTGATTTTATATAATGCAAATGGTTAGAAAAAATTAACCATGAAAAGAGGTGTGAAAATGGAAGTAAATATAGGGGCACTCAAGACATTGTTAAGAGAAAAATTTAACAATAATCAAGCAAAAATGGCTGAGACTTTGAGCATTAACAGGCACCAATTAAATAATATATTAAATCATAATGGAAAAAATGCAGGGAAAAAAGTGATAGGTGCTATAATAAAGTATTGTGATATTCATAATTTTAATTTTAGAGATTATATTTTTTTAACCTGATGTGTTAAAAAAAATTAACCAAACAAAGAAGGTGTGAAATAAAATGACACAAGATGAACGTATTTTAAATTTGGAATAAGAAGTCCTAAATTTAAAAGAAGAATTAAAAAGGACAAAAAAAGCAAATGATATGAACAAAGCAGAAAAGATAACTAAAGAAATTCTTGAAATAATGAAAAGAGAATAAGTAAATAAAAATACCACGACCGATACACATTCGGCAAATATTAGATAAGAGAGGAGATGAGAAAAATGCCACAAGAAGCAATAGAAATATTAAAAAGCATAAATCAAAACTTAGAAGATATAAAGAACAAAGAAAACCTACCAAAATTACTATATGCCAAAGATATTGCAGATAATTATAGAGTAAATCCAAATAAAGCAACAGAGTTTTGTAAAAAATATGGAACAAATTTTGGTGGATATTGCATAGAATTAGATAAATTCAAAGAAATACTACAAACAAAAGGAATGGAAATTTTTGAGGAGGTATCTTAACAAATGATTAGAACACACAGAAGAAAACTAAAAAGCATAATAGCAGATATAATAGCAAACTTACTAATAATGATAGCAATATTTATTATAGGACTTATAGTAATAAATCTAGGAACTTCAATAATAGTAGCATTACATATTACATACGAACAATTCAGACACGCTATGATAGTTATATGTATTGTAATAGCAATAATAGCAGTAATAAAGGTGCTTAGAGAACCTGAGGGAGGTGAGAAGGATGGATAGATGTGAAGAAATAAGAAATTATCATAATACAACATTGCCGAAAATGCAGAAAACGAAAGAAGAAGCTAGAATACATCTAGCAGAAATAAAAGAACTATCACAGACGGCAAATCAGGAATAGTTCTAAAAAATAGTTAATTTAATATTTTTAATATTATTTTAACACACAAATTTTAAAAAATCAAATTTTAGGAGGAAAAATAAAAATGTTAGAAGAAATTTTAAACAAAATTAATGGAAATTTAGAAAGGATAGCAAATGTTTTAGAAATGGGCGACCTTAGCAATCACTGTAATTCATTTGGCGAGTTCGAAGAACTTTCAGCAACTTCAAAATTCGTAAACAAATCTATAGAAGAGGCATCAAAGTTAATTACATCAGTACAAAATCAAAATACTGTAGTGCCAGTAGCACCAATAGTACAACCAATTCCAGTAGTACCTACAGAGCCTGTAACTACAGCACCAGTAGTTCCGACAATACCAACCACTATAGTGCAAGAAAGTTTTACACAAGAACAATTAGCAAGAGCTATGTCAAATGCAGTAAGTGCAGGAAAAATGAATGTAATACAAGGAATTTTAAATCAATTAGGTGTACAAGCATTAACACAAATAAAACCCGAAGATTACAACAAATTAGCAGTTATGCTAAAGGAAGCTGGGGTGGAAGTATAATGGCGGAAGAAAAAGGACATGCCGTACTATCTGCAAGTGGAAGCCATAAATGGCTAGTGTGTACACCTTCTGCAAGACTAGAAGAGAAATTCCCAAACAAGACAAGTGATTATATGGAAGAAGGTACTTTGGCACACTCTATAGCAGAATTTAAAGTAAGAAGTTACTGCTTAGAAACTATAACAAAAACAACATACACAAAAACAATTAATAAGTTCAAAAAGGAAGAACACTTCGACAAAGAAATGCTTGCGCACACAGATACATACTTAGAATTTATAAAGGGCGAGGCACTAAAGAATAAAGCAACGCCATTCATAGCAGTAGAACAAAAAGTAGATTTTAGCAAATATGTACCAGAAGGTTTTGGAACGGCTGACTGTATTATGATAAGTGGAGAAACCTTACATGTAATAGATTTTAAGTATGGAAAAGGTGTAAAAGTAGATGCTGAAAATAATCCACAAATGAAATTATATGCACTAGGGGTATTAGAGCAATATGGAATGTTTTACAATATTTCAAATATTAAAATGAGTATTGTACAGCCTAGAATTGATAATATTTCTAGTTCAGAAATATCAAAGCAAGAATTACTTGATTGGGGAAATAATACAGTAATACCACAGGCCCAAAAAGCATTTATGGGGTTAGGAGAATATGTAAAAGGAGAACACTGCAGATTTTGTAGAGCCAAAGGAGCTTGTGAGTTTAGAGCAGAAGAGAATATGAAAATCGTTGAAGAAATTAAAAATACGTCAGGAATTTTAAGTAATGATAAAGTAGGAGAAATGCTAACAAAAACTGATGGTGTGGAACAATGGATAAAAGACTTAAGAGACTATGCAATAGAACAATTATTAAAAGGCGAAAATATAGATGGCTGGAAGGCTGTAGAGGGCAAGAGTAATAGAAAAATAGTTGATGTTGATAAGGCATTTGAAATATTAGAAGCAAACGGATTTGACCAAGCAATATTATATGAAAGAAAACCTATTACTTTAACACAATTAGAAAAAGTAGTAGGAAAAACAAAACTAGCAGAAGCAATTGGAGACTATATAGAAAAGCCAAAAGGAGCACCAACTTTAGCAAAAGAATCAGATAAAAGAGTTCCATTCAAAACGAGTGCGAGCGAAGAATTTAAAAATATAAAAATTGAAAGTGAGGAAATTTAATTATGGGAAATTTAGTAACAGGAAAAGTAAGATTTAGTTATGCAAATGTGTTTGAGCCTAGAAGAACACCAAATGGGGAGGAAAAATATTCAATAATGCTGTTGATACCAAAGAGTGATACAGATACATATCAAAGAATAATGACAGAGATAAATAAAACATTACAAGAGAATTTAGCAGATACGTTTAAAGGAGTAATGCCTACAAATCTAAAAACACCGATACATGATGGAGATGGAGTAAGACAAAGTGGAGAACCCTATGGAGCAGAATGCAAAGGCTGTTGGGTTATAACAGCAAATTCAAACAATGAACCAGAGGTAGTAGATGCGAATTGTAACCCAATCATAAGTAAAAATGAATTTTATAGTGGTTGCTATGGAAGAGCAAGTTTAAGATTTTATGCGTACAATCAAAACGGAAACAGAGGAATAGGTTGTGGATTAGGAAATGTCCAAAAACTAGAAGACGGACAACCTCTAGGAGGAAGAACAACAGCTTCAGAAGACTTTGGAGCGCCTATTCAACCAACAGTAGCACAACCAGTTACAGCTCCAGTTTATCAACAACCAGCAGCACCACAAATAGACCCAATTACAGGAATGCCAATTCAACCAACTGTAAATAACATTTTTAGGGTGAATTAGATGAGAACTTTATCAATAGATATAGAAAGTTTTTCTTCTGTTGATATAGGAAAAGCAGGTTTATATAAATGTGCCGATTCCGAAGACTTTGAAATACTTTTATTTGCATATGCATTTGATGATGAGCCGGTAAAAGTTATAGATATAGCACAAGGAGAGCAGTTGCCAGAGAAAATAGTAACTGCTCTTTCCGATAAAAATATAATCAAAACAGCATATAATGGAAGTTTTGAATGGTATTGCTTAAATAAGTTTTGGAAATCTCCAATAGAACAATGGAGGTGCACAATGGTAAAAGGATTATATGCTGGATACCCAGCAGGATTAAAAGCCATAGGAGATGCATTAGGCTTAGCAGAAGATAAAAAGAAATTAATGACAGGAAAAGCACTTATAAGATATTTCTGTATACCCTGCAAACCCACAAAATCAAACGGAGGAAGAATAAGAAATTACCCAAAACACGACCTAGAAAAATGGGAATTATTCAAAGAGTATAACAAACAAGATGTAGTAACAGAAATAGAAATAAAAAGAAGATTAGAAAAAATAATATTTCCAGAAAAAGAACAAAAATTGTGGGAAATAGATGTACTAATGAACTCATGCGGTGTAAAAGTAGACAAACAACTAGTAGAAGGTGCCTTAAAAATAGCAAATATCAGAACAGAACAATTACTTATAGAAGCACAGGAAATTTAGGGACTTAATAATCCAAACAGTATAGCACAACTTAAAGAATGGCTTGAAAGTGAAACAGGAAATGAAATAACAAGCCTTAATAAAAAAGATGTACCAGAACTAATAAAAAATACAGATTCAGAAGAAGTAAAACGAATGCTAGAAATAAGACAAGAACTATCTAAAACAAGCACAAAAAAATATGATGCTATGGAAATTGCGATGGGAAAAGACGATAGAGTGAGAGGTCTATTACAATTTTATGGAGCAAACAGAACAGGTCGCTGGGCAGGTAGACTTGTACAAGTTCAAAACCTACCACAAAACCATTTAGAAATGCTACGGATTTGCAAGAGAATTAGTAAAAAATAGAGATTTGCAAGCATTAAATATTATTTATGGAAATATACCAAGTACATTATCACAACTAATTAGAACAGCATTTATTGCAGAAGAAAGCTATACATTCGTAGTAGCAGACTTTAGCGCAATAGAGGCAAGAGTAATAAGTTGGCTAGCTGGAGAACAATGGAGACTAAACGTATTCAAAACACACGGAAAAATATACGAAGCAAGTGCTAGTCAAATGTTTGGAGTTCCGATAGAAAAAATAAAAAAAGGAAATGCAGAATACTCACTAAGACAAAAAGGAAAAGTAGCAGAATTAGCACTCGGTTATCAAGGAGGACCAGGAGCACTTATTCAAATGGGAGCACTAGAAAATGGATTAACAGAAGAAGAACTTCCAGACATAGTAAGTAGGTGGAGACAATCAAACAAAAGAATAGTAGACCTATGGCACACAATACAAAACTGTGCAATAAACTGCCTAAAAACAGGGCAAACACAAGTAATGCAAAAGAATATATACTTTAGTATAGAAAATGGTAATTTGACTATTACATTACCAAGTAAAAGGCAATTATTCTATATACAACCAAGGATAGAAATAAACAACTTTGGTTCAGAAGCATTAAGTTATATGGGACAAAATCAAACAACGAAAAAGTGGGAAAGAATACCTACATACGGTGGTAAATTAACAGAAAATTTAGTACAAGCCATAGCAAGGGACTGTTTAGCAGAAGCAATAGAAAGGCTAGTAAAAAACAATTATAAAGTACTATTTCATATACATGATGAGATAATTGCAGAAGTGCCAAAAAACGATGATAGATTTAGCCTAGAAAATGCAATAAAACTTATGTGTACTATGCCAGAATGGGCAGAAGGACTACCACTCAATGCAGACGGATTTACAAACGATTATTATAAGAAGGAGTAACAACAGCATGGTAAACGATAAAAAACTAAAAATATCAATTGCTCAAAATAGAAAATCACTAAAATGGGTTACAGAAGAAATTAGATGGTCTGAGTTTGTAAATAAAATAAGTAACCCGATAAGAACCCAAGAAACATATGAGCAATTTATGAATATGAAAAAATATCAACAAGACGAATTAAAAGACGTCGGAGGGTTCGTAGCAGGAGAATTAAAAGAAGGACGAAGAAAAGCTGAAAATATATTAAATAGGTGCTTAGTTACATTAGATGCCGATAATATTGAAAATCTTAATAAATTAACTAATATAAAAAATCTACTAAACGGATTAGGCTGTAGTTATGCTCTATATACAACAAGAAAACACAGTATTATAAAACCAAGAATTAGGATAGTAATTCCTACTGATAGAACTATGACACCCGAAGAATATGAGCCTATAGCAAGAAAGATAGCAAGCTTTATCGGGTTAGAAATAATGGACACCTCTACATTCGAAGCAAGTAGATTAATGTACTGGCCCAGTTGTTCAAAAGATAGTGGTTTTGAAAGCATATTCGTGGATAAACCTTTTGCAAGTGCTAATGGGATTTTAAAAATGTATAAAAACTGGAAAGACATTAATGAGTGGACAAGATTAAACAATGAACCTGAAATTATAAAAAAAGAATTGACGAAACAAAAAGACCCATTAGAAAAGGAAAATATAATAGGAGTATTTTGCAAAACATACAATATCCATAAAGCGGTAGAAAAGTTTTTACCAAATATATATGAAGCTGGAGACAAAGAAGATAAATACACCTACACAGAGGGAAGTGTAGCAAACGGTGCTACCGTATATGGAGAAGACAAATGGCTATATAGTTTTCACGCAACAGACCCAGCAAGTAGAACACTTTGTAATTCATTTGACCTAGTAAGAATACATAAATTCGGACATTTAGACGATGATGTAAAAGAAGGAACACCAACAAATAAATATCCGAGTTACGTAGAAATGTGTAAATTTGCACTTAACGATACGGAAGTAAGAGCAGAATACGAAAAGCAGAAAATAGCCAAAGCAAAAGAAGAATTTAGCCAAAGCATTGATACACAACGCGGGCCAGAAATCAAGGAAACAGACAATGTGGGATGGAGACTAGAGAAACTAAAAAGAAATGGCTCTACAGGAGTTATCGAAAAAACAATAAATAATGCACTGACAATATTGGAGAACGATACAGCATTTAAAAATAAATTAGTTTTCGATAGATTCTCAAATAGATTTTTAATAAAAGAAGCAATGCCTTGGGGAAGAAAAGAAGAACACTATCCAAAACTATGGAGTGACAGTGATGACGCAGAACTAAGAGGATATTTTGAAAGATTTTATGATGGATTTAAAAGTGCTAGTGCCATAAATGATGCATTAGCAATACTAAAAAATAGAAGTTCAGTTAATGTAGCAAAAGATTATTTTGAAAGTTTAGAATGGGACAATATCCCTAGATTAGATACATTACTTATAGACTATTTAGGGGCTGAGGACGGAGAATATACAAAACAAGTAACAAGAAAATCATTAACAGCAGTAGTAGCAAGAGCAATAATGGAAGCACCGATTAAATTTGATAACATGGTTATTTTAACAGGAAAACAGGGGATAGGAAAAAGTACCTTATTAAGTAAATTAGCAGGAGACTGGTTCACAGACAATATAATAGACTTTAACAGCAAAGACACTTTATTATTACTGCAAAATTGCATTATTGCAGAAGTTCCAGAATTACAAGGATTTAATAAAGCCGACAGCAACAGACTAAAACAATTCTTAGGCCAAAAAACAGATAAATATAGGGCACCTTACGAACGTAGAGAAGAAGAACATCCTAGACATTGTGTATTCTTTGGAACAACAAACGATGATGAGTTTTTAAGAGACAGCACAGGAAATAGAAGATATTGGCCCGTAGAGGTTCGGAAAGATTGGAACAATAAAAAACATATTTAAAGACTTAGAACTTGAGAGAGACCAAATATGGGCAGAAGCAGTAGCAAGATTTAGACTAGGGGAGCCACTATACTTAGAAGGTGCTGTATTAAAAGTAGCAGAAAAAGAACAAGAAGCAAGATTAATAGTAGACCCCTGGGAAAGTGTTATAGAAGAATATCTACAGAAAAAAATACCTGAAAACTGGTTTGATATGTCAGTAGAATTACAAAAGAACTATTGGATATTTAACAATGAGGAACAAGAAGGATTAATAGAACGCGACAGAATTTGTGCAAGTGAAATACTTTCTGTATGTCTAGGAATAGAAGCAAAAAGGCAGACAAGTCTAGACAGAAAGAGGGTTGTAGACATTTTAAAGAAATGTAGGAGTGGCTCCTACAAAACAAGCATAAGATTTGGTAAAAGTTATGGCGTAACCAGTGGATTTATCAAGGATAGAGGCTTGTAGGAGAAAATGTAGGAGAGGTCAAAAATGTCTCCTACACGCTCCTACAAATGTAGGAGATGTAGGAGCGTTGTAGGACTAAGTCCTACATACCAAAAGCAAGAATTACCAATACTTAGAGATATATGTAGGAAATGTATGAGTAAATCATATATAGATAAATAAATTAGAGTATTAGGCGTGTGTATATTACCTAATATGCCTATTTTAAATAAATCATACGCGCGCACGTATGACACAACTGACAGAAAAATGAAAGGGTAAAAAATGTTAGAAAAACAAATCGAAGAAAAACTAAGAAGCCGAATAAAACAATTACGGTGGCAAGGCATATAAGTTTGTAAGTCCACGGAAATAACGGTGTACCCGACAGGCTTATATTAATGCCACGGAGGAAAAATCTACTTTGTTGAGACAAAAAGACTACGGAGGTAAAACAAGAGCATTGCAAGATAGGCAAATATCATTTATGCAAAAACTAGGATTTGAAGTTCTTGTAATAGATAACGAAGAAAAATTAAAAAAATTTATAAACAGAATAGGAGGAACTGGAGAATGAGTAAATCAATAACTCAGAAAGCATTAATGGGCTTAAAAGTACGAGCAAACTACATATACGAAAATATAGAGTTAATAAAAGCAATCAAGAGTGAAGAAACAGTAAATGACACATTGGCGGTAACCAATGAGATAGAAGTTTTAATTAGTGCATATGAAAGACAAATAGAATTAAATAAAAAGCAAAACATAAAAATCAGAAACCAAAAAGCGCTCCTTAGAGTACTACAGCAAAAGGCAGGTGTTGAAAAACGGAAAAGCAAATATTTAAACCACACGAATATCAGAAATTCTGTATTTCAAGATGTATAACAGATGATAAATTAGGGCTATTTTTAGACATGGGGTTAGGTAAAACCGTAATCACTTTAACAGCAATAAACGACTTAAAATATAACAGATTTCAAGTAAATAAAGCGCTAGTTATAGCACCTAAAAAAGTAGCAGAGGATACATGGACTAGAGAACAAGAGAAATGGGAACACTTAAACTTGTTAAGAATAGAACCTGTTTTAGGTTCACTAAGTAAAAGAGTAAAAGCACTAAACACACCAGCAGACATTTATGTCATAAATAGAGAAAATACAGAATGGTTAGTTGATTATTATAAAAACGATTGGCCCTTCGATATGGTAATAATAGACGAGCTATCAAGTTTTAAAAATCAGAACTCTAAGAGGTTTAGGGCATTAAAGTGCATAAGACCGTTAATAAAAAAAATAATAGGGCTAACAGGAACGCCAGCACCAAACGGCTACATCGATTTATGGGCACAGATTTATTTACTTGATGAAGGAGAAAGACTAGGAAAATACATAACACACTACAGAGAAGATTATTTCAAGCCAGACAAAAGAGACGCACAAAGAATATTTACATACAAGCCAAAGGACAAGTCTGTAGATTTAATAAAAAATAAAATATCAGATATCTGTATAAGTTTATCAGCAAAAGATTATTTACAAATGCCAGACAAAGTAATCGATAATAGATTTATAAAGCTAGACAGTAAAGTGCAAAAGCAGTATGAAGAATTCGAAAAAGAAATGTTTTTACAGTTAGATGAAGATGAAATAGATGTTACATCAGCAGTAGCGCTAAGTAATAAATTATTACAGTTTTGTAATGGGGCAGTTTATAAAGAAGATGGACAAGAATATGCGGAAATACACGATTGCAAAATAGAAGCACTGATAGAGTTAATTGAAGAAGCACAAGGGCAACCACTTTTGATATTTTATAATTTTAGACACGATTTAGAAAGAATACAAAAAGCACTAAAAAAATTAAAATTAAGGATTGGAGTCTTAAAAGATAGCCAAGATATTGCAAAATGGAACAATAAAGAATTAGACATATTATTAGCACATCCAGCAAGCACAGCATACGGACTTAACTTACAAGACGGTGGAAACCGTATTGTTTGGTTTGGTTTAAACTGGAGCCTAGAATTATATCAACAGGCAAATGCAAGGCTATACAGACAAGGACAACAGAATACGGTATTTATACATAATCTAGCAGTAGATAAATGCAGAGATGTAGACGTAATATCTGCATTAGAAGATAAAAACAGCAGTCAAGAAGCATTACTTGAGAGCTTAAAAGCAAGAATAAAAAAGGTAAAGGAGATGGGTTAGAATAAATGATGAAATCAGGGCTAAAAGGATTAAAGAAGGCTGAAATAATAGAAAGATACGAATATTTACAAGGAGAATATGAAGATTTACAAGGAGAATATGAAGATTTACAACAGCAGTATGCCGATTTAGATGAATGCTATGCAGAATTAGAACAATTAAACTCTGAAAATGAAGAAAAAACTCCTGATATTATAGAAGAGGTACTAAAAGAATTTAGATTCGATACCGATTTACAAGAAAAATTATTTACAGTCTATAAAAAGAACTTCTTAGATGAACTTGACAAATTAGCTGGCTTGTATTGCATAGATACACAGATAATATTCACAGAATTACAAAAAGAAAAAAGACCTAAGGGGTTAGATAATGAAATATACGAAACTCTTGAAGAAAGTATAGAAAATTTTAGAAGATTTAAAAACTAGAAAGGATAAAACTGTGAAAGAAAAATGGAAAGAAAAAACAAAGTTAAATAAAATAAAGATAAAAGAAATTATAGTACAAGTATTACTAGCGATAATATGTATAGTAATAGCAATAATAGACAAAGATTACACTTATTTTCTAGTAGCAGGATTAGACGTAATTATAGCAATACAAACATATTTTTACTATAAGTTATTAAAATCAAAAGAAGCAATAATAGAATTAAAAGATGAAGAAATAGAACATAAGAAATATTTAATAAGAATACTTTTAACAAGAGAAAATAGAAAATGATTATGACTAAAAAAAGAGGTAGAAAATGAGTAAAGAATTAGAAGAAGTTATAAAATATTTTGAAAAAATATCAAAAGAATGGAAAACACTAGGTAATACACAAATAGAAGCAGCTAAGAAATTAGAAATAATATTACAAGCATTAAAAAATTCTATACCTAAAGAAGCAATAAAGGAAGTAATAAGAGAAATAAAAAGAAGCAGAGATTTATCAACTATGTGTATAGAAGAAAAGATTATTATAGCAGATAATGACAGTTTATATAAAGGACAAGAAATAGCACATAATGCCGATATAAACATCTTAAAAAAATTATTGGAGGAAAAAAATGAGTGAAATTGAAATTGGAGAATGGGTAAGAACTAAAGAAGGAATAATTGATAAAGTGGACAGAGTAGTAGGAATGATAGAAAATACAGTACACTTAGAAAATTCGATTTGGATAGACATAAAAGATATGATAAAACACTCTAAAAACATAATAGATTTAATAGAAGTAGGAGACTATGTAAATGGAATGGAAGTATGCAAAGATAAAGTTGCAAGTGGTAAAGAAAAATTGCTTGTAAGAAATCATATTATAAATGGTATGTCTTTAGAAGTAGTAAAAATAAGAACAATATTAACACATGAAATGTATGAACAAAATTGTTACAAAGTGGAGGAATAAAGATAATGAATATAAATTTAGAGGAAAAGGAATAGCAAGCAATGAGTGGTATTATGGAGATTTAATAATTGATGAAGGCAGATATTATATCTGCTTACAAGTAAATGACCACATAAAAAGAGATGACTACGAAGTCTATATGATAGAAGTAATACCAGAAACAGTAGGACAATATACAGGCTTAAAAGATAAAAATGGAAAAGAAATATATTCAGAGGATATAATAAAATATACACTACAAAATCATAAAACAAATGAAATATATTATGAAAATTTTATTGTAATGTGGAAAGAAGAAACAGCCTCTTATGTTATTAAAAACAATATAAAAGGAACTTTATGCGTTGATTATGTAAAAACAGCTGGAGAAGTAATAGGAAATACAACAGACAACTTAGAATTATTGAAGGAGGAATAAACTATGACAGAAGAAGATATAAAAGCATTAGAAAATTACAGTTATACTATGTCAGCTATAAGCAGTGCGACAGAACAAGATACGGGAATAGGAAATCTAATATATAAGTTCGTTCAAGCATTTAAAGAACAACAAAAAGAAATAGAAAAGAAAGACAAAATGATAGATGAGATGTTACAAGAATTTACAGATTGCGAATTTGAATTAAAATGTTCTAATTGTAATTGTGAATGTGAAAAAGACTACGACCAATTATACACATGTAATAAACAATATTTTGAAAATAAAGTAGAAGGAGAATAGAGATGTTAAAAATAATATGGGGAATATTAAAAGATATACATAAATACACAATGATAAAAAATATGCCTTATACAAACATAACATGGAAAGACATTTTAAGTGACATTTTGTATAAGATAGGAATAATATCATACCCAGTCTACTATATCATAAATTTGACACAAGCACTTTATAGAGTTAATAAAAATAAAAAATGGAAGCAAGTAGTAAAAGATTATAACGAAAAGGTGGAGAACAAGCAAGGCTAGTATTACCAATAAAGAAAAAATGGTTTGATATGATTTTAAGAAAAGAAAAACTTGAAGAATATAGAGAAATAAAGCCATATTGGACTAAGAGATTACTTAAAAGTGATATACCATTTGATTTAGATAAATTATTATATAAATTAAGAACAGGCGAAGGTAGATTTTGCAAAACAGTTATATTCAAAAATGGATATAGAAAAAATAATCCTAAAATGCAATGTAGAGTAGAAATCGGAATAGGGAATGGAAAGCAAGGCTGGGGAGCAGAGAAGCGGAAAAGAATATTACATACTAGAAATATTAGAGATATTGGAGGTACAAAATGCAAAGTAAAGAAGAAATAGAAAATAATATAAAAGAAAAAGATTTTGAGTAGGAGGGAATATGGAAGACAAGATAGAAGAAAATTTAAAACAAGTTATAGAAAATATTTCAAAAGTAGCAGAACAAGATGGATATGATAAATATTGGTTTTATTCTCAATGTTTAAATGGAGATTATATAGTAAAAACATTTTTTGAAGAACATTTTAGAAAAGAAGAAGGATTTACTTGTTGTTGTGATAAAGCAAATTATGTTTTAGGTGCAATAAAAACAATGATACAACAAAAACAAAATATACAATTACAACAAACATATAGAGAATACCAAGAAAAAGGTGGAAATATAGGCAGTATAAAAAAATTAGATGAAATTGCTTATTGGTGTCCTAAAACAATAAAAACAAGTAAAGAAGCAATAGAGCTATTCTATAAATCAACATTGCAATTATGGAGGTATAACAATGCAAAATAAAGAAATAGAAGAATATAAACAAAAGCTAATAGAGAAGTTAGAAAAAGATATAGAAAATAGTGAAAAAGGATTAGATACTAATATAATTTTAATAAAAGAATATTACAGAAACAAAAAAGAATATGCAGAAGAAATTTTAGAAATTGTGAAAGGAGACAAACAATGAAAGAAAAACAAAAGAAAAAAAGAATCAATATGGTAGCGACATCGGTGTCGGTAACATCAAATAAATCATCAGTCAAATAAGCTAACACAGTAAAATAAAACGTTTTGCTGATATTGGGAAGATGTTAGGAAATTAAAATCAAATAAAATGTACCTTGAAAACTTAATAAAATACTTAGTTTGGAGAAATTAAAAAAACATCAAAAATACTATTGACTTACTATTGAAGTTGTAGTAAAATAATATTAAAGAACAATAAAAAGGGAGGAGATAGTATGAATGATAAAGTTTTAAATATGACAATGCCATCTGAATTGTATGAGAAATTACAAGAAGAAGCAAAGAAGAAAAGTATTTCTTTAGCAGCATTAGTAAGAATGATATGTTCTGAATACTTAGATAAATAAAAAAGGAGATACAGTGTCTGTCGCCAAACTGAAACACTGTATCAAGTATTGAACTACTTGGAAAAGTAATCCTTATATTTATTATAAGGCAAAACACGTATTTTTTCAAGTAGTAGTGAAGAATATTTGAAAGGATAGGTGTATTTTATTATGGAAATTTTAAGAAATGGATATAAGGTAACAAAAAGCAATGACCCATTTCAAGCAAGATATGACATATATGATATAGAAAAGACAATAACTTATGATAATGGAGAAATAGAAACAAGAACAAGGGGGTTTATACCATTTAGAGATGGAGATATAAACAAAGTAAATTTTGATGACTTGTACTTTTCTCCTTCTATATCTCAAGAAGAGTGGGAACAATTACCAGAAGAATATAACAAGGCTTGGTTTAAAGGAACATTTACACAAGCAATGTGTGAAGAAGTAGAAAGATTAGTAATGCTAATAAGAGAAAATAAAAGAAAGAGGGGAATGAATTATATATATGGAAAATAAAATTATGGTTATAAAAAATGTAAGAGGTTATCAAGACAATAAGGGAGTAGCACAATTAAATACAGAAGATATAGTAAGAGGGTTAGGATTTATACAAGTAAAAAATGGAATTGAATATATAAGGTGGGAAAGAGTAGCAGGATATTTAAAAGAATTTGGTTTCCCCACTTGTGGGGAAAATGGAAAAATACCTGAGTATATACCAGAAAACATATTTTATAAATTATGCTTTAAGGCAGAAAATGAAATTGCAAGGAGATTTCAAGATATAGTAACAGATGAAATATTACCAGCAATAAGGCAAACTGGAGGATATATAGCAGGCGAAGAAAACATGAATGAAGACGAACTTATACTAAAAGCCATGAATGTACTTAATGCAAAAGTAGAAAAGTTAAGACAAGAAAATAAGCAGTTAGAGGGTACAATAGAAAAACAAAAACCAAAGGTGTTATTCGCAGATAGTGTAGAAACTAGCAAAACATCAATATTGGTAGGAGAATTAGCGAAGATATTAAAACAAAATGGACATGAGATAGGGCAAAATAGATTATTTCAATGGTTAAGAGATAATGATTATTTAATAAGTAGAAAAGGAACTGACTATAATATGCCTACACAGAAAGCAATGAATTTAGGATTATTCCAAATAAAAGAAACAAGTATAACTCATTCAGATGGACATGTAAGTGTGAGTAAAACAACTAAGGTTACAGGAAAAGGGCAAATATATTTTGTTAATAAATTTACAGCATAAAAACAAGAAAAAAATAGAAAAATTATATAAAAAATAGACATACTACATCTAAAGAGGTGTTAGTATTGGTAGACAAAGAAATTATTTCTTTATGGAGAAGCGGATTAAATAAATATAAATTAGCAGAAATATATAAGAGTAGATATAATCACAGAATAAGAATAATAAGAAGTGAGATGAGAAATAGGCACGCAGGAAGATATATAAGTAGTTATGAAGCATTAGCTGTAGTTGAGAAAGCTATATTGAAATATTTAGAAAGTCAAAGGAAGTGAAGAAAATGAAAGACATATTATTTATGATATTAGTTTTATTACTTATGCCAATATATTTCGTCATATGGATTTCAAAGAATATTATAAATCTCACAATCGAAATAGGTTCACCGTTTATGGAAGAAATGTGTGAAATATTTGATAATATGATTGATTTTTGGAAGAGATTTTTTAGAATTAAAGAGAAGTGGAGATGATGAAAATAAAACAAACGAATTATGATAGTGTAACAATGCAAAATAAAGAAATAGAAGAAGCATTATATTGGCTAGAAAATGAATGTGAACCAATATACAATGACCATGAAGAAAGCGTAGAAGAGTTACTACAAAAGCAATTAAATAATTACAATAGTATTAAACAATACATAGGACAACTAGAAAACAAAGTAAAAGAACTAGGCAAGGGACAACATAAACTAATGCAAAGTAGAAGAAAATGGAAAAACAGATATTATAAGGAGAGACAGAAGAATAGAAAATATCTTAAAAATTTGTAGGAAGGAGTACATATGATAGAATATGATGCCAAAAAAGAATTATATTCATATTTACATAGCAAAAAATTAGAAAATATAAAATTAAGACAAATAGCAGATACTAAAGATAAATTAATAAATGTATCTTCTACATTATCAGACATGCCAAAACGGTAGCTCAGATGATGACAAGATAGCTAAAAACATAGCAAAGTTATTAGATTTAATATCAGAACATATAGAGATAATGGAAGAAGAGGAAGAAAATTTAATAAAAATAACACAAAAAATAAAATTAGTAAATCAGCCACATAAAAACATACTAGAGTTAAGATTTGTACAAGGCATGAAAATAGAAGAGGTATCGGTTGAAATAGATAAAACATATAGATACACTAAAGCATTAATAAAAAAAGCAATAAAAGAATATGCAAAATTATAAAAAAAGCACCTTTTTGGTCTTGAATAGCACCATAAAAAAATGTTTTAATTAAAATGAAAAAGTTACAGATATGGAAAATATCTCATTATTAAAGAGAAGCGGAGATGATAAAAATAAAACAAATGAATTATGATAGTGTAACAATGAACCAAGTAACTTTATCTTCTATTATAAAATGGTAAATAAAACTAGAGAAGAACTTAACAAAAGTTAGGTTCTTTTTTAGTACGCAAAAGAAGGTGTATCTATGAAAAATAAAGGAAGTATATTAGCTGGAGAAATAGATGAAGAAAATAAGAGAGAAAAAGCAATAAAAGAACTGCTAAAATGTAAAAATTGTATTTATTTTGATAAAACAGTTTATAAGTGTAAAGAAAAAGAGTGTATTAAATGATAGGAACAATGATAATAGCATGGATATTAACATGGTTTAATTTAGATAACATATTAGTAGACGCAATAAATCAAATATTTAATACAGAATTTACTGTTGCAATATACTGGTTTATAGCCTTAATAATAGGTGCAGTTGTATATGTTATTAGAAAAATAAGAAATTAATTTTAATTAGCGTTATGTGCAGACTGACGAAAAACGAAAAGTCGAAGAAGAACTACAATAAACCTCATAAGGTGTAGTCGCTTGGTTGCGTTTTCAAGAATCACTAAATATATAGCTCAATAATTGGTAGAACAAGGTATGTCACATAATAATTCGGTATAGTGACCTCCTTTCATTTCTTTAAATAAGCATAAAAACCTTTGCTTAGCCAATGCCGTATAAATAGTATGTAGTGATATAAAATAGCCAAAGAGTAAAGCAAGAGGTTGAAAGTCCGTATATCATTACATAGTGTTTATAGAAAAACTGAACAGTTCTGAACAGTATTGAACAGTATAAAAGAAAGAAGGTATATGTATGAAAGTAATGATAAGTCAACCAATGAGAAATAAAACAGAAGAACAAATAAGAAAAGAAAGAGAAGAAATAATAGGGAAATTTAATAAAATGCACATAGAAGTAATAGACACAATATTTACAGAAGAAGCACCAGAAGATTGTAATATAGGAGTATATTATTTAGGAAAATCAATAAGTGCTATGAAAGATGTTGATGCAATATATATGTGCGATAATTGGAGAGAAGCGAGAGGTTGTAGAATAGAACATCAAGTGGCAAGAGAGTATGGAATAAAAACATTATACAGCGATTTCTTTAACGATACAGAAACAAATATAAAAAGTATTAGGAGGAAATTAAATGAAACGAAACTGGACTAAATCAGAAGCAGAAAAGTATATAAAGAATGCAAAAGCAAAAGGACTAACATATTTAAGTGCAATGGATTATTTGAAACATCATAAGGCTATGAGTTCAACAATATAAGGAGGAATACAATGTTTAAGTTTAAATGTAATAATACAGAATGGACAATAGAAGAAGTGGAAAAAGACAAAATGACTTGCGAAAGTAGCGAATGGACAATGGGATTAACTGTATATATGGAACAAAAAATACTATTATTAAAAGGACAACCCAATATAGAGAGAACATTAAAACACGAACTTACACACGTCTGGCTATATGAATTTGGACATAATCAGCATAATGAAAACAAGACATATGGTTACGAAGATGTATGTGAAATTGTAGCGAGTAGTAATGATTTTATAAATGAAATAGTAAATCGATATTTAGGTATAAAACCATTATATTTATGTGATACAGAGAAAAACACAGAATGCAACAAAAATAGTTGTGGTGAATGTATGATGACAGATAATATTAAATATGCTAAGAAAAAACTATAGATTATTAAAACAAAAACAAAAGTAGGTGAAAGAGGTGGCAAAGTCAAAATGGGAACAGGTTAAAGATAAATTAACATTAGTAGAAGGCTGGGCAAGAGATGGATTAACAGATGAACAAATAGCAAAAAATCTGGGTATAGGAAAAAATACATTTTATCAATATAAAAAAGAACATCAGGACTTTTCGGACTCCTTAAAAAAGGGAAAAGAAATAGTAGATTATGAAGTAGAAAATGCATTACTTAAAAGAGCTTTAGGATATGAATATAAAGAAATCACAAAGGAAAAGTCATTAAATCCTAAAACTGGTCGATATGAAATGACTATAAGTAAAGAAGTAACAAAGCAAGTTGCACCAGATACTACAGCACAAATATTTTGGTTAAAGAACAGAAAGCCTAAAGAATGGAGGGAAAGACAAGAAGTTGCAGTTAGTACAGACACACCCAACCCATTTAAAGGTTTATCAACAGAAGAACTAAGGCAGTTGATTAAGAATGATAAGTGATATACAAGAAGAATTAAAGAAGCAAGCACGTTTGGAATTAGCCAGACGTGATTTTTTTGAGTATTGTCATATAAAAGCACCAGATTTTTACAAAGAAGACAGAAAGTTTTTAATTAGTGTATGCAATGATTTTCAAAGTTTTTACGAATCAGATGAAGATGTACTTATTTTGAACATGCCACCAAGACATGGAAAATCAAGAACATCAGGTTGTTTTGTTGAATGGGCATTAGGTAATAACCAAAATGAAAAGATAATGTTAGGTTCTTATAATGAAGGATTGTCTACAACGTTTTCAAAAAATGTTAGAGACACAATACTTGAAGAAAAAGGAGATAAAGATAAATTTGTATATTTTGATATTTTTCCTGATGTAACAATAAAATATGGCGACAGTGCTATGAATAAATGGTCACTAGAAAGTGGATATAATAATTATTTAGCAACATCTCCAAAAGGAACATCCACAGGTTTTGGTGCAACACTAATGATTATAGATGACATTATAAAAAATGCCGAAGAAGCCAACAATGCAGATTTACTCGAAAAGCAGTGGATTTGGTTTACTGATACAATGTTTTCAAGACTTGAAGAAGGTGGAAAACTCATTATTATAATGACTAGATGGCACAGTGATGATTTAGCAGGAAGGGCACTTAGGCATTTTAAAGCGCTAGGTATGAAAGTAAGACATATTTCATATAAGGCATTACAAGACGATGGAACAATGCTTTGTAAAGAAATACTTTCAAAAAGGTCATATGATATAAAAACAAAAACAGCAACCAAGGAAATAGCATTAGCTAATTATCAACAAGAACCAATAGATTTAAAAGGAAGACTATACACTAAGTTTAAAACATATACTAAGTTGCCAACAGATGAAAATGGTAATCAACTATATACAAAAGTTAAAAACTATACAGATACCGCTGATGAAGGAGACGACTTCTTATGTAGTATTGATTATGTTGAATATAATAAAGAAGCATATATAATTAATATTGTTTATACAAAAGATGGAATGGAAATTACAGAGCCAGCAGTTGCAAAAATGCTATTTGAAGATGGGGTAAATGAGGCAGACATAGAAAGCAATAACGGTGGACGTGGTTTTGCAAGAAGTGTTGAAAGAATACTACTAGAAAAGTATCAGTCAAACAAATGTAGTATAAATCCATTTTACCAAGATAAAAATAAAACATCAAGAATTATCTCAAATTCAACATGGGTAATGGAACATGTTTATTATCCTGTAAATTGGGAAGATAAATTTCCAGAATATTTTGATGCAATGAGTAGGTATCAATGAGTAGGTATCAAAAAGAAGGAAAAAATGCACATGATGATGCACCAGACGCAACAACAGGAATTGCAGAAAAAATAGGACAAGGCAATAGATTTAGTTTTGATTAAAAGAGGTGAACACAAATGTTTAACTTTACTACTGAGACAAAAAGAATAAATAACATAATAAAAGAAGGCGAAGGCTTAACAGATGAGGAATATATCGTTAAAGAAATCAATAGATTTCTAGCTTCACAAAGAAGAAAAGAAATGATTGACGGAGAAAAATACTATGCTGGAGCACATGATATATTAAAAAGAAAAAGGCAAGTTATAGGAGAAGATGGAGAATTAGAGGACGTTGATAATTTACCGAATAATCGAATAGTAGATAATCAATATCAAAATGCAGTAGATAAAAAGAATAATTATTTATTAGGACAACCATTTTCAATACAAACCCAAAACGAAACATATTTAAGTATACTTCAAGAAATATTTAATGCAAGATTTCGATTGTTATTAAAAAATGCAGGTGAAGATAGTTTAAATTGTGGACTAGGTTGGATATTAGTACACTATGACGAAGAAGGAAAACTTTCTTTTAAAAGATTAAAACCTTATAAGTTAATACCAGGCTGGAAAGACTCAGAACACACAAAACTAGATTATGCCATTAGAATATATGAAACCATATATGTTCAGAAAACAAAGGAAAGTATAATACAACATGTAGAATTGTACGCTCCAGAAGGTATATATTATTTTACATATGAAGGTGGAAAGCTAGTTCCGAACGATGATAAGCCATTTAAAAACTATTTTACTATAACTGATATAGATGGGAAAGAGCAAGGCTATAATTGGACTAAAATTCCACTAATACCTTTAAAATACAACAATAAAGAAATACCCTTAATTAAAAAAGTAAAATCATTACAAGATGCCTTAAATTTAATAGAGTCAAATTTCATAAATGGTATGGAAGAAGATGTAAGAAACACTATTTTAGTATTAGTTAATTATGATGGAGAAAACTTAGCACAATTTAGAAAGAATTTAGCACAATATGGAGCAGTAAAAGTAAAGACAATAGATAAGTCGCCTGGTGATGTAAAAACACTGCAAATTGAAGTTAATAGCGAAAATTACAAAGTAGTAATAGAGTTATTAAAAAAAGCAATAATAGAAAATGCTAGAAGTTTTGATGCAAAAGATGATAGGCTTTCAGGAAGTCCTAATGAAATGAATATACAAAGTATGTATTCAGACATAGATATAGACGCAAACGGAACAGAAGCAGAATATCAGTTTTCTTTTGAGGAATTACTTTGGTTTATAAACTGTCACTTATATAATACTGGTATAGGTGATTTTTTTAATGAAAAAGTAGATATTATATTTAATCGTAATATGCTTATCTCAGAGTCAACTGTTATTGATAATATTAATAAATCAGAAGACTTATCACTTGAATCAAGAATTGCACAACACCCTTGGGTACGGCGATGTTAAAGCTGAATTAGAAAGAATAAGAAAGCAGAAAGAAGAAGAAATGGCAATGTATCCATTTCCTAATGACACAAATCCATCAAATAAAGGTGGTGTAAAAGATGACCAAAAAGAATAAGGAATATTGGAGAGAAAGATTTGAACAATTAGAAAAAGCATCACATCAAAATGCACAAAGTACATATTCACAGATTGAAGATACTTTTTTTCAGGCACAAAAGGAAATAGAAAACAAAATAAACAGTTGGTACAGAAGATTTGCAAACAATAACAAAATCACAATGACAGAAGCGAAAAGACTGTTAAATTCAAATGAAATAAAAGAATTTAAGTGGGACGTTCAAGAATACATCAAGTATGGAAGAGAAAACAAATTGAATGGTAACTGGATTAAAGAACTTGAAAATGCTTCAGCAAGATTTCATATTTCAAGACTTGAAGCATTAAAAATACAAACGCAACAATCATTAGAAAAACTATTTGGCAATGAACTTGATGAAGTAGACAAAATGGTCTCAAATTCGTATACAGACAACTATTATCATACAATGTTTGAAATGCAAAAAGGTTTTAATGTTGGTTTTAGAATAGGAACTATTAATGAAAATAAATTATCAAAAATAGTAAACAGACCATGGGCAGTCGATGGAAAGAATTTCAGTGAGCGAATATGGGGTAAAAAAACAACATTAATAAATGAATTGCACAAGCAATTAACAAGTATGTGCATTCAAGGAAAAGCACCTGATAATGTTATAAAGTACATGGCAAAGAAATTTAATGTTACAAAAGCACAAGCAGGAAATCTAGTAATGACCGAAAATGCTTATTTTTCAGAATTAGCAAGAAAAGATTGCTTTAAGGATTTAGATGTAGAGCAATACGAAATAGTTGCAACATTAGATTTACATACGTCTGAAATATGCCAAGAGCAAGACGGTAAAAAATATAATATGAAGGATTATGAAACAGGAGTTACAGCTCCTCCATTTCATAATTATTGTAGGTCAACAACAGCACCATATTTTGATGATGATTATGATATTACAGATACAAGAATAGCAAGAGATGAAGATGGTGAAACTTACGAAGTACCAGCAGACATTAACTATCGGAGAATGGAGAGCAAAATACGTGACAAATAGTAATAGCAGTGGTATAATCGATAAAAATGCAAATAAAAAGGAAGAAGATATGAAGCACAAAGAAGAAAAATATGTAGATGTAACAGACAGTTGGATAAAAAAGTCAACGCCGAACAGCCATAAAATATTGGACAAAGTAGAATATACAATAAATGGGAAAACCTATAAAGTGGATGGAAAGAAAGTAAAGCTAGATTATTCAAACAAAGAAAAACAGATTGCAGAAATACTAGAGAATACATTTGGGGGCGAAATTTATATGGTTCCAAGAATAAGTTTTCCTCAAGGAATCTCAACACCAGATTATCTGTTTAAAGATAAAAAATTTGATTTAAAGGAACCTTTGGGAAAAAGTAAGGTAGTATTATATAATATGCTATCCAAGAAATCCAAACAATCACCTAACTTTATTTTTGATATTTCAAAATGCCCATTAGATAATGAAGAATTGATAAAACAAGCTAAGGACATCTATAAATCTTCACATACAAAATTTGTGGATACAATAATATTAATAAAAGATAGTAAAGTATTGATAGTATTAGAAAGAAAAATAAAAAAATGAAATTAATCATCTGTCCAAAAGGGGACGGCGATTAATTTCATCTTTATTAACTTAATTATACAGTAAATTAAGCTAATAATCAATAGTTTATGCTAAAAAAGTAAAAAATATTCTAGGAAAGGAGAAAAAAACATGGCAAGAGATGATTATTTTGTGATAGCATATAAAATATTAACTTATCTTTATGAATGCTTGAAAACAGGAGAAGATATAGACATGTTCATATTAACACCAGAAACTTATGGAATAGAAGAAAGTTATTTTAATTATATTCTTATACAGTTATATGAAGAAGGATATATAGAAGGAATAAGTGTTGTGGCTATAATGGGTGCAAAAAGAAAAGGAGTTAAAATAACCAAATCTATAACAATAAAACCAAAAGGAATAGAGTATTTACAAGAAAATTCAATGCTATCAAAGGCTAAAAAAGTAATTAAAGAGATAAAAGATACGATACCACGGATTATAATTTTAAATTAAATATGTTATTAAATTTTAGATACCTTAACGGGTGTCTATTTTTTATACAAAATTGACCTGAGTCGGAAGTCGAAAAAAGACGACAGTATCAAAAATTTGAGTGGAGCGAACCACGAGAAAAAAGCGAGAAAGGATTGATATTATGGAAAGAAAATTTTTAGAAAAATTAGGAATTACTAACAAGGACACAATTGACAGCATACTTGATGAAAATTCGACAGATATTGGAAAAGCAAAAGGAGAGCTCGAGACAACTCAAAAGAATTTAACTAATGCAAATGCAGAAATCGAAACATTAAAGGGACAAGTAACAGACAGAGATAATCAACTTGAAACCTTAAAAAAATCAACAGGAGATGTTGAAGAATTAAAAAAACAAATTGAAACACTCCAAACTGATAACAAAGCTAAAGATGAAGCACATGCAAAAGAAATTAAGCAAATGAAAATTGATACTGCTGTTGATAAGGCTCTTAGTTCTGTAAAAGCTAAAAATAATATTGCAGTAAGAGCATTATTAAAAGATTTAGATAAAGCAGAACTAAACGAAGATGGAACAGTTAAAGGATTGCAAGAACAAATTGATAATCTTGTCAAAGGCGAAGATACAAAATTCTTATTTGATTCTGAAAATAGAAAACAAAAGATTAAAGGAGCAGAACCTGGAGAAACAGGAAAAGAAGAGGCAGACGATAAGGTAGACTTATCAAAAATGACTTACGATGAAAGGAACGCTTATTTAAACGAGCATCCAGAAATTGAAATTTAGAAAATGAAAGGAAAAGGTGAATTAAAATGGGAAAATTCGATTCAAAAAGTTTTAATGAAAAAAACTTTAAGTATTCAGTAGAACATACAAGAATACCAAATTTAAAGACAAATGAATTAAAAAAATCAAAGGCATTAAAAGGAAGCAAAGACATACAAGATGTGTTTAAACAAGATGGAACAGCCTATGCAAGAATAGCAATGAAAGGATTGTTAGATGGAGAAGCAGTAAATTTTGATGGACAAACAGACATTACTGCTACAAGAACGAAAACATTTGAAAGAGGTGTTGTAGTAGTAGGACGTGCTAAAGGGTGGATTGAAACAGACTTCTCAGATGAAATATCTGGACAAGACTTTATGGAAAATGTTGCTGACCAAGTAGCAGAATACAAAGATGAATTAGACCAAGACACAATACTTGCAATCTTACAAGGAATATTTGCAATGACAGGAGCTAAAAACCTTGAATTTGTAGACAAACACACAACCAAAGTAAAAAAGGCAATGGACGCAACAACGTTAAATACAGCGACCAATAAGGCTTGTGGAAAAAATAAAAAGAAATTTACAATGGTATTTATGGATAGTGATGTTTCAACTAATCTTGAAAACTTAAAGTTAATTGAACACTTAAAATACACAGACGCTCAAGGAATTGAGAGAGAATTAGATTTAGGAACTTGGAACGGAAAATTAGTAATTATCGACGATATGCCTAAAACAGAAGGATATTTTGACGCAACTGCTGAGACAGAAGGAGCATTAAAAATAGTTGCTAACAGCGCTACGCCAGCTACAGGTGAAATAAAACTAGAAGATGTTATACCATATTTAGATGAAAAAACTTTAAAAGCTGGTGATTATGTAATATTTGGAACTGAATATGTAACATACATATTAGGTGATGGTGCTATTGATTACGAAGATGTTGGAGTAAAACACCCATATTCTATGGCAAGGGACGAAAAAACAAATGGTGGAGAAGAAACACTATATATGAGACAAAGAAAAGTATTTGCACCATATGCTATATCATATGAAAAAGTATCACAAGCAAGTTTATCTCCAAAAGACGAAGAACTTGCAAATGGTGCTAATTGGTCTTTAGTGCACAGTGGAGAAGTAGATGAAAAAGATAGAAGCTACATAAATCATAAAGCTATTCCAATTGCAAGAATAATATCAAGAGGATAGTTGGTGAATTATATGGATAATTCTGATGAAAAAGAAGATTTAAAACCTATAATAGAAAACATTGTAAAAATGTTAAATGAAAGCCTTGAAGAACTTTTCGTTTCAAAAGTTCTTCAAAGGCTTATTTCTTTCGGTTACACAATTAAAGAAGAAGATACATTTACAATAGCATTTTGCATACAAAAAGTTGAAAATCATATTAAAAGCTCTTGTAACATTTCTTCTATTCCTGATGAGCTAATAGAAATAGCCGTTGATAGAATTTGTGGTGAATTTTTATTTTCTAAGAAACAAAGTGGCAAGCTAGATGCAGAAAATGGATTTGATATTGAAACAGCATTGAAACAAGTGCAAGTTGGAGACACCAATATCACATTTGCAGTTGGAGAAGGTGCTGAAACATTAGAAACAAAGTTAAATTCTCTAATTACATATTTGTTGAATGCTGGGGAGAGTGATTTTATATGTTATCGAAAAATCAAGTGGTAGCAGTTAGAAAAGCAATTGAACAGACTTATGATTGTACTTGTAACATAATAGAACATCAAAAGTATCAAAAAGAAAATAAATCAACTGCATTTAAAGATGTAACAGTGCTAGAAAACGAAAAATGCAAACTTTCTTTTGAAAGTATAGCAAAGAATAGTCAAGACGATGTAAAAGCCAATGTTATTCAAACTACCAAATTATTCATAACACCTGAAATAGAAATAAAAACAGGCTCAAGAATTGATGTAACAAACGTGTTAGGTCAAGTTATTTCATATAAAAGTAGTGGTAAGCCTGCAATATACCAAACACATCAAGAAATTATGTTGGAACTATTTGAAAGGTGGGCATAACATGGGTAGTAGTTTTGGAAAATGTGATTTTAAAGGATTAGAAAAACTTAGAAAACAAATTGAACAATTAAAAGATAAGCGAAATGAATTTATAGAGGCATGTGCAAAAGAACTTGCAAGCAGACTACTTGCGAAGGTTATAAAAAGAACACCTGTAGGTGATTATTCAAAAGAAATTAAGGTTACTGCAAAAAGAGATGGAAAGAAGCACAAAAAAGGTGAAGTCTATACTAAACGAATTAATCCTAGTGGCAAAGTTGGTGGTACATTAAGAAGAGGTTGGACAGGGGGAGAAAAACAAAATGCAAAAGATTATGCAAATTCATTAAAAATAGAACATATAGGGGATGTATATAAAATAGAAATAAGAAATCCAGTTGAATATACATCTTATGTTGAACATGGACATAGAACAAGAGATGGCGAAGGTTGGGTTGAAGGACATTTTATGCTAACAATCTCAGAACAAGAAATCCAAACCATTGCACCTAGAATACTTGAAGATAAATTAAGAAAGTTATTGGAGGAACATTTTAAATGATAAATAAGATAATTAATGGTATTTGTAAAGCAATTAATGCTGAATTTGGCGATGAATATGAAATACATACAGAATCTATTGAACAAGGACTTAAAGAGCCTTGTTTTTCTATTATGTGTATAAATCCGACAAACAACTTATTTAGACAGAATAGGTATTTTAGGAAAAACCAATTTTGTATTCATTATTTTCCATCTACTGAAGATGAAAAGGAAGAGTGCCAAGAAGTAACAGAAAGATTATACGATTGCCTAGAATATATAGAAATAGATGAAGAAACAAAAACAATGGGAACAGATATGAATACTAAATTTTCAGATGGAGTTTTAAATTTCTTTGTTAATTATGACATGTATGTGAAAAAGGACAAAAAAGAAGAAATACCAAAAATAGAAGACTGTAATTACAATACTAATATAAAAGAAGGGTGATTTCGTTATGAAAAAAGAAAAAAACAATAAAACAAAAGAAAAAGATGATGAATATAAGTTTACCAAAAAACAACTTATATCATCAGAACATTTCAAAAACAATAAAGATGTTTTAAGTGTAGTAATTAATGATAATGAAGAATTATCAATAAAGGAAGCACAAGAACGTATTGAAAAATTTATGAAAGGTAAGGTGAACTAACATGGCTTTAGGTGGAGGAACATTTACAGCGCAAAACAAAATACTTCCAGGTGCATACATAAACTTTGTATCACGTTCAAGAGCAAACCCAAGTTTATCTGAAAGAGGAATTGTAACAATGCCTTTAATTTTAGACTGGGGAGCAGAAAACGAAGTAATAAAAGTAACAAACTCAGACTTCCAAAAAAATGCAATAAAATTATTTGGCTATGAATATAGTCATGAAAAAATGAAAGGATTAAGAGATTTATTCTTAAATGCACAGACATTATATGCCTATAGATTAAATGGTAGTGGAGAAAAAGCTACATGTGATTATGCAACTGCAAAATATCCAGGAATAAGAGGAAATGATTTAAAAATTATAATTCAAAAGAATGTTGATAACGAAACAAAATACGATGTAAAAACTATTTTAGATACAACAATATTTGATACACAAACAGTTGATAATGCCTCAGAATTAGTAGATAACGATTATGTTACGTTTATAAAGGAAACAACCTTAGAAGTTACAGCAGGTGTTTCCTTAGCAGGTGGAACAAATTCAGAAGTAAATGGTACAAGTTATCAAAGCTATTTAGATAAAATTGAGGCATATTCTTTTAATGTAATGGGAATTGCAACAACAGAAGACACAATAAAACAATTAGCAGTAGCTTTTTGCAAAAGAATGAGAGACGAAGTAGGGGCAAAATTCCAAGTTGTCTTACACAATATTGAAGCTGACTACGAAGGT
Organism: uncultured Clostridia bacterium; assembly: GCA_949045875.1. Lineage (GTDB taxonomy): Bacteria > Bacillota > Clostridia > TANB77 > CAG-508 > CAKPSH01. The sequence continues at coordinate 9,112 of CARPYP010000004.1, read as the reverse complement.
GTTATCAATGTTATAAATGATGTAACTATAGATGATAACTTCGATAAATCATCAATAATATATTTTATGACAGGAATAGAAGCAAATTGTGCTATTAATAAAACCTGCTTAAATAAAGTATACAATGGTGAATTTGAAGTTATCGCAGATTACACGCAAACACAATCAGAAGAAGCAATCAAAACAGGGAAATTAGCACTTCATAGAGTTGGTAGCGATATTAGAATACTTGAAGATATAAATTCGCTTGTTACAATATCAGAAACAAAAGGAGACGACTTTAAGAAAAATCAAACTATAAGAGTTATTGACCAAATTGCAAACGATATTGCGATAATCTTCAACACAAAATACTTAGGAAATGTGCCAAACGATGAAAGTGGAAGAATAAGTTTATGGGCAGATATAGTAAAACATCATGAGCAACTTCAAGCAATTAGAGCTATTGAAGGATTTACAGATTCGGATGTAACAATTGAAGCTGGAGAAACAAAATCATCAGTAATAGTAAATGATAATGTTAAAACAATAAATGCAATGTCACAATTATACATGGCTGTAGAAGTGGCATAGGAAGGAGGGAATATAATGTCTAATATAACAATGAAAGCAAAAGATACTATTTCTGCTAAACTAGCAGAATGCTTTATTACAGTAGGTCAAAATAGATACAATTTTATGCAAATGATAGATTTTGAAGGGAAATTTGAAAAAACAAAAACAGAAGTACCAATTCTAGGAAAAACAGGAAATGGAAATAAATCAACAGGCTGGAAGGGTACATTCTCAGCAACAATGCACTACAATCAGTCAATTATAAGACAAATGATGATTGATTTTAAAAATACTGGAGAGGATACATACTTTGAAATTCAAATTACGAATGAAGACCCTACAAGTTCAGCAGGAAGGCAGACAATAGTATTTATTGATTGTAATATTGATGGAGGAATACTTGCAAAATTTGATGCAAATGGCGAATACTTAGATGAAGACTGCGATGGTACATTTGAAGACTTTAAAATGCCAGAGAGCTTCAAACTACTTGATGGTATGTTATAAAAAGGTAAAACTCAAGACTTATTTTGTATTATAGGTCTTGGGTTATTTATATTAAAAATAAGAAAGGAAAGATAAAAAATGTCTAATTTAAGCAACTTTTTAAAAGCAAATAAAATAAAAAAAGAAAATGCTACATATCCAGCAACTAAATCTTTAATTGACGAGGAAGGAAAGCCACTATTATGGACAATAAAACCACTAACAACAAGAGACAATGACAGACTAAGAGATGAATGTACAATTCAAGTTCAAGTAAAAGGAAAACCCAATATGACTAAACCAGAATTAGATACATCGAAGTATATAGCAAAAATGATAGCAACGTCAGTAGTTGAGCCAAACTTAAACAACAAAGAATTACAAGACTCTTATGGAGTAATGACACCAGAAGAATTAATAAAAGAAATGGTGGACAATCCAGGCGAATATAACAATTTCGCAAAATTTATTCAAGAGTACAACGGATTCGATGAAACTTTAAATGAAAAGGTAGAAAAAGCAAAAAACTAATAAAAGAAGACAGTGAAACATCTTATGCATATTACTGTCTTCATAAATTTCATTGGCTACCATCAACTTTTACAGACTTAGAAGAAAATGAAAAGGCATTAGTTATTGCAATGATTCAAGAAAAAGCAGAAAAAGATGACAAAGAAATAAAAAAGCTAAAAAGAAAGAAAAAATAGAAAGGAAGTGGAGTAAATGTCAGGCATAAGAACAGCACTTGAAATAACTGACAGAATGTCATATCCTCTACACTCTATAACATCAGCATTAGATACAACATTAAATGTTTTTGAAGACTTTAAAACATCACTTGGAAGTACATTTGACAATTCAAAAATAGACTCTGCTAGAATTTCTATTGATGAAGCAAATGCTTCTATAAAAGCAATGGAAGAAAACATCAAAAATACCAATAATGAAAATGATAAAATGCCACAAAAATTTGCAAATGCAAATAGCTCTGCAAGTTCGTTACTACACACATTAATGGGATTTAGTGTTATTCAAAAAATAGGTGGACTAATATCAGGACAATTTGAAAGTGCTATTAGTAGATTAGACACAATGAACAATTACCCAAAAGTAATGTCAAATTTAGGAATAAGTGCAGACCAATCTAATGCTTCTATAAAAGTATTAAGCGAAGGACTAAAAGGGTTACCAACAACATTAAACGATGCAGTTAGTTCAGTTCAAAACTTTACAAGTGTAAATGGGAGTGTTGGAAAAAGTACAAAAATGTTCCTAGCCTTAAACAATGCAATATTAGCTGGTGGTGGAAGTACGCAAGTTCAACAATCAGCATTAGAACAGTTATCACAATCATATGCAAAAGGAAAACCAGATATGATGGAATGGAGAACTGCAATGACTGCTATGCCAGCACAGTTAAAGCAAGTAGCACAAGCAATGGGATATATAGATACAAATGCATTAGGAGAAGATTTAAGAGCAGGCAAAGTAAGTATGAATGACTTTATGAACACGTTTATAGAACTTAACGAAAATGGAGTAAATGGTTTTCAAAGTTTTGAAGAACAAGCAAGAAACGCAACAGGGGGATTTGCAACATCAATTGCAAACGCAAAATCAGCAACTACAAGAGGTATTACAAGTTTAATAGAAAACATTAATAATGGTTTATCAAATGCAGGATTTGGAACAATACAAGACATAATACAAAATGTAGGAAATGGCATTGAAAAAATGCTTACAAATGTAGGAAAAGTAGCAGGGAAAGCAATTACAGTTTTATCGCCTGCTTTAAACTTGATAAAGCAAGTAGGGAGTTTTATCTCAGATAACTGGTCAATTATAGCACCAATAGTAATGGGGATTGTAGGAGCATTAGGAGCCTATTATGGAGCTCAGTTGCTGTTAAATACAATAAATGGAATAGCGACAGGAATTGAAACAGTTAAAACGTTAGCTACTACTGTCCATACAGCATCACTTGCAATGCAAACAGGCGCTACTTTTGCAGCAACAACAGCACAATATGGGTTTAATGCTGCTTTATTAGCATGTCCATTGACATGGATAATAATAGCAATAATTGCAGTAATAGCTATAATTTATGCAGTAATAGCAGCAATAAACAAAGTAACTGGTAAATCTATAAGTGCAACAGGAGTAATAATGGGGTCGATTTTTGCATTAGGAGCTAATATTTGGAATAAATTTATAGTTCCTACATGGAATGCAATTGCTATGTTAGTAAATTTCTTTGCAAACTGTTTCAAAGATCCAGTAGCTTCTATAAAAGTTTTGTTTGCAGAGTTGACAGTTTGGGTACTAAATAAAACAAGGACAATGCTAGAAGGTATAGAGTATATGATTAATTCAATACCAGGTGTACAAATTGATATTACATCTGGACTTGACAATTACATTTCTATGCTTGAAAGAGGCATACAAGGAATAAAAGACGAAGCAGGACTAGAAGATGTAATGGAAAAGTTAAGCACTATTAACTTAGAAGACGCTTACAGCAAAGGGTATGATTTTGGTTCTAACTTAGGTTCTAATTTTGGAAATTCAATATCAGAAACTATGGATGACTTAAATTTAGACGACCTTATATCTACTGCAAAGGACATTACAGATACAGCTGGAAATACAAGTAAAATAATTGATAGCTTGTCAGGAACAGAAGAAGATCTAAAATATTTAAGAGATTTAGCAGAGCAAGAAACAGTTAATAGATTCACAACAGCAGAAATAACAATACATCAAACAAATCACAACACAATTAATTCAGAAATGGATATTGATGGTGTTGTTAATAGCTTAACAGAAGGTGTAAACGAAGCAATGGAACAAGCAGCGGAAGGAGACCATGAATAATGTATTATTTTTATTTAGATAAAATGCTATTACCTATAGCGCCATCAAAAATAACAACAAAGATAAAAAACCAAAATAAAACTCTGACTTTAATAAACGATGGCGAAGTAAATGTATTAAAAAAAGCAGGATTAACAGATATTAAATTCGACGCCATGTTACCAAATGTTAAATATCCTTTTGCAGTATATAAAGACGGTTTTGTAAATGCAAAGACATTTCTTGATACTATAGAAAAATTAAAAACTGAACAGAAACCATTTCAATTTATAGTATCAAGAACTATGCCAAATGGAAAAGAATTATTTAGTACAAATATTAAAGTTTCTCTTGAAGACTACGAAATAAAAGAAGAAGCAAAGGAAGGTTTTGATGTTGTAGTAACTTTTAACTTAAAACAATATAGGGACTATGGAACAAAAACATGCACAATAAAAATTGATACAGGAAAGAAAGCAGTATCAACAGAACCAAACAGAGAAACAAACTCATCTCCCGCCCCTGTAAATCAAAACAAAACGTATACTGTAGTAAAAGGGGATTGTCTATGGAATATAGCAAAGAAATTTTATGGAAATGGAAAACAATATACAAAAATATACAATGCAAATAGGGATAAAATAAAAAATCCTAATCTTATATATCCTCGGACAAGTATTAACAATTCCAGTTTAAAGGAGGTATAAGGAATGGCATATGAACTATTAATCCAAAACGGAGATAAAGTTTTTGAGCCTGCTGTTAGTGGAGATATAACATGGAAAACAGAAAGAAAGAATTACCCTCGGAGAACTGAAATTCAATCTTGTTTCAGATGATTTAATCAATATAACAGAAGGTAATGCAGTAAGATTAAAAAAAGATAATGAAAATGTATTTTTTGGTTTTTATTTTACAAGAAGTGAAGATAAAGAAAAAACACCTTCTATAACAGCATATGACCAATTGAGATATTTAAAAAATAAGGATACATATGTATATGAAAATAAAACAGCTGGTGAAGTTGTAAGAATGATTGCTAATGATTTTAATATGCAGGCAGGGAATATAGAAGACACAGGATTTAAAATCACTTCAAGAGTAGAAGAAAACACAACACTATTTGACATTATTCAAAATACAATAGACTTAACAATACAAAACAAAAAGCAAATGTATGTCTTATATGATGACTTTGGAAAACTAGCACTAAGAAATATATCAAACCTGATTTTAGATTGTTTAATAGATGAAGAAACAGCAGAAAATTACAGTTATAAATCTAGTATTGATGAACAAACATATAACAAAATAAAATTAACAAAAGAAAATGATAAAACAGGAAAAAGAGAAATTTATATAGCACAGGACTCCTCTAAAATAAATGAATGGGGAGTTCTTCAACATTTTGATACATTGCAAGAAGGAGAAAATGGTCAAGCAAAAGCTGATGCATTATTAGCACTTTATAATAAGAAAACAAAAAATCTATCAGTTAAAAATATAATTGGAGACATCAGAGTTAGGGCTGGTTGCATGGTGCCAGTTAAATTAAAACTAGGAGATATGGAGTTATTTAAATTAATGTTAGTCGAAAAATGTACACATACTTTTAGCGAAAGTGGGCATTTTATGGACCTAACACTTAGAGGAGATGATTTTATTGCATGATACAAAAGATTTATTAAATAGTATGAAAAAGGCAGGAATGCAAGCGGTTGAAGCTAGTAAACCAGTAAATGTTTTATTTGGAAAAGTAATAAGCATTTCTCCATTAAAAATAAACGTAGAACAAAAAATGACATTAGGCAAAGCACAATTAATATTAACAAGAAATGTAACAGATTATAAAGTTGCAATGGACGTAGATTTTAACATCGAAACAACATCTTTAAATGCAAATCATAATCATAGTGTTTCAGGCAATATAACTGTTAATTCAACAATATCGCCAAATAATGATAATACCAAAATTGAAAACACTGTGAAAAACAACATGAATATCCAAACACAGGATATAAACATTTCACACACCCATAAATATAATGGACTAAAAACATATACCGTACATAATTGCTTGGTTGTCGGTGATGAAGTAGTTCTTCTAAGAATGCAAGGTGGGCAAAAATATATTGTTTTAGATAGGGTTGCAACATGATACCAGTGACAAACGACATTTTGTCGACACTTGAAATAGAAGAACAACCAAGCAAAAATTATAAATTGTTTTTTACAGAAAATATCATAAATGGGTATGTAGATAAACTTGAAGCTATGAAGCAAGTTATATATAAAATTTTAAACACAGAAAGATATCAATGCTTGATTTATTCATGGAATTACGGAATTGAAACAATGGATTTATTTGGAGAGCCAGTCTCTTATGTATGCCCTGAAATACAAAGGAGAATCACAGAAGCACTTATTCAAGACGACAGAATAAATTCAGTTGATTCATTTGAATTTGATTATTCATTAAAAGGAAAATTGCTTGTAACGTTTCAGGTACATACGATTTATGGTGATATTAACGAAGAAAAGGTGGTGAATTATTAATGACTGATGACGACATGAGCGAAGAAGCTATATTACAAAGAATGCTAAGTAAAATACCAGACACAATAGATAAAAGAGAAGGTTCAATAATATATGATGCACTAGCACCAGCTTCTAAAGAATTAGCCATAATCTATTTGGAATTAAAGTATAACATAGACTTAATATTCGCAGACACAGCAGTAGAAGAATACTTAGACAGATTGTGCAATCAAATAGGAATAACAAGAAAAGAAGCTACACCAGCTATTAAACAGGGGGATTTTTATAATGTAGATGAGGAATTAATAGATGTAAATATAGGAAGTAGATTTACTTGCGAAGATACATATTGGAAAGTTATAGAAAAAATATCTACAGGAGTTTATCAGTTACAGTGCGAAACAGCAGGAACAATAGGAAATAATTCAGTAGGTAGTTTAGTGCCAGTTGATTACATAAATAATTTAGGAACAGCAACACTAACAGAACTTCTAGTACCAGGAGAAGACGAAGAAACAGACGAAAAGCTAAGAGAACGATATTTTGCAAACTCTAATAATAATGCTTTTGGAGGAAATATCGAAAACTACAAAGAAATGACAAAGGCATTAGATGGAGTAGGAGCAGTCAAGGTAATTCCTATTTGGAATGGAGGAGGCACAGTAAAACTTATCATATTAAATTCAGACTATGATATAGCAAGTGATGTATTGGTTAAAAAAATACAAGACACTATATGTCCAGATGAAAGTTATAAAGGAATTGGACTAGCTCCAATAGGACATAAAGTTACTGTAACAACTGTACAGCAAAAAGACGTTAATATTTCAACAAATATAGTATTATCTTCAGGAGCAGAATTAGAAACAGTAAAAAACTTGATAAAAGAAGCAATACAAAAATACTTACTAGAGATAAGAAAAACATGGGAAGATAACAATATTTTAACTGTAAGGATATCACAAATAGAAGCACTTATACTAAACGTTGAAGGGGTATTGGATATTTATAATACAGCTATAAATGGACAAAACAGTAATATAGAAATAGAACAAGAATATATACCAATTTTAGGAACATTGGAAGTATTAAATGGAGGTGCATCATAATGAAGTTAATTGAATATATGCCACCATTTTTAAAAGAAAACAGAGAACTTAACAAAATTTTTAATATTGAAGATACTGAACTGGAAAACATAAGATTAAAAGTAAATGAAGTATTAGGAGAGGTTATAGTAAAAACAGCTAAAACCTATGGGTTAGATAGGTATGAAAAAATATACAACATAAATAACACCTCAAATTCTATTGAGGCAAGAAGGACAAACATTCTGTTTAGGATGAACTTCAAAGCACCATATAGTTATTCTTGGCTAGTTAATATTTTTGATGAAGCAATAGGTAAGAATAATTACAGAATAGTTCTAGATTATGAGCATTATACACTAACGATAGAGGTTTTAGAAATTTATAAGAATATAGCAAAAGAACTAAAAGAAATGCTACAAAAAGAATTACCAGCAAATCTAGTATTAAACGTTAATTTATTCCAAACAGAAGAAACAAAAATATATATGGCAGGTATAGTACACATAGGAAAAACTATAAAATTGAAACAGGAGGTGTTTTAATGTCAGTATTTGGTGGACTAATGCTTACAAATTCAGGAAGAAACTTAGAGGCAAAAGCACAACTAGGAAAAACACTAAAATTTAAAAGAATTGCACTTGGAGATGGTCAGATAACTACAGAAAGCATGATAACAATGACTAGTCTGATAAATGAGATCTTGAGTGCAGAAATAATAGGTATGCAAATAACAAAAGATAATATAGTTACAATAACATTTTACTTAACAAATCAAGATTTAGAAAAAGGTTTTGTTTGGAGAGAGCTAGGAGTAATTGCAGAAGATCCAGACACAAAAGAAGAAATTTTGTATAACTATGGAAATGCAAGAGCAAATGCAGAATACATCAGTGGTGCAAATGAACAGGATATATTAGAACTAAAAGTAAGCATAGATTTAATAATAAGTAATGTTGAAAATGTTACAGTCTCTATTGATAATAGTTTGGTATTTGCTACAAAACAAGAGTTGAATGAATTAAACAACGCAAAAGTCGATAAAATTGAAGGAAAAGGACTATCAACAAATGATTACACCAACGAAGAAAAAACAAAACTTGCAAATCTAAGTAATTATGATGATACTCAAATAAATCAAGAAATTAACAAAAAAGCTGATATTCCCCGTCGCAAAGCACTTACTCTATTATCCTCAAACTGGACACTCAACACTACAACAAATAAATACGAATACATAATAGAAGATAGTAATATAACAGAAAATGATTTCCCAGATTGTGCATTATCAGAAGAAGATAAAAAGAAAATATCAGATTTAGACCAACATACAGAAAATGGACGTCTAATATTAACAACTTCAAAGCAAGTAACAGAAAATATAAATATGACAGTAGTATTAATAAGAACAATAGCAGAAGGGAGTGGGACATAATGCAAGGAAGAAATAATTTAAGTCGGTACAAACATAGAAGACTTTATAAAAGGAATTACAGAAGAATATAAGGTTGCAAATGGTGGAAAGGTTGAAGTTGGAGATTTTGTGAGGTTTTTGACTGATTATAGTGAGACTAATGAAATTAAAGATACAG
>CARPYP010000003.1:46291-83411 GCA_949045875.1 uncultured Clostridia bacterium | reverse complement strand
CTGTATCTTTAATTTCATTAGTCTCACTATAATCAGTCAAAAACCTCACAAAATCCCCAGCAGTTACAACACCACTAGCCTTAGCTTCTTCTGTAACTCCTTTTATAAAGTCTTCTATACTTGTACCGACTTAAATTATTTCTTCCTTGCATTATGTCCCACTCCCTTCTTCTATTGTTCTTATTAACACTACTGTCATATTTATATTTTCTGTTACTTGCTTTGAAGTTGTTAATATTAGACGTCCATTTTCTGTATGTTGGTCTAAATCTGATATTTTCTTTTTATCTTCTTCTGATAATGCACAATCTGGGAAATCATTTTCTGTTATATTGCTATCTTCTATTATGTATTCATATTTATTTGTTGCGCTATTTAATGTCCAGTTTGTTGATAAGAGAGTTAGGATTTTTCGTCGGGGTGTTATTTCAAGCAAGTCTTTTTCGGTTGCGTAAATTGTTTCAGAATTAATTTCAATAACTACATTTCCCGAGTTATCTACTTTTATTATCAAGTCATAATAAAACTCTTGCTTTTGTTCTTGTGAAGTGTTTATATATTCCGCTTCGTCTCCATAGTTTACATAGGCAAATAATATTTCTTGTCCTGTGTCTAAATCTTTTGCAAATAGTCCTACTTCATGCAAATAAAAATCATTTGCTACATCTGTGTTTTTGAATAAGCCTTTTACGGTAATTTGATTGTTACTGTTTCTACTTATTTTAGTTATATTAAAAATAGAGACTTGATTTATTAAATGTGTTAAGTCTCTAATATTTTCTACATTATCGTTTTCTAAAGTGCCACTTCCTACCGCAAACTTAGTGAATTGTATTGCTTTAGAAAGCAATGTTTTAGAGGCCAACTCCATCCCTTGCGATGTTAAATATAGTGTTCCATAAGCCATTTTCATTCTCCTTTCAAAGTTATATATTTTTTGCGAATTAATGTTGCTCCAAAATTGTATTGTAGTTCTAATGTTCTAGTCATTTCTTTTATATATTCGTGCACATCATATATGATTTTCTCTAAAATATTAGCCCTTTTATAATCTAAAGTATTTACATATTCTATAGCTTCCGTTTTTAGTTCTTGGAAAATATCTTTTAGATAATCTATATTGCTTCTTATCCTATCTATTTGTGTTCTAGTAGGATAATCTTTTAAGTTCCAGTTTGTTTTAATGCTTAGTTCTATGTTTTTTCCATAATCATTCAAAAGATTTTGTATGTATTCGCACCAGGTTTCCACTCTGTTTAAATCAGCATAATTATAAGAACCTTTTAAAAACTCTGCACTTGAAGGATTATTCAATGCATTTTCAACATCTGTTTTCAATCTGTCGAATATTAAATTATCCATTGTTAGCCTCCTTCACTCTTGCGTTTAATTCTGTACCTGCTATAAAACCTCCAGTCAAATCAATATCTAGTTTAGTTATATGTCCTACTAGCTTTTGCTCGAAATCTCCTTCAATTTCTACATCTTCAGAAACAGTTTCATCATTTAATAAGAAATCAAAACCTGTTTTATATGTTTTTTGGTAATAGTCCAGCACTCTTTTTGCAACAGTTCTAGCATTACTTTTATTCACTAAATAAGCAGATTTTATTTTCAATGTATTTTGTTTTTGAGCAGCATTTAATTGTTCAACTTCTACTAAATATGTTTGTAAATTGTCTTTATACTTATATCCATTTATTATGATATCAGTTTCTCCTGCAGCATTTACAATAGCATAATTACAGTTATATTCGACTATCTCTACATTTTCACAAGTTATATCGTGTACTGGTTCATCAAACAATATTTTTGTTTGTCCTTCGTCTACTGTTCCATCATATACCTTTTCTAATTCTGTACCTTTTCTGTAATTGTGCGATACTATTTCTACTCCTGTTACAAGTTCGTTTTGTTTTATCGTTTTTGTCCCTTGAAATATATTGGTTTTTTCTATTATGTTGTTTTCTTCTACATTTTCTACTTTGTATATTTTTATCTTTTCACTTCTGCTACAATCAGCCACTGCTCCTATTGCAAATACTGCTTGTTGTATCGCTTCCCTATGAGAACATATAGGAATATATCCTGTTAATGTTAGATTTTTCAATTCTTCTTGTATTTCATATTCGTCACTTTCTAGTCCTGCAGATGTAAATATTTCTTCAATTAAATCCTTGAAAAGTATGTTTGTATACATACCACCATGGAAATCTGTTTTATCAATTACCCCTATTAAATCTATTGCCTTAAATTTCATTGTTTTTTCTTTTTCGTTTTTCCATTTGTCCAAATAGAATGTTCCCATATTTTTTACTTTGTCTTCTTTTATAAATGTTTCTGTTGCCTCCAGTTTTTGTCTCTGCTGTAGTAGTCTATAAAATCCTTGTGGATTTATGATGCTGAAATCGTCATCTTCTGAATATACTGTAAAATCCAACGTGTTTATACTAATTTCTGAACTTAACAAATCTATTTCTTCTAAAACGTTCGCACTCATCAGATTATCGCCTTCAAATACAATTTCTGCTCCATACAATATTTTGTATAGTTTTAAGTATCTATAAGGATTATTTGTACTATAAAATGTTATGATGATCTTTCCATAATTTTCTACAACACCTTTACAGATATATTTGTGTTTGTTTGGAGTAAAATTTAAGTCTTTTAAAAGATTATTTTTTAGGTCATAATACTTTATATTTAACTTATTGCAAAAGTCTCCAGTTTGACTAAAAATAAGAGTTAAACCCATACTGCTATGTGGTTCTGTAAAATTAATCTCTAATACTAAAGGAGTGGTAAAGTTACCATGTTCATCTGACATTTGGTTACTCCACCACCCCATATTATCTAGTTCATCTGGCATTAATTCAAAACTGCCATCTAAAGCAAATTGATTCTTTTCGCATGTTCCATATTTTGTTTCTTCTAGGTTATCATCTTTTAAGTCTAGTATATCTACAAATTCTTGCTTATCATTTACGCTTAACTGACTATCTTTTTTTGCTGTTACATCTATTAGTCCAAATTTTACACTAGCTTTTGTTTTCAATTCTATCAACTCCTTGCTGGCTTTTTAGCCGTGAAGTTTACTGTTAAATTTTTGAAATAAGGTCTATCATTTTTATACAAGTACATCTCATCAGTTACATTAGAAAAATATGCTCTAAATTGAAATCCTGCAATATTTATGTTGTGAAATTCCTCTGCTTCTGTTAGTTTGTTGTATAGTCTATCATATTCGGCATAATTACTATCCTTTTGCCTATCAAAGTTTATGTTTTTATAATTGAAATACACCCCTATTAACTCCCTTTTTAGGTCTCCGTCGTCTGTTCTATTTGCATATTTATCTAAAAAATCAGCACTTCTTTTTATACCCACCTTTACTTTTATATTGTATATTTGTCCGTCTATTGTTAGGAAATCACTCCAAAATAAATCTTCCATTATGAAGCACCTCCTGCAACTAATTTGTAGCCTTTCCTTTGACTTTCTTCATCTAAGTATGGTTTAAATATTCTTGCTAGTTGTGCTAATTCCCCTTCGAATTTTAGTACTAGCTCTTTTACGTTATCATTATTAGAACTTGTACCTAGTCTTGATGAGATTTTGTCTGCTAGAATATCCATCCACTCAGTATTATTTTCGAGCGGCAATACTGCTTCTCGTCCAGCTTCTCCTATTATTGCTTGTGTTGGCTGATTTACAATACCACCTCTTGCTAGTTTAGGAATAGAAATCATACCTAATTGTGAAATACTAACACCAGGTATTGCATTAATAACACCAATACCACTATTTATCATTCTAAAGAAGCTATTTACAACTGATTCTATTTTATTTAATATCCAGTTTATTGCTGTTTTTACTGCTCCTGATATTGCATCACCTATTGCTGTTCCTAATGTACCAAATTTATTTTTTAAGGCTGTCCACATATCGCTTACAATGCTTACTAGTTTAGTTTTTATGTTATTAAATATGTTTACAACTCCATCTTTAATATTGTTAAATATATTCGTCATGCTAGTTTTGGCTGTTTCAAACTTTTCTTTTATACCATTTACCATATTTTGTATTATTTCCGATACTTTATTCTTAATATTAGTCCATAACTCTATTAAAAATATTTGTACATTATTAAAGGTTGTCATTATATTATTATATATATTAAATGTTGCTTCTATAATAGCAGTTACTATTCCTTCAGCTATTCCCCATATAAAAGAAGAAATTGCATTCCAAATTCCCTCAAAGATTTGTTGTACTCCTTGCATTGCTCTTTCCCAGTCTCCTGTAAAAACGCCTATAACAAAGTCCAATACTCCTGATAATGCATCAATTACATATCCTATAGCCCTTACTATACCTTCTATAACTGGTGTAACTATATCTAGAACAAACTGAACAACTGGAGATATAGCTTTTAATACTACATCTACTGCTTCAACTAATTTTGAACAGAACTCTAATAGTTTTTCAAAAGTTTGTTTTCCACCGTTTTCCCAGATTTCTCTTAATTTATCAGTTATTATTTGAAACCAACCAGAAAGTGTAGTACAGATACTAATTATTGAATTTGCAAATGTTTGAAAACTTTCGCTTCCAGTCCATTGCTCATATACATCAAATACACCTTTAACAATACCTAATAAATTATTAAATGCATCTGCTAAATTTTGAACTATTAAATCTCCATTGCCATTATTGTTCCAAGCATTTGCCCAAGCTTGTGAAACATTTCCTATAATATTTAATATATCTGCAAGTATTCCTAGTAATGTTTCTGCTGTAGTTTGAACTGTTCCATTTTCCCATATCTTTTTAAAACTATTTCCGACTGCTTCTCCGAGACTTTTTAATCCATTAAAGGCATTTTGGATAGAACTTATTACAGACTGACCTGTTGTTTCCCATGCCTTCTTAAAAGGCTCAAAGATAAACTCAAATATATTTTTTATTCTTTCTGCTAAATCTTCATATTGTGCCATTAGAGCAGTTAGGTCTGTTGGTTCTATTTCTGGTGTACTAGCACCTCCACTACCAGAGCCACTATCTTTAGAGAGTATATCTAAGCTATCAAAACTTGCTAAGTTATTGCTTACTTGTTTAGAACTAGAAGCTGTACTTGCTGTACTCTTTGCTGTATTCTTTGCAAAAATGTTTATATTTGCAAATGCTTTTACTATTGCTCCTACTACTGCTAATATTTTATAAAATATCTGCAATACACTTTGTATCACTGGGGCTAGTGCTGAACCTATATTAGCTTTTAGGTTAGAAATGTCTGCTTGTAGCTGTTTTGCTCCTTGACTGCTTCCGTTAAGCCACTCGTTCATTGAACTTTTTAGTAAATTATAAATACCTGTAAATCCTATCAATGCTACACCATATTTTGCTAGTTTCTTTACTGCTCCACCTAAACTTTTTGAAATTCCTAGACTTTGGACAGATACCATTTTTGTATTTTTAGAAGCACTTTTCATTTTGTTTGATATTTCGTCTGTTTTCCTTTTTGCTACTTCTAGTTTTGAGTTTACATCTGTTTGTTCTTTTTTTGCTATTCCTAGTGAAGAATTTAATTGCGTTTGTTTGCCCTTAGCTTCTTCCAGCTTAGTTTTGTAGTTTTTTACTTTAGCATTTAATTGTTCTTGTTCTTTTTGCAGTTTTTTATATTCACTATCTGCTTCTATTTGACTTTGAATAAATCTATCAAATTTATTTTCTGACATTCCTCCTGCAAAATCTTTGTATGTTTCAAGTATCTTATCACTTACTCCGTCCATTTTATTTTGTACGTTTTGTAATTCTTGTGATGACTGTGTAAATTTTTCATTCAGTTTTTCTACTTCTTTTCCAGCACTAGCAACACCTCGTTCTAACTGTTTTACTTTTGTATCTGCTTCTTTCTTTAGCTCTTTTAGTCCTTGCTCTGCACCTTTTCTATTTATTTTTGTATCTATATGAATTGAACCATCTGCCAAGTTTATCCCTCCTTTCGTACACAAAAAAACACCAGATTTAAAATCTGATGTTTTGTGTTATTAATTTTTTTATAAAATAAAAACACCTACATTTCTGTAAGTGCTTTACTATTTTAATACATTGAAGCTTCTACAATTTTAAATGTTGCATTCTTTAAATCTTCTATTTTATCCGAAGATACAAAATTAAATATTTCAAACTTTTGGCTTTGTCCTGCATTTAAGTTGTTAGCATACACATAGTCATTAGTTATTCTTACACCTTGGCTGTCTACCGCTTCTACTTGAATACTAAAAGATTTTGTTTCTGAATGCTTATTCTTAACTGTAACAACAAGTTTTGTATCTGTTGAATATTCCTTCTTTGTAACTTCAAATTCTCCTAATGTAACTTCTACATCATTTGCTAAGATTTCCTCTGTACTACTTCCAGTCATTTTATCTAAGTCTTTACTTAACGTATCAAGTGACTCAGATAATGCTTTTTGTGAATTAATTGTTATAACTATTGCAAGAACCCCTAAAATTATTGAAGCGACAATCTTGCCTTTTCCTGCTTTCTTTGCCAATGCAACAATTCCAAATATAACTGCTAATACTCCCATTACAAACGATAAGTTATTGATTATTGGAATAAATGATGTACAAACTCCAATAATTCCTAACACTAAACCTGCTGTACTAAATCCACTTTTCTTTGTTTCTTCCATGGTATATCCTCCCCTTATTTTAATATAAAAAGAGTATATAATATATTTCGACAAAAAGCAATACGTAAACTTTTACTTTTTAATTACATTTTTCGACATTATTCTACACTATTCAAATAATTTATTAAATTTATCTAGTGCTTCTATATCTTCTTTGTCGTATTCTGTGTCGTCATCAGGCAACGCAACTCGTTCTTGTGCTTCTTGTAATCTGCTTCTAGTTTTTGGGTCTTTATACTCTGATAAGTTTAGATTTCTTAGGTCTCTTACACGATTCAATATACTATTTTCTGTTAGTCCACTTATTAAAGAACAATATTTCCAAAAGTGCATATCTTTGTTTTCTAAGTCTATGTTATAGTCCGATATAAAACTTGCATATATAAACTCTTTGTCTCGCTCAAAGTCCATGTCTTTTTTAGTTACTTTAGAGTTTTTATCTTCTTTTGCACAGGATAAATATATCGATGCCTTTTCTAGTGCTTTGTCAAGATTTTCTGGTATTCCTACAATGTCTCCGTTTTCTTCTCTACCAAACAATATACTTACTATTGCTATTGCTCTTTCCATGTCAGAGATAGATTTATCGTCTATTATTTTAAAACATTGTAATGCGTATTCATATCCTATGTTTATTTTATACATCTTTCCATCAATTTCTGCGTATTCTGGATATTCTGTCATGTTAAATCACTCTACTTTTTTTAGGAGCATATTTCTTATACATGCTCTTTTGTATATTTTGTATTTTAACTCCCATTTTTTCAAACTCTGGTAATAGACTATTTAGGAAATCTGAAATTTCTTCTTTATCATTATAGTCGCCAAATACTGCTTGACATGTACCTTCTCCTAAAAAGTCGTCCAATACCTTTCTTAGTCTGTTATATCCTTCTGCTTCTGTATAATAGAATTTCCTCGTTGCTGGACTTAAAATACTTTCTATTGCTTTTATATTTTCTTCTGTTATACTTTCTATCTCTGGAACTTCTGTATGTCCTTCTGCTAATATTTCTTTTTTTAGTTCTTCTTCTTTTTCTTTTAATCTTTCTATTTCTTTACTAGCATTATCATATAACTCCATTATTTTTACTGGAAAATTTGCGTCTCCTAAGTGAAAACTTAATGTGTGAAATACATTATCATCATCATCTGTTAAATCTATTGTGTATACATTTTTTCTTGTTATTTTTATAGAACTGTTTGACATTTCTTTTCTCCTCTCTATATATAAATAATGCTATCACTTTACAGATAGCATTATCTTTTATTTTAAGCTGTATATTTTCCTGCTGTAAACACAACTTTTGTATCGTGTCCCTCTTTAGTTATTGTTACATATCCTTGTGTTTGGTTTCCATTTTGTTTTACATTGTATGTAATTTCTTTTGCGTCAAAATCTCCAATTACTATAGTGGTATTTATTTTAGTTGCCTTATATACATTTTCTGCTAATTGTTTATATAAATAAACTTTTAGGCAGTCTGTTTTTGCGTCTTCTTCTACTGCTAAGTCGTCTCTTTTTTCATCTATAAACTCGAATATCTTCTCTCCTGCATAACATCTTTGTGTAACGTCAAATGATGGTGCATAAGAGACTAATTCATTTGTTGGTACATCTTCATCTATCCATTGGTTCGTTTCTTCCTCTGCATTATAAGCCTCTTTCATTTCTGATATACCTTTCCCCATTTTTACATAATTTGGTTCTGTTGCTGTTCCTATATTCATAAATGTTGCAAATAAACTTCTTTTCATATTTTTAATCCTCCATTTCTTTATAATAAGTAATTCTTAATTGTATTTGATATCTTGCTGTATCAATTCCTGTTTGAAAAGCATAACCTGTACTTAGACACTCTATACTTTCAATTCCTTCTATATCTGGTAAAATACCATTGAAATTATTTTCCTCTATCCAATTGGCAAAATATTCGTAAAACTCTGTATTCAGCATATTTTGTATTGTTTCCTGCCCATAACTTTCTCTACTAGCTAATACAAAAGCAAATTGCTTAATTCCTGTATCATCAATAAAGTTCACATCTTTTGGAGATACAGGAATTGGTTCTATGCTATAAGCGACTTCATTTTCTAAGTAATCTACACCTATTTTTCCATCATGTAAATAAGGACATGTTGCAATATATTCTCTAATAGCTTCTATTATAGATTTTTTCTTTTCCACTGTATTATCCTCCTTTGTCTACTAAATTTTGAACTCCTTTAACAATTTCTTGTCCTTCTGCTTCTTTCATTCTTTCAAACCAATGTGAACCTCTTAATGGTGCTCCATTATAAGTTAAGTCTTTGTTTGTAACTTTTTTCGGTGCTGATCCTACCATAACTTTACCATGATATAAATATCTAGGTTTAACACCTAACCAGGCTACATCTCCACTTCCTATAATAGTTCCCATGACACCCATATCCATTAATGCACCAGTTTCAAATGGTAAATATTTAGAACATCTTTTTAATACTTCATTATCAATAGATTTTTGAATTGAACCATGTTCGTCTAGTCCATGTGCCTTTAATATCTGTTCAGTATTATTTAACTCAAATGTTCCATGAAATTCTATCATTTTAAAGACACCTCCCAGTGAGGTAGTCCTCCTTTTAATTTATCATCTACAATTAATATCTCAAATACATCGTCAAATTCATTCTTTAGTTTTGTAACAGTATTATCCTTATCAACCGTATAATCTATCATGCCTATCACGACTATATCTCCTGTTTGTAATGTATAACAATTGTCTAAATTTTTAGATGTTAGACCTTGATATTTCTTAGGAGAGATGTATTCTTTATTCTCTGTGTTTAAATCTTCAATAGGAATATAAACTGTTCCAGAACTTGCATTTTCAAGACCTGACTTTATTACATTTACTGCCTTTTTCTTTTCTACATTTACGCCTTCTATATATGTTCTAATATAGTCGTAGTCTCTTTTATATGGGTCATATTTCTTATTAAAAATAGTAATACTATCCTCAAACATAATTAGCACCCCCTGTATAATAAAGGAGTGCCATTTTTATCTACTAAATCAAGCAAGTAGTTTTTTAGTGTATCATATAGTTTCTTATCATCTTTTGAGCCTTCTTGATAATTTACAGACCAAGAGCCTACACTTTCAGAAGTCTTACCTTCTCTTTTCTCTAGTTTCTTTAGTTGTTCTGCAATAGAACAAGTACATAGTTTTACTTCGTTTGGAATATCTTTTTCATCTATTCTATTAAATGTATTTTTCTTTATATACGCACTTGCTTCTATTGATAACCTTTTAAAAGAAGATTCGGGCATGTTTCCCCCATATTCTTCTTTATAAAACTTATAATCGATATAGCTTGTCATGCCCCTTCCTCCTTCTATTTTTTGAATTTTGCTAATACTACTTTAGAGTCATTTGAAACTGAAACAGCATAGATTTCATCAACTGAAATGTCTGTTGTTCTACTTAAGGTGTGTCTTTCAGTTTCAAGATTTACATCTCTTTTTAGATAAATTGTTAATGCTGGTAATTCATCTTCGGTTTCTTCCTCTGTTTCTAATTTGATTATTGGGTTTAAGTATGAAGCATCTGTTTCATCTGTAATAACTTTTCTTGATGGAACTATTCTTGTGTTTGCTATCATTCCAATTTCGCCTTTTAATATTACATCTTGGTTGTATTTATCAGCAGAAATAAAGTTAGGGTCTTTTCTTAATGTTGTTGTTTGTTTTGGATGTATGAACATAGCTTTTTCTCCATTTACTTCTTCTTCAAATACATCTAATGCGTCTACTATTCCTTCGTACCCAATTTTAGATGCTGAACCATCATATTTTAATCTTCCTTCAGCACTTTCGTCTGTTAATGCTGTTACGCAGTCATTATCAATTTTTGAGCCAATTGATAATGCTAGTTGATTATTCGCTTCTCCTACTGTATCTCCATGTGCCGATAAAACAGCTTCATCTGTTAATGTAACAGCCTTCATTGCTTTCTTTACTGTTACCTTTTCTGTTGAAGCTTGTAATGTTGTTGTTCCACATTCAACACCTTCAGCTACATCTTCAGCATCTCCAATATAAGCATATTTAGGTACTGTTATTGTATCTCCTTCTGCACCTTCTAGTGTTGTATCTACCTTTGCAAAAGGTGCTACTCTAATTTTTTTTGATAATTTTGCTGAAATCATATCAGCCATAACCTCTGGGTCAATTAAATTTGCTAATTTTGTTATATTATTGCTTTTTCCTGCCATAATATTTTCCTCCTATTCATTTCTTAAATTTTCATATACTTCTGGTTGTTCATTTTTTAATGCTACTCTGTCTTTATAAGACATTTTCTTAAATACTTCTTTTGTAATTGTATTGTTGCTTGCAGGTGGTTTTATATCTCCTGTAAACTCTGGTAAAGGGTTGTCGTTCTCAAATACATATCCATAGCTTTCTTTTAATGGATTTACTTGTTCTTCTAGTCCCTTACTTACTTTGAACTCATCTCCATCTGCCTCATATTCGATTTGATCTAATTTAAGTTTTGGTTTGATAAGTTCAGGGTCTTTCACTTTAAACCCTTTTAATGCTTTATTTAAAGCATTGCTTTTTTTGAAGTTTTCAAATTCTTTAGAACCTTCTGCTTTTCCTAAATTGAATTGTTCTGTTTTTATAACTTCAACGTCTACTTTTTCAAGTTCAGCTATTTTGTTGTTCTTTTCCGTTATTGTTGTGTCTTTAACAGTTAATTGTTCTGTTAAATCATCAACCTTTACTTTTAATGCTGTTGTATCTTTTCCAGACTCAATCATTATTTTTTCAACAACATCAGCTTCAAGTCCTAAATCTTCTAGAAATTTTCTTTTCATAATGTTCTCCTTTTTACTACTACGAACTTTTACGTGTTTTTCGTTCACGATGTAGTTATGCACTTATTCACGACCTGCATATAGTCGAATTTAAAATAAAAATAGACATATAATATGTCTAAACTTAATAACTATTTAATTATTTCTGTCTTATCTTCTGTCTGTTCTGTCTTGTTTTCTGCTTCCTTTTCTGCTACTTTCTCAACTATATAAGGATTTTTCAATAATTCATCTGCCCTTTTTTCTGTAAATGAATATGTTTTTCCTTTTTTATAGTCTTCTTTTGTTTCTCTATCTGTGAAACTTTGTTTTACTTTTAATTTTATAACTCTGGACATATTTTTCACCCCTTTTCTGTTTTATGAATGAATGTATTATTTTTTGCATAAACTATTGATTATTAACTTACTTTATTGTATAATTAAGTTAATAATATTATTGTTGAGGGTATGTGCTCCCCTTGGAGTGCACCACCCTCTTTTTATTTGCGTTGATATACTTTTAATATTTCTTTATCTTTTATTAAAATAATTGTACTTACCCATTTTCTATGCTCTGATTTGTATATTCCTTTTATTTGTTCAATTGCTTCTGCCTTTTTCATATTTGTTTTTGATATATCAAATATAAAATTGTTAGACTGTTGCCTTTTTTTGCTTATTGCAGTATCTAATGTATTCTTTCCATTTCCAAACACTTCTTTTAAATCAAACTTTTCTCCATTAACACTATAATCTGGTGTTTTTATTCCCTTTGGATTCAAGACTACTGGTACTAAATTTATTTGTCCTCCATATGTTCTCCCTAGCAGGTCTGCTACTTCTCTTTCTTTTTCATTAGCTTTTATTTTTACATTCTTATTATCTACATTATATCTATTCCCACTTTCATCAATAAAATATTGCTGTTCTTTTACAATATATTCTAGATTTTCCTCATTTTTAATTTCATTTGTTATATCTAAATACTCAGAGCCTACCTTTGAAGTATTTACTGCCTTTTGAGATATACTCTTATTAAATCCTACTACTCTTTCTCTTGCTGTATCTCTCTTTAGTCCTGTTTGTTCTATAAAGTCTTTTAGTTCTGCTTCCTTTGATTTTAATTTCTTTGAACATAATGTAAATTTATTTTTAGTTTGATTTAAAAGGGTTTCATCTTCTGTTCCAAACATAATGCCTTGATAGCCTGATAAAGTTCTTTTTATTTCTCTGATGTCTCTTTCCATTTTTCTTTGTGTTTGTAATGCTTCATATTCTCCTACCTCTTTTCCATTATATCTTACTGTTCTATTGTTTATTTTTTCTAGTTCTTCGTCTGTATATGCTCTCCTGCTTACTCCTTCTATAAATGGAAATTTATTGTGTCTACAGTTTATACCAGCTAGTCCATCTATTTTTATTTTATATCCTGTTACTGATAAAGGAGGATATTTATCACTTTTACCACTCTTGCTATATACTTTACCTTGCCACCAAGCATGATTTGTCCAGTCTTGTTTTTTAGTTACTCTTGCCCCAGCATGTGCTGTAATTTCAAATAAATCTGTTCCCACTTCTTCTGCTCTTTGGTCTTGCAATTCATTAGCTGTTTGATTTACTCCTGTTAATACTGCTCGTCTTACTGCTACATCTATTTTATCTGTTTTTCCAGATGGATATAAAACATCAATTCCGTCTTTTGATAATTGCTCTACTGCATTGAATATAGCTGTATTATAATCAAATGCTCCACTTGTGTACTGCCTATATGCCATATTAGTTAGTATTGTAAATTTACTTTGCGATGTTCCAGCAGTTGTCATTATTAAGTTATGTATGTCTCCATTTGCTTTGTGTATTCCTGTTTTTAGTATTTGCATCATAGCTGGACTTTCTCTGAATGCTGTTGGCTTTAGTCCTGCTAATTCATATATTTTATCATCAAAAGCTATACTCTCTATTGTTGCATCTTCAAATATCTTTTTTACAACCGTTTCTGACTGTTTTGTAATCTTTGCTATTTCTTCGATAATTTCATTATATAAACTTCCATTTTCTTGTAAAACCCTTATTTGATGTCTTGCTGTCTCTGTCATTGTTCCAGCTTGTACTATTCTTCTTGCAATGTCTTGTATTATAAAATTTTCTAGTTCTGCGTTTATTCTTATTGCTTCATCTGCACAATGTTCTAAATAGTCGGGTGTTAGCATATATTAATCCCTCCTATTCTTCATCTTCTGTTGTATTGTCTTGCTGTTTAGGTATCATTTTTCTTGCTTGTTCCTCTGTCACTCCGTAACGTTTCATCAAATATAGTTCCTTTTTAATATATCCCATGCTTGCTTCTTGCATCATTATGCTTTGTTCTTCTTTTGCATCTACTAGGATACTGTCATCCCATTCATAGCTTGTATTTGGATTTATTTTATGCGGTATCTTATATAATGTCATTAAAACATCTATACCATAAATTAAATCATCTAATGCGTTCTGTAATGACTTCTGTATATCTGATACTGTAACATAATAATCTTGCTTACTTGAGTTTATCTCTGTTGCTGTTTTTGCTATACTTGTTTCTTTTGATAATACTCCAAACGATAAACCACACTGGCTTTCACATTGCCTTAACCACTCATTTAGTCCATTAAATAGTGAAGTATCTCTTATTGCTGGACTAAATACATCCCAGCTTTTTTCGCCTTGGTCAAGATTTAAAAACTCATATAATCTTTTCTTTTTCTTTGGTAATACATAATTATTGTTTTTATCTTTATTAAACAATGTGGCATCTGCTTGGATTGCTAATTCTGAACCTTCATATTCCCATAATGTCCTTGAAAATTGTTCGTCTATCTGTCTTAATATTTCAATAGCATTTGCAAATATTGGAACTCCAATTAAACTTGTGTTATCAACTGGGTTAGCAATAGGTATTTTAAAATATCCACCTAATAATTTATTAACATTATTTATTGATGTTTCTGGCTGTATACTTTTCCATTCTTCTACTTGTGATAACTGTATCTTGCTTCCTAATGTGTTGGAATTGTGTTTATTTGTTTTATAAGCTATGTTTTTTATCATTATAGTTGTATCAGTTAACTCTTGATATTCTAATCTTGTGTATATATCATCGCCTTTTATAATTTGGTCAATAAATATAGCACTAAGCATTTCGCCTGTGCTATCAAATTTTATTGGTATAAATTTGTCTGCCTGTATACAAGATATTTTTATTTTTCCATTACTATAAAATGGCTTAAAGAACATTCCACCTTTGGCAAGTGTATATTCTGTGTTAGTTCTTATATTTTTTAGAAATTTTTGATATATCTCATCTATACTTTCATCATCTACTTGTGATTTAAACTCTATCGTTACAGCTTTTGCTACTTTATCGCATATAGTCTTGGCAACATTTAATGATTTAACTTCTTCATTCAACCAAGGTGCTTTTGAATTATATATGTTAGTACATGATTCTATTAATTTCATTACTTCGTCGCTTGTCGATATATCTATATTAAAATCTTTTGCTATATTACTTGTATCAAACATTTTACTTATCGCTCCTTTTATCCAAGATACTATTTTTCCAAACATGTTATTGTCCTTTCTTCTTCCAAATTCTCTCTAGTGCATATCTTACTGCGTCTATATTATGATTATTTTTATCAGGATAACCTGTTATTATATTTCCATCTTTGTCTTTTTCTAGTTCGTATTCTGAAAATTCTGTTGCAGTTCCGAGGACACCTTGCTGGGTCTATTACTATTTTATTTAAACTTGCTAACCATTTCATACTATATTCCACGCTCCCTGGTCCTTTTTCTGCTCCTTTTATAAATGCTCCATAAGTTTTATAATCTCCTATTGATTTATTTTCTGCACTGTCTGCTGTAATTAAATCGCTGTTTGTTACTCCCTTTTTTTGTAGCATTTTCCACGTATTTTCATTTGACGTTTTATTGCATCTTAGTTCATCAAATATATATAATGTTCTTCTTGCACTGTCAAAGTGCATGTTATTGTATGCAAAAGGGTCTGGATACCAGCCCCAATCAATTCCTTTATATAATCTATCGAATTGTGCTATTTCTTCGTCTGTTATTTCTCTTAACTCAAGGTTTTCAAATACATTACTTCCGTCTCCTGTTTCTAGTCCTAAATATTCATTTTCATATATTTTTGGTGCTGTTTCTTTTACATATTCTGCTTCATCAATAAACGCTTGTCCTAACCATTCTTTAGGAGCAGACCTATAATCTGTTAAATATACTAATCTATTCTTTTTAGGTATTCTTTTCTCTTTATTTACAAAGTGTTGCCTACTTGCTGGAGTATTGTACACATATAGCTGAATAAAATCTTCGCCACCTCTAATTATTGACTGATTTATCTTTCTAACTGCGTTCATTCCTTGAATTTGGTCAAATTCTTCATAAAGAATTACACCTATATACATGTCTTTTGGAGGTTTTATAGATTTTATTTTACTTGGGTCATCTGTTCCTCTATAATATATTTTTTGTCCTGTGGAAATCTTTGTAACCTCCATAGGACTGACTTTAAAATCATACGCTTCTGTTAATCTTTCAAATGTCTCTGAGAATTGTGCTATTGTCCATTCTGTTTGAGCATATACACTGTCTCTTAGTGTGTTTGTGTATCTTCTTATAATAATTGCACACGTTTTAGGATTATTTTCTAATAAATCTATCAATACCTCGTTAGCGAAAGTAGATTTAATACTTCCTCTACCACCTTCTAACCAATATTCTGAATATTCTCTATTTAATATGCTTCTATAAATATTTATAAATGCTGGCGGCATATCTTTAGCTGGTATTGATACCTTGTAATGTTCAATTTCCTCTTTTTCTTCTTCTGCCCCTATATATTCTCCTGCCGTGTCTCTAACAAATTTAGCACTTTCTATATTACCGTCCAAGGCTTTTTGTACTTGACCTGTTAGTATTGCTGTCTGTATATTTAGTTCGTCTTCTTCTATTCCCATTAGCTTTAGTTTTTCTTTTCCATCAGATTCTGGTAATTTTAAATCTAAAAGCATTTTCATAGTGTCTTTCATTGCTTTTCTTTGTCTTCTTACTTCTCCTGATTTTTGACCACCTTTTTTTTGATATTCTCTTTGTTCACTCTTTGTTCGTTTATTAATTGGTATTAAGTTTTTTTCATTCATATCATCTCACTTCGCTTGTTTTCTTTTTTTATATTCCACTAGCTTTTCTTAGTTTATCCATAAAACTATCTGTGGTTTCTGTTTTATATTTCCCAACTACTTCATTTATAAAATCATTACTACTTGCTACTATTTCGCATATATCTTCATAATCGTATTTACTTTCATCACTTTGGGCATGTCCATATTCATATAACCATACATGCATTAGCTCATGTTTTAATGTTTTTATGATATTAGCTTGATTTTCTAATAATAGTATTTCTTGTGTTTTATAAATCGTTACTCCCATTGTATAATCGTTTTTCATTTCATTATTTATTGTTGCTTCATCTACAGTTTTTATAGTCCATTCAGAATTGTTACATTTAAACTTAAACATTACATTTCCTCCTTATATTATCGAACTCATAGTCTTATGCTTCTTTAAATAATCTATTGCACTCCAATATGTTAGTCCTTTTTGTTTTGCATTCTTTATATACTTTTCTGCTGATTCTTTTGTCCATTTTCGTTTCATTATTCTTTCCTCCTAATTACAATACATTATTTCTTTTCCGTACTCCACTGCTACTTGATGTTCTATTTTACAACCTCGTGCCTTTTCCCAACCTTTCATAAATATAACTTTATCAGCACTGGCTAGAAACTCTATACTCTTTGATAAAACCACACTACTTCATCTACATTTTTTGGTGCTTCATCAAATACTGTATCTAATACTATGTCTCCTTCTTCTTCAACTCTCTTTACTAGTTCTTCTCTTTCTTTTAGTATTTCTTTATTACTTCTATTTCTCATTGGTTGACTTATCATTACTTTCATACATGTTCCTCCTAACTTCCAATAAATTTTGTTAAACTTCCTGCGTCATAAGTTGCAACAAATTCAAATATAGGCTTATCTATATCAATGTTTGTTTTGTTTATAGTGCTTCTTACTGCTTCTTGTATTGCTTTTTGTAATTCTTCCATACAAGTACCTTCTTTCTATAATTTGATTTTTTATGTAAATTGTTGTATAATATAAGTACTATAAAATTTGTAAAGGAGTGTTTTTTTATGCTTTTTAGTACTAACTGTGTTTATAACTGCTGGGAATGTCCTCGGCAGTGCGAAATGAAAAATGCTATGGAAGAACTTAATGAAGAGCAATTTAAAGCATATGTTCTTTCTAATGTGAAAATGCAAGCAGGAATGCGTATAGCTTCTGGTCGCATGAATGCACAAACTTCAAAACAACACGTTGAAACTACATTTATGTCTTTAGTGTGCGCACGTCAAAAATATCTTGAAACACTCAAAAACTGATTTATATATCAGTCATATCTAAAAGTCCACTTCTCTTAAGATTTGTGGGCTTCTTTCTTTTTACTGTTCATTACTGTTTAAAGCTGTTCAGTTTTTATAAACACTATGCAAGACACTGAGTATGACCTTTAATATTTCCAGTTTGAAAGGAGGAAACTAAGATTATGTAGTGTCTTGCACACTGCCTATAATGTTTATGTGGGTTAAGATTTGCACTTAACATACAGTTTTAATTATATACGGATAGTTTCTTGTGTTCCCTCCTACTCACTGGCTCCTCGCTCGTGTACTCCACCGTTTAATGAGTGTCCTGCAACACGCTTAGATAAAGTATATAATTATTTGCGTCTACTATTACTGTTCAGCACTGTTCAATACTGTTCAGAGCTGTTCAGTTTTACCATATCTAATATCAAACTAGATATGTCTATTCCGCCACCACATATATTTAATTTCTTACTTTTCTAATAACATATACAACTACACCTATTATAAAGACTATAAACCAGTATATTGCAACAGTAAATTCTGTATTAAATATTTGATTTATTGCGTCTATTAGTATGTTATCTAAATTAAACCATGTTAATATCCATGCTATTATTAAAGTTCCTATCATCTTGTACACTCCTTTTCTTTACACTTATAAACCTCTTTATTAAAATGACTGCATTTTAAACATTTTCTTAGTTGTATATCTGCTTTATGTGTCTTATTGTATTCGTCTACTTCTTTTGCAAAACTTCCTTTATCCATACTTACACCTTCTTTTGTGTATAATAAAAGAGCTTACCGTTTCTGATAAGCTCCAATTTTCGACTTATTTTTTTATTATATGTTGATTATTTTTAAGTTATAAATTATAATATGTTTGTTGCCCGTCTTCCAACGAGGAGGTGAAACTGCTTGGGCAATTTAATCAAATTAATTGTACTTGTTTTAATTTATCTTATCCTTAAGATGTTTGACTAGTACATAATAAAAAGACTAGAGTTATTTCGCTGTTACTCTAGTCTTTTTTTGTTGCCCCTGTTGGGTAAATTTAATCAAACTCTTTTCTATTACATTATACTAACATTGCTTAATAAAGTCA
Source organism: uncultured Clostridia bacterium (assembly GCA_949045875.1). Lineage (GTDB taxonomy): Bacteria > Bacillota > Clostridia > TANB77 > CAG-508 > CAKPSH01. The sequence continues at coordinate 64,261 of CARPYP010000003.1, read as the reverse complement.
ACACTTTTGATTTATTTTTTTTACTGTCAGCAAATACATTTTAATTAAAAAGAACCTAACTATTGTTAAGTTCTTAATTGCATATGTAAATATACAGTATATATTAAAGGTTGTTTCTCACTTTATACTAGTGAGCCGTTGCATTGGATTTTGATATTTTCCATATCTACAACGTTTTCATTATATATATTAGCACATTTTTATATTAACATTCAATAACATTTCATATCACGTTTTCAAACATTCTTAAGGCTGTGCCATGTTTTCTGCAAATATCAATATAACTGTAGCCTAGTTCACTTGCTACATCTACTAATGTCTTCCCTTGTATGTACACTAAGTCTAAAATTAACCTATATGGCTGTTCTACTTTATCTAGTTGTTGTAATATACCTTTTAGTTTTTTATTCTCTTCAATCATCTTGTCTAGCAATTCATTTAGCATATCTTCTAATTGTACTATCTTTTCCGCTTCTGTATCTTGGACTTGTTTGCTTCCTCGTGGAATATCTGATATTGTGTTTGTTAATTTATTTATTGTACTTTTGCAACCTTGTATGTATTCTATTCTGCCGTCTATCCATAATCGGTCATATCTATAATTTTTTAAATCTTTTCTATCGTAATCTATCATATGTACTCCTTCCTTCTGACTTCTTTAATGTCTCTGAATATCTTGAATATGTATATTTTTCTTTATTGTTTTTAATAATTTCATTAATTGTATTTCTTTGTATTCCTTCACTTTGAAGTAATTTTATAAATCTTTTCTTTGTTATTTTCTTATTTAATATGTCTGTAAAATTATAAAATGTTTTAATAAGTTTGTTTTTTATTTCTTCACAAATTACATATACTGTATCTGCTATTTGCTTAAACGCTTCTTCTATTCTTTTACATTCATCTGTACTTACAATTAATGCTTTATTATCTCCGTCACATTCAATTCCTGTTATGTATCCTGTTTTTACTGCATTTTCAATATTTTCTATTGTTACACTATCATAATTCATTTGTTTTATTTTCATCGCCTCCGCTTCTTTTCTATTTTAAAGAACTTCTTCCAAAAATCAGACATATTTTGAATTAAAACATCTATTACTTCTGCGAATGGTGAACCTATTACAATACTAGCCTCTATAAACTTTTTTAAAATCTGTATGATAAAATATGCTGGCGTAAGTAATGCTACTAATATTCCAAATAATATATCTTTCATATGTACTCCTTTCTAAAATGGTAAGTCTGTATCATTGTGCTTCTTAAATCCCCATATTTTAAAATCCAATATTTTGTTTTTTATATATGTTTTTATGATGTGAATTGCTCTATTGTACCATTTTTCAAATTTTATATTTTCTTCTACATCACTGTATCCATAATTCCAATGTCCCAAATATTTTCCACAATATTTGCAATACACATCGTATTCAACAGTATAGTAATCTTCTTTCAATATGTTTCGTTCTTTCCAGTGCTTATGTTTACATCTTTTCATTTTATCACTTCCTTTGATTTTCTAAATATTTCAATATTGCTTTCTCAACTACTGCTAATGCTTCATAACTACTTATATATCTTCCTGCATGCCTATTTGGCATTTCACTTCTTATTATTCTTATTCTGTGATTATATCTACTCCTATATATTTCTACTAATTTGTATTTATTTAGTCCGCTTCTCCACATTTTTATAATTTCTTTGTCTATCAATACTAACACCTCTTTAGATGTAGTAAGTCTATTTTGTTAATTTTCTTCCACAATTCAAACAATAATTTGCTTTAACTTCTAAGTATCTTTCTCCTGTTAAATCTTCTAGTTCTTGTCTTAATTCTTCTTTGTGTGTAAGAGGTGCTAATATATCTTTCATTATCTTTTGAGTTTTTACATATACTTTTGCATTACAATATTCGCACATTATACTTCCTCCTTTTTTGTATCTAATAGTTCTTGTAAAGCATTTATGATTGCTTCTGCAATATACCCATCTGCTTTAAATCTTTGAGAATATACATAACTTCCATCAAGTTTTTCTTCTTTTACTGTTTCTGGTATTACATCTTTCTTTTTTGCAATTTTATCTAAGTCTTCTATCTTATCTTCTATCTCTTTTATTAAACTATCATATTTATTTGCTTTAGCTTCATTTTGATTATAACTGTATAATAATTCAAGTATAAGTAAATGTTCTTCTTTCATTTTTTTGTTTGTTTCATATCTTTGTACTTGTCTTTTACAATGTTCTTCTAACTCTTTTAAGTTTTCTGCTGTTAATAAGGTTTTTGAATTATTAGCTTCATATTTTGTTTTTAATCTTTCATTTTCTTTTTCTGCTGACACTAAATCGCTCAATGCTCTTTCATATAATTGCTTATATTTTTCTCTATCTACTAATATGTTTTCTATTGCTTCTACTATTTCATATTCTTTTTCATTGTCTGTTTGTTTGAAATACATAATTAAATCTTTTGCAATAAGTATACCTTTTTCTATATCTTTTTTATTGTTCATTTATCATACCTTCTTTCTTAATTGATTTTAATTTCCTAACATCTTCCCAATATCAGCAAAACGTTTTATTTTACTGTGTTAGCTTATTTGACTGATGATTTATTTGATGTTACCGACACCGATGTCGCTACCATATTGATTCTTTTTTTCTTTTGTTTTTCTTTCCATTGTTTTATATCTTCTTCTGTAACTTTTAATGATATATTTTTCATCCACTCTGCATACATGCTATTCCTCCATAAACTCAAAAATTCTAATAAATCTGTATCATTATCAAATTCTGTATATTGTTTTACTAACGTTATTTTTGTTTTTAAACTTAAATTTCTATAATAATTATTATTTTCTAGTATTAATTGTTTTAACTTTTCTGTTTCTATTGTTACATGATGTGTTGTAAATCCTTTTTTGTATGTTTCCTCATATTGTGGTCTTTCTATTTTTAATATCTCAAATGCTGTTTTATTGTTACAATATTTATTCTTCTGTTCTTCATCTTTAATTATTACTTGTCTAATATCGTTCATATTGTTTTTATATGTAACTCTATCGCCTATTTGCATATCTAATTCCATTATTTTTCTCCTTTTTTATAAAAATATTTTTCCTCTTTGTCTACATTCATTGTTTAACCATTTTTTGCCTTTATCTGTTAAAATTGCACCAAAATATGCTAAATGTCCTGTTTTAGGGTCTTTATTATCATATAAATCTTTTTCATTTCCTACTATTATCTCTAATTCTTTCATATTATCTATAATAGTTATTAAAGTGTTATTATATTGTTGTACTTCTCTTAATAATTTCGCTTTTTTTAAGTCAAAAATTGTTGCTCCGTTTTGTATTAAAAACATGATTTTTAAATGTTCTTCGCTTAATTGTTTTTCTTTCATTGTTTTTCTCCTTTCGCAATTTTTAAAATTTATCTATTCCCCAACACTCTTTTAATTTTTGTTTTATTTTGCAAGTTTCTAAATCAATATTTTCTTTTATAATTTGCTTAAACTTGCTATTGTAATCATCTCCTAATGCGTGTGTCGTTGGACTTAATGAATATACTAATTTTTGTAAGTATTTATTGTTTAATTCAATTATTCTCTGCTTATCTGCTTTTAGTTCTTTATTTTCTGTTTCTAGTTGTTCTAATTCTTCTTTCTTTTCTTTTATCGGCTTTATTCCTAAAATTTGATTATTTGCATTAAATCCGTCTTTATCCATAAAAAAACATACTAGAGATAAATAATTTGTGTTTTTAGGTATTTCAATTATAATTCTTTCTGTTTCTACTACACTACTGTCTTTTTCTTTTATATTATTTTCTATTTCTTCTTTACTTAACATTGCTACATTCCTCCACTTTATAATAATTTCTTTCATGCATTTCATGTGTTAGTATTGTTTTTATATCTATTAAAAATAATGAATAATATCCTCCGTCATCAATTATCAAATCTCCATCTTTGCCTTTATTTATTACTAAGTGACCATTTACAAAGTCACCTTTTTCAATTAAATCTATTATATTTTTTGAGTGTTTTACTACTTCACGTGCGTCTACTACTGTATATCCTTCCGATTCTTTTCTTTTTTCTATTATTTGACCATATTCTTCAATCCCACTCGTTTTTTTGTTATAAAATATTTTGTCTACTCTTTTTATTTCTCCAAATTTGCTTCTGACATAGTCTCCAATTTCAATTTTATCTTTCATTCTATCCACTCCAGTTCTTTACATTTTTTATTTATTGCTTGTAGTTCTTGCATTGTTATATATTCGCTACCTATGCCACAATAGCTATCAATAACTTTCATATCTTTTTTAAAAGTTATTCCTTGTCTATTTTCTCTATTTAAATAATCTATACATGTATCAAATTCATATTTGTTAAATCCTAATTCGTCAAACATCTTATCTGCTTCACTCATTTTTTTATCTCCTTTTCAAAATATTTTATTAGACATTCTTTACAGTCTGTATTTGCACATTCTGCATTTGTAGTTTCTATAAAGTCACACATCATTTTTTCGCTCATCTTTTTAGTCATAATCTTTATCATTTTGCTTTGCTTTTCCAATTCTTCTTCTATCGTATCTAAGCAGTTTTTGCCCATTTGCAATGTCTAAGTTCAAAGCTGTTTCTTAAATCTCTTATTGCTTCTTTAGATTTATTCATAATCATTTCCTACTTTCTTTTTTAAGTCTGATAATGCTTGATAATATCCTTGTGCTTCACTTAATTTTGATATATGTAGCTTGTCATGAACATAATTTTGTTTTGCATTCTCAAATCTTTTATCTGCTTTATTTAAACTTTCTTGTATTAAATCGTTATATCTTGTACTTGTATTTAATAGTACTTTTAAATTTCTCTTATTAACATCTTCTAATGTTTCATTTATAAATCTCTGTTTTATTATTTCTTCATCTTGTAACTCTATTGTTGCTTCTTTTGCTTTTAGTAACTTAGAATTAAAGTATATCTGTAGTGTTATAACTATATTAAATGCTGCTACTAAAAAATAAGTATAATCTTTATCTATTATTGCTATTACTGTATATATTATCGTTAGTAATACTTGCACTATTATTTCTTTTATCTCTATCTTGTTTAACTTTGTTTTTTCTTTCCATTTATCTTTCATAGTTTTATCCTTTCTAGTTTTCTATAATTTCATTATTATTTTTCTTATAATAACTTTTCCTGTTTTTATACATTCCTTGAAAATACTGTAAATTATCTACTAAATCATAACAAATTGGTTTTTCTTTATTTTCAAATTTTCTTTCTATTCTTCCTACAGCTTGTATGATTGTTGCTTTATCTCGATGAGGACTTGCTAAAATTAATCTATCTAGTCTTGGTATATCAAGTCCTTCTTTTGCTAGTCCATATGTTGCAAATAAAACTTTTTCTTTTCCTTCTCTTATTTCCTCTATTGCTTCTTCTCTTACGTCTTTTTTTGTTTTTCCATCTATAATATTTCCATATCCTAGTTTATTTTTTAGGTACTTCATTTGACTTATTCTATCTGCTAATACTAATGTATAATTGTTTTTACATTGCTTTAATATTTCTAATATAAGATTATTTCTTGTAATGTCTGTTGCTAATGCTGTTGTTAATTGTGCATATTTTATTGTTCCATCTGTTTCTTGAGCTTCTTCTGGTATTTCATCAAATTCTGTATTGACTTTGATTATTGTTGCTGGAATTATTCTGTCTCCAATTACATCTTTTTCTAACTCGATAATTATATTCCCTAGTAATCCAAACATCGCTTTTTCTGTTCCTTTTATGTTACGATATGGCGTTGCTGTTAATCCGTATTTATATCTTGCAATTAGCTTGTTTATTACCTTATAAAACATTCCTGCTTTTGCTGGTGTTCCACATACACGGTGACATTCATCTACTATAATACAATCCCAAGTGTCTACATATTCTTGCAAATCAATACTTTTTAATGTTTGTACTGTTGCAAATGTTATATGTGTTCCTATTTCGATTTTTCCATTTGCAATTTTACCTAAACCTACATTTTCAAAATTGCTTTTAGCTCTATCATAACTTTGGTTCAATAAATCTATTGTGTGTGTTATCCAAAGTGTTTTTAGTCCTAATCTTGCTATCAATTTAAGTGCTGTTTGTGTTTTTCCACTTCCAGCTGGCATAACTATTATTCCATTTTTTCTTAAATATGCTTTTTCAGCTACTTCTTTTTGATAATCAAATAATCTTATATTGCTTTTGTATACAATATGTTTTCCTAGAATTATCCTATTCTCAAATTTATCTAGTGGATACATTTTAAATAAATCTGATAAACAACCAAAGGGCAATATTAATTCATCTCCATTTATTTCATAAAACACTAGAAATCTTGGTGTTTTATAATTTGAAAAACCTAGCCTTTGATTTCTTGTGTAATCTGGATTAGGAATTACTAAGTTTGTTTCTGCATAATTTTTTATTCTTTCATCTGGCTTTTCTATTTTTAAGTTATTTGATACTATAATTTTCAAAATTTCCTCCTTCTAAATTGATACTCTTTTGTGTAAAATCTATATCTTTCATATTTATTTCATAAATTTTATTATTATATTTAATTGCTAATATGTATTTGGTATTTCCACATTCAGTATACTTCTTAAATGCTTGTCTTTGATTTTCTTCTATTCTTTTAATCGGCAATAGGTTTGTGCTACATGTTTTACAATCTATTAATGTTGCTTTATCGTTTTTTATTGCTATAAGGTCACATGGTTGACTGCCTATATTTTGTTTAGGTGTCATATATGTTACCCAATAGCCCTTTTTCTGTAATATCTCTGCAAATTCTTTTTCAAAACTGTTTCCTAATTTTTTATTACACTTTAAATCCATTTAATACTTCCTCCTTCGTTGGTTCTGGTATCTCTTTTAATATTTCACCTAAGTTATCAATAATCTCTAATAAAACATATATATACTTATCAATTTCTTTTCTGTGTTCTTCAAGATATTTACACCCATTATAAAATCTCTGAATTAAATAGTTATACTGTTTTTTTATTTGTTTTTTACTTTTCATTATCTTTTTCCTTTTCTTTGTTTTGTTCTGTTACATAAGGCATTAAATCAGCAATTCCTTGTGTTAACGCTTTTATAAATTCTGCTAATTCAACAGTTGCCTTTTTACTTGATTTATTAAGTGCATTTTGTAAATAGTTAGTCATATCAAGTACTGCAATATTTATTCTTTTATCAATTTGTTCTTTATAATCCATAAAACTTACCTCTTGTCTTCCCTAAAACTTACCCATTTTTTGCCCTCAACCCCGCTATTTTCAATGGGGTCTTACCGTCTTACCATTTTTCCGCGAATATATATAGTATTTATAAAACATTTTATTTTTAAATTAAATAATTCCCATATATATATTAAAATTTTGTAAGATGTAAGACTTTTATATTTTTATTATATATAACTGGCTATACTCTAGCCTTTTGTACGGTCTTACCAAACATTTATTTTTGTAAGACTGGTAAGACTTTAAAATGGTAAATCTTCCATTTCTGTTTGCTTATAATTCTTTTCATAAGCAATGTCTGATATATCAGGCTCTAATCTAAATTTTATATAATTTGCTTTTACTCCAAATGCTTTTGTTTGATGTGTAAATTTTCCTTGTGAATTTCTTTCTATTTGATTTCTTTCTGCAAAGTTTCTTACTACTGCTGTAAAATCAAATCCTGCTTTATTTAATGCTTCTGAATATAAACTTTTATTTACTAGGCATATGTCTTCATCCTCAATGTATTTGCCCCAGATTTCTCCATTCTCGCTTTCTCTAAATCTGTTTATGTTTTGTGAAATCCAGTTCATTGTCCATTCATATGCTCTAGCTGATACATCAACTTCTTTTGTACTTGTAAGCCATTTACTTATATCGTCTATTGTTAACTTTTCATCTTTAAATATTAAATCTGTAGATATTTCATCAGCTAATAATATTGTTGCCATAGCCATAGCTTGCTTGTCCGTTGTGTCTATTTCTTTTAAAATACTTTGAAATATCTCTCTATATCTTTGTTGCAACTCCTCTTGTTTAGGAATATTATTTATAAATTCTTTACCGGCAAATCCATAATTCTTTCTTACAAAATTACTTATAAAATTACCATCTGTAACCACTTTTTCTGTTGCTTCTACTTCTATTACTCTGTTTTTTACTCCTCCTCCAGAACTTGCTTTTGTAATTGGTTCTTCTCCAGTAAAAAGAAAGCAGCAATTCCATTCTTTTAAAAGTTCAATACCTCCATATGCTTTTCCTCTGCCTCTGTCTACCCCTTCTGTTAAGTACATCACCAGATTATCAAAGCTGTCCCATCTGCTTTTTATCGTTTGCAATTCATCTCCAGCAAATGGAATATCATGTACAAAACTAGCGTATCTTGCTAAAGCTACTTGTGTTGCGTTTAATGTTCTTACTAGTTTTCCTACTTCTGGATTTCCCCAAACTGACATTGCTAACATTAGTCCTACTGTTTTACCTGTTCCTGTTCCACCCCATATATGTACTACAAATGGTAATACTCCTAGCATTTGATTGAGTGTACTTGCAAATGAAGAAGCTAAAAGTAGATGTGCTATTTTACTTTCTTTTCTAACCTTTTTGCATGTTTCTATCCATTCTTCATAGTTCCCTTCTTCTTTTATACTTTCGTATACATCTTTGAAGGCTATATCTCCATCGTATTTTAGGTCTTTTACATAAGGTGCAAATTCATTTTGTATCCAACCTAGTCTATCAGTGCTTCGACTAACTGGAATTTCTTTAACATTTAAAGTGACTACATCTGCTATATATGATACTAACTCTTTTGAGTTTTCTGAGTTTACTTCTATACCTCTATCTGATAGTTGAATAATATTAGCTTTATTTGCTACTGTACTTCTATCTACTGATATGTACTGCCATTTATTATCTTTAAAGAATGCCAGTTTTAGTTTTTCTGTTTCTGTGTCAACATTTATTAATCTTTCGACTGGTAAAATTGGGTGTGAGCAAGCTACTATTGTTTGTGGAATCATACCTGCACCCATAATACTTTTAGTGACTCCTGTATCCTCACATTCCCATTTACCACATTTTAGATTTTCAATCGGTGGTTGCGTAAATTGTATTGTATTACTCCCTTTTTGCTTGAAATTTTGAGCAAATTCTGTTTGGTATGCTTTTAAGAGTTTGTCAAAGTTTCTTATATTTCCTAATCGTCTTGCTTTGTCTTGTAAATTAATAATTAAAGTAGTTCTTGCTATTTGATTATCAATTGAAAAAATATGTTCAAATATTTCTCTGTCTATAATATCTTCTTTCGTTAATTCCTCTATGTTAAAAGGTGTAAAGCCTTCATTTTCCAACTGTTTCGAAAGTTCTAACTCTTGTTTCAATTTCCTTTATCCACCTCTTTTCGTGTTTCCAAAACCATATTTTGTCTTCATTGGTTCCTTCTATAAAAATTTCATTTATTAAGCAATCTATGTAATCTAATTGTTTACATGCTTCTACATATAATTCACTTTCTACATCCTTTATTTCTTTCCATTTTTTTAAAAATCGTAAATATTTTGTTAATAATATAAAAGTTTCTAATTCCCATTTTTTGAATGCTTCTTCTGTCTTTCTTTGTTCTTTATACTTATTTATTTCAAAATGGCTCGTAGGAGCATTTAATTCTAATCCTAGACTTAGATTATTATTTATACTTTTTGCTGACTCTAAAGCATTTATATTTAATAATTCTGATACAAGAGAAATTACATCGCCACCGTTTATTACAACCAAAACATTTCCATATTTGTTTATATGGCGATATTGAAAGACTTGCCGTTTTTTCGCTGTGAAAAGGACAAACACACTTATATGCTCTATTTAGTTTTAATCCATAAACCTCTGCTACTTTTACTATATCTGCTCTTTCTTTAACTTCTCTTATTATGTTCATTATTTACCTCCTAAAACGGTAAATCGTCATTGTCTGAGGCTACTCCTGCGTCAAAAATTCTATCGAATTGTTCATCTGATATAGTTTTTTTATTTGGTATTTTTGCTTCTTCTGCTTTGTCGTAAGATACTGCAAAGAAAGGTTTTATGCCTGTATGTATTTGATTATCTGTTCCTATAAATTCTTCTTCTCTAAAAACTAAGCCTATTTTCTTATTTACTAAATTTTGCTCATCAAAATCAAATTTAAAATTTGTATTTGACTTTTCTACTGATGTTATGAAACCTTTGAATTTTGAATTTGTTGTTTTTGGTTCATATCCTGCTGTGAATACAGTCCAAACTCCACTCCATTTTTTGCTTTCTCTAGTATCTGAGTTAAATTTCTTTTGATAAAAATCTTTATACTCTCCTTCTGCAATATCAAATCCTATTTTTAGAAATTCTTTTCCTGCTTGTGTTTTTTCACAAGTTACTTTTTTTATTATGCATTTATATCCTCCTGCTGGTAATATTTCAAATTCTCCAAAGCTTTGTGCTTCATCATATCCTTCTGGTTTTTCCATTATTATTCTCCTCTCTCAAACAAACTTGTTTGTTTATTAATATTTTGAACTAATATATTATTGTCGTCATCTAGTCCAATTTGGTAATTACGTCCCAAATCATTCTTATAACTATTTTTTGCTTCTTTTATTTTTTCATCAATTTTGTATTCAAATCTTGGCTCTAGCCATTCTTTGTCCTTATCTTTTCTTTTAGTTACTCCTATGTTGATTTTAAATGTTATTTCAGATTCCTTTTTTGTTAGTATTGCGTTTTTAGTTAACATATCTATTGACTGTTCTAGTCTTTCTTTCATAGGTTCTAATAGTTCACTATCTAAATTAAGTTCTTCCATTTTTTTCTTATCCTCCTAATAATCTTTTAGTGCTTCTAACACTTTTACTATATCGTTTTCAATAGTTTCTTCCTCAAATGCTCCTAGTGGTGTTTTTACTGTGCTATTATTGTTCTTTGTTTCAAATATGTATTTACTATCTACACATTTTGCTAATAATACTGTTGAAACCTTACTTTCAATTACTATTTTATCTAGCTTCTTTCCAGATGTTTTTACTCTAGTAAAATAGAAGCCAGTATCATCTCTTTCTGTTTGACTATGTGCTACAAATACAATTGTTAAATTATCTCTTAATGTATTTGCATAAGCTACAATATCATATATGCTATATGCTAAATCTTGCCATTTGTCGTAGTTCTTCTCTTTCATTCTTGCAAATTCTTCGTCTATCATTATTCCATTTAAAGTATCTATTACAACTGTTTCAATTTGTGTTTGTTCTGCATTTATTTTATTTAATAAACTTTTTATCATCTTCGAATCACTTGTTGACATATAATTCTTTTTATCTAAGCTATATTGTTCTTTCCAACCTTTCCAATTAAGTCCTTTTTTATCGGCATCTACATAAAATGTTGTTTCAGGATTTAAATTTCTCATTGATGTTGTTTTCCCTGCGCCACTTTCTCCCATTATTATTATCGTTTTCGACATTAATCTTTACCTCCATATTTTTCTTTCCAGTAACTACAAAATTCACAACAACTGCAATATTCTAAGCATTTTTTATCTTCGCCTTTGCGAATTTCTAACTCTAAACTGTCATCTTGTTTTAAATGTACTTCTGCTTCCTCTAATGTGTAATAAACTCTTAATGCTCTTTTATTACCTTTTTTCTTTACAGCATATTTGTCCCCATCATTCCATCTTGATTCTTCAGTACATATTGGTAATTTATCATCTTCAGTATTTTCATATTTTTCTATTTGGGTAAATTTATCTTTAATAAATTCTTCTATCTCTTTAAATTCTTGTTCTGAAAAATTAAATACTTTTTTATAAACCGGATATGGTGGATAATTACTATCTGTTTTTGCTTTTGTTTTACTATGGTCCTTTATTACTGCAACAATTTGCACTTGTTCGACTTCGAATCCCATTTTTTTAAATGCCCATGCATACATTAATAATTGTTTTTTATAATCATCCCAATCATCATAAATTACTTTCCAAACAGAACATGTCTTATAATCTGTTACTGTTTTTGTTTCTGCATTATATAAATCTGCTTGTCCTGATAATTTATATCCATTTTGTACTTCTTCTACAAAATGTTCTTCCTTAAATTCTGCCTCTGCTTCTTTGCTATTTTCCAATACACTATGTACTGCTGTTCCAAAAATAAGCCATATCATATCTGCAACATCTTGCTCTATTTCATTATTATGTCTTCTTGTAAGAAGTATTTCTCTAACATCTTTTAAAATTGTTGTTACGCTATATTGTTTATTCTTATATTCATATTCTTTTGTAACTGCACTTACAAAAGGTTGTGGTAAATTTAATTTGTTATTTATTTTCATTTTCTCTTGTCCTTTCTAACTTTTTATGTTACAATAACATAAAGAGTATTAAATTAACTATTTTTAGAACTATTGCTGATTTGCGGTCTGTGATAGTTCTTTTATTTCTGCTAGATGTATTCTAGCTTCTTCTTTCGTTTTCTGCATTTTTGGTAATGTTGTATTATGATAATTTCTTATTTCTTCACATCTATCCATTCTTCTCACCCCTTTCTAAACTCTAAAAACATCATTATTATTGCTCCTACAGCAGTAACAATTATCGCTCTTATGTCTGCATGTTCTATTACGAATGTTACTAAAGCCATTATTCCTATTACTGCATATAGCATTATTACTACTAATATTATTGATAATACACAAGCTATTATCTCTGCTATCATGCTTTTTATTTTTCTTCTGTGTGTTCTAGTCATTTGTTATGCTACCTCCTTCGATTTCTTTTTTAGTTTTATCTCTTAATACTGCTTCAATTAAATTTAAACTTGCTTGTTTAAATTCTCTTATTCGTTGTTCTCTTTCTTCTTTTGTTTTTGCTATATAATCATTACAAAATTTTACTTTTGTAGCTCCTAATTGAATTTCTTTAACTATATTTGTTCCTTCCATTTCCATACACCTCATTACATGTGTATTCAAATTGCAAGTCCTCCTTTCTTTTAATTTTTACTATTTACTTATTTGTTGAATCTTAAATTTTATTGTTGTATAATTTACCTATCTTATTTTAGAAAGGTAGGTGTTTATTATGGCTATCTGTCCTTTAATGTCTAATCCAAAGGACTTGTCTGATACTAATTCGCTCTATCCCTGTATAAATGCTTGCGAATTGCTTACAAAACATGGTTGTTCATTGAAATTGCTTGCACAATCTCAATATGAAATTTTAAAAAAAACTAACGAGACATGTGATAAGACATAATAAGTTTTACAATACTAAGTGTTTCTTCACTTGGTATTTTTTTATTGTTTTTGCATATATTTAATTCTTTTTTTGTAATTTCTTCTAAAGTTTTAATTATCTCTTCCATATTTCCTCCTTATCTTTTATTTAATTTTGTTTGAAATATATGTTTACGTCATTTTGACGTATTTTCAGGTATAAAAATATCTGGTGCTAAATTTTCTATCTTTTCATTAAAAACTATTTCAAATCTTCTAAAAAATTTAGGCTTTATTCCTCTTTTACCATTTTCTATATTACTATACTGTTGTTGTGACATATCAAGCAAATTCGCCATTTCTGCTTGACTTCTATCTCCTCTAATAGCTACCATTTTTTGTCTTACCATTTTTTTACCCCTCCTTTACGCCGTTTCGTTGTATATATATTATAACAACATTTTGGCGTTGTCAATACTTTTTATTAAAAATTTTAAAAAAGTCTTGTATTGCTTGATACTCTTTACTTTTTTCCTTATTACTCATATTTTTTTACGTCTTTTTGACGTTTTATGTTTACTTACCACGTTTTGTTGTGGTATAATATGATTATATTTTCGTTGGAGGTTAACTATGCTAAGATTAGAAGAATTAAGAAAAAATAAACGGTTTAAGTCAAGAGGATTTAGCTAAACAAATGAAAATGACACAACAGAGAATTAGTGCATACGAAAAAGGAAAAAGAGAACCTGACATAGAAACTATAAAACAGTTAGCCAATTTCTTTGGAGTAACAACCGATTTTTTGCTTGGCAAAACAGATATAAGAAATTACGATAAAGATGAGCAAGACTTTAAGTTCGCATATCATAAAGATATGGAAGGATTAACAGACGAAGAAATATCAGACGCACTCAGATTTTATAAAGAAATGAAAAAAAGAGTTGAAGGAGATAAAAAATAAAATGAAGTTTAATGAAGATAATAAAGAATTAAAATCAGTATGTTCTTATAAAGTAAAAACCTGCCTTAAATGCCACGCTAAGACTGATGATAAAGATGAAAGAGAATTTTTTTGTTCTGAATGTGGTGCACCTGTATTAAATAAATGTTCAAGTTACGAATGTGATGAAATTTTGTCATATACTGCAAAGTTTTGTAAATATTGTGGTAGTAGGTCTGTTTTTTATAATTATGGATTATTAGATGATACAGCCCCTAAGTTTTTAGATAATACGGATGATTTGCCTTTTTAATGTATTTGCTATATATAGATGATTCTGGTACTTGTAATTTAAAGAACGATGACACCTACAATATAAATGGGGGTAATTCTAGGTGTTTTGTTTTAGGTGGAATTTTAATTAAAGCACATGAATTAAATCAAATAGAAAATAAAATATCTAATATAAAAAATAATTGCTTTAAAAACAATCTTGAAGAAATCAAATATAGTATTAATAATAATATTTTAAATTGCTATTCTTCATGTAATCAAAGCATTGATAAAAAATGCTTTAAAATTAAAATGGCACAATTTATAAATAGTATAGATTGCACTGTATTTGCCACTATGCAAGATAAATATTACACTACTACTAACAGTATTGTAAAAAGTAAAGATGATGTATACAGGTTATGTTTTGAACATATCTTAAAATCTGTTGATTCGTATATGTACAACAATAATATAAAAGATGATACAATTGTTTTTATTGATAAAAAAGATACTGGAGACCATCGAGACACTTTAATATACAAAGCATATAAAGATGCACTATCTAATACTACAATATATAAATCTTTTAGTAATAATATATTTGCACCAAACTTAAATATTGTTTATTCTAAATATACTACTGGAGCTCAACTAGCAGATTTTGTAGCTGGTAGTGTTTGGTCTTTTTTTGAAAATGGCGAAAATTTTGAAAAGCAAAAATTAGCTAAAGAAATAACAAAAATATATAGTTCTAAAGTATATACCTATAATGATAAAAAAATAGGTATGAGTATTTGTAGAAATTTTTTAATATAAAAAAACGGGCTGTGGCGAATTTGCATTCTACATACTCCTTAAGGGGTACTACCCAGCCCAATTACTTAAATATATTATAACATGTAAATATTTAAGTTGTCAAATGAATTTGACAATCTTATTATATTCAAAAAAAATAAAATAATTCTAATTTTTTTTGGGGGCTAAAATGGAACTAAATAAATTATATGATATAGCAGATAAAGAAAATATATCTGTAATTGAATTTAAAATGAAAAATAAGGCAATTATAGGGTGCTTAGATAATAATTATACTATTGGAATAAATTATTCTGATATAGACAATTCTAGTGAAGAAAAAACTATACTAGCTGAGGAACTTCGGACACTATTATTCCTCTTCCCTATATAACAGTAGTTCTTCATTAGAAACAATAGAAAGAAAAGAGTTTAAAGCAAAAAAATGGGCATTTAAAGTATTAGCACCTTATAAAAAATTAAAAGAACTCTATGATGAAGGCTGTAGATATACATATGAATTTGCAGAGGAACTAGGAGTAACAGAGGATTTAATAGAAAAAGCATATAATTATTATAAAGAAAATGGTATGCTATCTGTAGATTAATAAATAACACAAAAGATAAAAAGCAGTATGATTTACTGCTTATTCCTATACTGGGAGGTATTTTATTGTGGAAAATAATACTATGGAAAGATATGCTAAGTATTTAAGAAAATCAAGGAAAGATATGGATGCCGAATTACACGGCTCAGATGAAACATTAAAAAAACATGAATTAATATTAAATGATTTATGTAAGTCTATAAATATTAAAGAAGAACAGGTTGACGTTTTTAAGGAGGTTGTTTCTGGAGATAGTATTTCATCAAGACCCGTTATGCAGGAATTGCTTCAATTAGTAGAACAAGGGATTTATTCTGGTGTTTTAGTAGTAGAAGTAGAACGTCTCGCTAGAGGAAACACATTAGACCAAGGTATCGTTGCCAATGCATTTCAATATTCTAATACTAAAATTATTACACCTACTAAAATTTATGACCCTAGCAATGAATATGACCAAGAATATTTTGAATTTGGCTTATTTATGTCTAGAAGAGAATATAAGACTATAAATAGGCGTTTACAAAGAGGAAGGGAAATAAGTGCTAATCAAGGAAAATTTCCACGGAAGCAGACCTCCTTATGGATATAAACGAAAAAAAATTGAGAACGACAAAGGTTGGACTTTAGATATAATTCCAGAACAAGCTGAGGTAGTAAAAAATATTTTTGATATGTATGCTTATAAAAACATGACACCTTCTGAAATCGGCAAGTATTTAGATAATCTAAATATTAAACCTCTAAAATCTGAAAATTGGTCGGCTAATTCAATACGAGATATATTGTCTAATCCTGCATATATTGGAAAAATAAAATGGAAAGATAGAAAACTCGTTAAAATAGTTAAAAATGGAAAAATAATCAATACACAACCTAAAAATAAAGGTAATGATATAATTCTAGTAGATGGATTACATCATTCTATTATAGATGAAAAAACCTTTAATATTGTACAGAAAAAGAAAAAAGAAAAACATACTGCTCCCATACCTGGTACATATAATATACAAAACCCACTTGCAGGATTAATAAGATGTGCTAAATGCAATAGAGTTATGTGCAGAATAACTAATACAACACTAGCTTGTGTTAATCCAAAATGCAATAATATTTCTAGTAGAATAGATGTTGTAGAAAAAAAAGTTATAGAGAGCTTAAAAGAATGGCTTACTAGTTATGAAACTGAAATTAATAATACCTCTATAGCTCAAACAAATATTAATGACATAATAAAGATAAAGCAATCATCTATGAAAAAAATACAAAAGGATATTAGTGAATGCGATAATAAAATTGAGAGAGTTCACGATTTTCTTGAAAAAGGCGTTTATACAATAGATGTTTTTACTGAACGTAAAAATAAAATATTAAAGCAAAAACAAGAACTTTTTACAAAATACTCTGAAATTGATAATGAATTAAATAAAATTAAACAAATTGAAGAAGCAAAAAAAGATTTAATACCTAAAACAAAAAATGTATTAATTCAATATAAAGACTGTGATGATATTAAAACTAAAAATACTTTATTAAAGAGTGTAGTGGAAAAAGTAGAGTATCTAAAGACACAAAAGTGCTACAACCAACATGGAAATCTAGAAAATTTTGAATTACTTATTTATCCTAAATTTTAAACTATAAACTTGAATGGGTAAATAGAGTTAAACATGTTAAGGTTTGTGCAAAATGTCATCATAAAGGTAGATGTTTAAAGGGTATTGATATGGATTTTTGTGATGATAAAAAACCATGTTATCCTTGTAATACAAGAGAATGTTTACCTGAAGCTAATGAATGCGAAAATAACTAGTATAAAGTTTAGGGGCTTTTCGCCCCTATTTTATTTTTATTCTTTTTATAAGTGTAGCTTAATTATTACATTATCCCCATTTTCTTCCTTATTTTTTATTATGCAAATTTTCTGTATATATTGTTTTATTCGAGTAAAATTTGTTTCACAAATTTTTCACGAATTACATTATCCCCATTTCTTTTTCTTTTTTTATTCTGACTTTCTGTATACATTGTTTTATTCGAG
>CARPYP010000003.1:41788-46191 GCA_949045875.1 uncultured Clostridia bacterium | reverse complement strand
CCCATTTCTTTTTCTTTTTTTATTCTGACTTTCTGTATACATTGTTTTATTCGAGTAAAATTTGTTTCACAAATTTTTCACGAATTACATTATCCCCATTTTCTTTGCCATTTGTTTTCCCTTTTTTATTATGCTCTTTTTATTGTTTCCTTCATTATACATCATCATAATTCCAGCTGATACCATAGTTCCTACTAATATTCCTTTTACAAAGTTCATGTTGTTTCCTCCTTTTTTTTCCTTGTTTTTTATATTTTTATTATTTCTATTTTTGTTAATTCTATACGATTATTTTTTCTTTTATTAAATTTTTACATACATATACATTAGTATTCATATACCTTTTTTCTCTTTATACTTGTAATATCTTAAATTTTATGTTATATTATTTTATATTTGTTATTGAAATACATATTTGCATAGCTTAAATTTTTATTACTTTTGTACTATCATTTTTATATGACGTTTTCTTTAAGATATGTTTTTTGATTTCTTATTTTTTATTAGTGTGTATATTTCATATATTGCTATTATTCCTAAGAACCCTCCAAATAACTTTTTTAGAGTTGTTGTTTCTATTTGGGTTGCAAAGTTCGCTCCTATTCCTGCACTTATTCCACTTGCAATTATTACTGGTATTGCTGTTTTCCATTTTATAATTTTTCTTTTTGAGTTTAGTATTATTGCTGTAATTGCTGTGGGAATAAAAAATATTAGATTGACTGATTGCGCTATTCGCTGTTCTATTCCTAATAATAATGTTAACCCTATTATTAAAACTGCTCCACCACCTAGTCCTAATGATGTGACTATTCCAGATATTATTCCAATGATTATGACCATACTTGTCTCCCTACTAAAAATATTTATTAGTTTGTTAGAATTATATTGTTTGTTTTCATAAAATGTAATTATTTATAGCCATGTTTTTATAAATACATTCTTTTCTCAAGTTTCGGATTTGATATAATTTATGTTATTCTTCTATATAATAAATCTTATAGATACATAGATTAAGAATACAATAAAGCAAATTTTTAATATTCTGTCAGACAATTTATTTAATAGTTTTTCTCCTATGCAAGCACCTATTATTCCACCTAATGCTGCTAAAATTCCTAATTTTAAGTCTACATACTTATCTTTATAATAAAATATAAAACTCACTATTGTAGCTGGTAAAACACAACATATTGCAGTCGCTCTCGCTTCTTTTTCTTTCATACTTAAAAAGTATACAAATGCAGGTATTAATATTGTTCCTCCTCCTGTTGCAAATAAACCCGTTGTGAATCCAGATAATATCCCTATACAAATCTTTTTTATCATAATAGTATATTTTTAACTTTTTAGGATTTTTTTATACTAATTTCGTCTATCTTTTCTTGTGCAATTTTAGTGAGTATTTTATCACATTTTAACATTTGGCATATAATGTCATTCTTTAATTCTTCATTTTTAATGTTATCCGCTTTGTCTAAAAATGATTGTAATTCCTTCTTATATTCCTTACTTTTTACTTTCCATTCAGGATATTGTTCAATTTGATTATTCTTATTCAATACACTCTTTTCCTCATTTCCATATTTTGTAATTTCTTTACTGATAGATAATCTTTTATTACCTTTGCCGTTATATTGCCATTACAATATACAATTTTAATACACAAAATGATAAAATACAACTTAAATAGTCAATTTACTATATTTTTTTAATTTTTATTTATTGGGAGGTGTTTTATGATTAAGATTAAAATATCAGATTTACTAGGTAAAAACAAAATGACTCAATCTTCTCTTGCAAAACAAGCAAATATTAGACCTGCAACTGTGTCGAAAATGTATTATGAAGAAATAAAACGAATTGATATTAAACATTTGAATAATATATGTAAAGTATTCAATTGCGAAATTTCTGAATTATTAGAATATATACCAGATAAAACTAAAGACAAATAATTATAAGTAATAATTATTTGTCTTATTTGTTAACATATTGGTTTCTATTTTACTTATAGTTATATTTTTAATGATTACATCTTAACATTTTACTTGAAATGTATTATATTGAGTACATCCTTATTATTTAATGTTTTCATCTTTTATAAAATATTTTGTACCTAATATTTTATTAGGCAAATATTGCTGTTCAACCACATGATTTGGATAGTCATGTGGGTATTTATATCCATTTCCATATCCAAATTGCTCCATTCCTTGCGCTACAGAGTTTCTTATGTGCATTGGTATTGTCCCTGTGTCTTTATTTTTTACATCTTCTAAAGCTCTGTCTATTCCAAGGTATGTTGCATTTGATTTTTTTGATTCTGATACATAAACTGCTGCTTCTGCTAAGATTATTCTAGCTTCTGGCATTCCTACCATACTTACTGCCTGCATTGCAGATGTCGCAACTACTAATGCATTAGGGTTTGCAAGTCCAACGTCTTCTGCTGCTGCAATTACAATTCTTCTAGCAATAAATACAGGATCTTCTCCACCATTTATTGCCCTAGCAAGGTAAAAAAGCGTTGCATCTGAGTCAGAGCCTCTCATAGATTTTATGAATGCACTTATATTGTCATAATGCGTGTCCCCATTTTTATCAAATACTGCTTTTCTTTTTTGTATACTTTCTTTCATTATTTCGTCTGTTATATTTATTTTTCCATCAGAACTCATTTCTGTTGTTAGTACTGCAATTTCTAAACCATTTAGTGCAGTTCTAACATCTCCATTTGAGACTTCTGCTATTTTCATTAATGTAGTGTCTTCAATTTTTACATTAAAACTTCCTAACCCCTCTGGATGAACTAATGCGTTTTTTAATATTTTAAATATATCTTCTGCGTTTAATTGGTCTAGTTTTACTACCATTGACCTAGAAATAAGCGCTTTGTTAACTTCAAAATATGGGTTTTCAGTGGTTGCTCCTATTAATATTACTGTTCCATTTTCTACATATGGTAATAGTGCATCTTGTTGCAATTTATTGAACCTATGAATTTCATCAATAAATAAAATACATTTCCCCATTGGATTTAAAAATGGGTTTTTTGCTTCTTCTATGGCCTTTTTTATATCTGAAACCCCAGCAGTTACAGCATTTAGCTTTACAAATTGATATTTTGTTGTGTTGCTTATTACTTTTGCAAGTGATGTCTTTCCACACCCTGGTGGTCCCCACAATATTATACTTGATATTCTATCTGCTTTTATAGTTCTATATAGAATTTTATCTTTTGCTAAAATATGTTCTTGTCCAACATAATCTTCTAATGTTTTTGGCATCATCCTATATGCTAATGGTTGTGATAAATCCATTTTTTCTTTCCTTTCTTGTTTATTTTATTTAGTTTTACTCTTATTTCCTATTTCGGACGAGCAATGCTCGCCCCTACATAGTCGTGAAATAATTGTTTTATGGCTAGGCGCGCAAAGGCAATATTCCATGAGGCGTACATTGGTACGTTGAATGGAAATTGGCTGAGTAGCTACAACGCTATAGTGCAATTATTTCGCGACGCTATTTTCCTAATAAGGATAGGCCTCTCCTAATCATATCCTCAACGCTCAATCCCTCTAAGCTTGTCTTTTCAAAGGCTTTTTCGATTTCTCTCCTGCTATATCCTAAAACTTGTAATGCAGAAATTGCTTCATCTATATTTTCATTATCTTTTATTACTTTATTTAGTTCTTGTTTTTGTTCATTTCCTTTTGTTTCTATGTCTTGTTTCTTTATTTTATCTTTTAGTTCTAATATCATTCTGGCTGCTGTTTTGGCACCTATTCCTGGCAGTTTTGTAAGCTTATGTGTATCTTCATTTATTACTGCAAGTGCAAAACTAGATGCATCAATATTTGATAAAATTGTAATTGCTGATTTTGCTCCTATACCACTTGTTGTTATTAATATTTCAAACATTTTAAGTTCTTCTTTACTCGAAAATCCATATAGACTGATATTGTCTTCTCTTACCCAATAATATGTGTGTATTTTTATAGTTTCTCCTATTTCTCCTAAGTTTTCTATTTCTGGCTCTGGCATAAATACTTTATACCCTACTCCGTTAGCTTCTATTACAACATATCCACAGGATTTTTCTTCTATATTTCCTTTTATATATGCAAACATATTTCCCTCCATTGTCAAACAAATTTTCTCTATTATTTTACCATAAAAAAAATAATTTGCAAGGGGGTATTTATAAAATTTTTAATTTTACATAAAAATTTTATAATAAGTATTAGTACATTTTGCTACTTGATTGTTATTGACTCTCTACATTAAAGCCTAAACGAGGCACTCTGTGCCTCGCTTTTTTATTCTACTTTTTCCGCAAATCTACTATCTATATTTCATTAAATAATATTTTTTAATTACTTTTTGTAGTTTTTTTCGAG
>CARPYP010000003.1:0-41688 GCA_949045875.1 uncultured Clostridia bacterium | reverse complement strand
TATTTTTTAATTACTTTTTGTAGTTTTTTTCGAGTAAAATTTGCTTTCTTCTAAAACAAATTTTCCACGATTTATTCTACTTTTTCCGCAAATCTATTATCTATATTTCATTAAATAATATTTTTTAATTACTTTTTGTAGTTTTTTTCGAGTAAAATTTGCTTTCTTCTAAAGCAAATTTTCCACGATTTACTCTACTTTTTCCGCAAATCTATTATCTACTACATCACTAAAGTTAGCTCTTTTATCTAATTGTCCTGCTTGCTCCATTATTGTTTGTAGTAAGTTAAATCCGCTTTCAGAGACTAATGGTGTTGTGTTCCATGAGTCTATGTCTATATAGTTTTGTACTACTTTTATTAATAGTTCTCTGTCTGTGTCTGGGAAATATTCTGATATTGCGTCTGCTATTTCTTCTGCTGAATGATTTTGTACCCATTTTAAGCCTTTGTTTATCGCATTTGTGAATGATTGTATTACATCACTGTTTTTGTCTACATAACTTGATGTAGCAAAATATGTCGTGTATGTTACTTCTTCCGTTTCGGCTCCTATTGATGCTACAATGTATCCTGCTTTTGCGTTTTCTGTTGCTGATGCTGTTGGTTCAAATAGTGCTACATAGTCTGCGTTTCCTGCTGAAAATGCACCTGCCATTAAATCAAAGCTTATACTTGTGTCAAGTGTAACATCTTTTTCTATGTCAATTCCATTTTTCCTTAATGCATATTGCAGAGTCATGTTAGGTACTCCACCAACTCTTCCTGGAATTATTACTGATTTTTTTACATCAGTCCATTTGAAATCGTCATTCTTTTCTCTACTTACTAAGAATGATCCATCTCTTTTTGTTAATTGTGCAAATACTTTTGGATAGTCTGTGCTTCCTTGGTTATATACATATATTGAAGCTTCTGGTCCTGCAAACCCAATATCTACTTGGTTTGATAATACTGCTGTCATGACAGAGTCTGCTCCTGAACCTGTTGTTAAGTCTATTTTTAGTCCTTCTTCTTCAAAGTATCCTTGACTTAATGCTACATATTGTGGAGCATAAAATATAGATCTTGTAACCTCCATTACACTTATTTCTTTTATTTCTTTTTTATCATTAGTTTCATTTACATTTGCAACATTGCTTTCTGGAGTAGTATTATTTATAGAACCAACTCCAAAACCTATGAAGAATCCTATAACTCCTACTAAAATTGCAACTGCTACCATTATTGCAATAGTCTTCTTGCTCAAAATAAAACCTCCTTTTTTATATTTTCTTTATATATTATGCTTATGTTAATAATGTGTGATGGAGGTTAAGGATTTTTCTTTTACTTAGAAAAGGTTTCTATAACAAAATGTACTGAACCCAAAATTGGACTTTTTGGGTTCAGTACATTATTTATAATTTGTATTATTTTTTCTCTCGTAAAATAATTTTTTCTAATATTACTACACTTTGATACATTATTGCTGCAAGTATTCCTAAGATTATTACACTTGTCATTACTAAGTCTAATTGGAATACTTGACCTCCATATACTATTAAATATCCTAATCCTGCTTTTGATACTAAGAATTCTCCTGTTATTACACCTACAAGTGATAATCCTATATTTACTTTTAAGGTGTTTATAAATGTAGATATATTACTTGGTATTACTATTTTTGTTAATAGTTGCCATTTAGTCGCATTAAAGCTTTTTGCCATTTTTATTTTTTCTTTATCTGTATTTAAAAATCCATTTGTTATATCTAGTACTGTTACTATTAAAGAAATTGCTATTGCCATTACAATTATTGCTGGAGTACCAGCTCCTACCCATATGATTATTATTGGCCCTAATGCTGTCTTTGGTAAACTGTTTAATACTACCAAGAATGGTTCTAATACTTTTGATAAAAATTCTGACCACCATAATGCTATTGCTATTATTATTCCTAATATTGTACCTGCTAAAAATCCTATTATCGTTTCATATGCAGTTACCCATAAATGCATCATTAAGTTATTATTTTTTATATTCATGAATGTGTCTAATATTCTACTTGGACTACTTGTGATAAAACTGTTTATTACTTTCGTTTCTGCAAGTATCTCCCAAAGTAAAATAAATGCTAATAATATAAGTATTTGTGTGATTAATACTGTAATTTTGTTTATTTTTATTTTTCTCAAATATTTTTTTCTGTCTTCTGAAATATTTTTATTATCCATTTATATCCAACTCCTTCCAAAGCAAATCAAAGTATTTGCTAAATTCTGGTCTTTCCCTACAGTTAATAGGAGTCCTATTTTCCATGTCAAATTTTATTTCATGTATATTTTTGATTTTCGCTGGCCTTTTACTTAATACTACTACTCTATCTGATAAACTAATACTCTCTGGTAGATTCTAATTTAGACAGTTATTTGATTTTAATGAAATTTCATTTAGTCTTTTAAAGTTTAATATAATGTCTATTTGTTTGTCTTGATGTATTTCTATTCTATTAATAATTATTTTTATTAGTTCTGGATTTGGATTTTCTAATTTTAAAAAGTCATTAACAATTCTTCTTATTTCTTTACTGTTATCTTGTGTACTCTCTTTTTTCTTATTTTGTAATTCCTCATATTCCTCTTCTTTTTGCTTTATCTCTCTAGTTAGTTTATTAAATAATCTATCGTACATTTCCTTACTTATTTGATTATTTATTTTTTCAAGATGTATTGTATCTATGTTATCATTTAGTAACTTTATATTAGACTCTATTTTCTCTAACATTTTTTCATAGTCATATTTTGTTAAAGTATTTTTTATGTTTATTTCTATTTTCTTACTATCTATTTCTAAAAATAGATTCCTTATGTATTGTAAGATTCTTTTTTCTAATGCATAATAATTAAAACCATGTGATGTGCAAAGTCCTATTTTAGAGTTTCTTCGATAATTATTACATACCATAAACATATATCCATTCTTCTTGCTTCTTACACCTATTTTGTGCTTACACTCATAGCAAAATAATAGTCCATCTAATAAAAATTTATGCTTTTTCTCATTTCTATTATATTTTTGAACTATTACCATTTTTTGTACTGCTTCAAAAATTTTCTTTTCAATAATAGGTTCATGTGTATTTTCTACAATGTTCCATTCTTCCTTTGGATTTGCTCTTAGCTTTCTATTTTTATAACTAATTCTACTCCTTTTGTTTTGTACTGTGGTTCCGGCAATATACCTTATTTGTAAGAATTTGTTTTACTGTTTTATTTTCCCAAAAAGATGGTTTATTGTATCTTAGTCCATTAGCTGTTGGTATTTTATTGTCGTTAAGATAATTTTTTATATCTCCTACACCTTTTCCAGCATTTGCCATATTAAAAATTACTTTTACTATTTTCGCTTCTCTCTCACATATTATTAAATGGTTTTTATTCTCTGGATCTCTCATATATCCTATTGCTGTTTTTCCTCCTACCCATTTTCCTTGTTTTTGCATAGTATGTAAGGCTGTTCTAATTTTTTTCGATAAGTCCTTAGAATACATATCATTTAATATTGATTTAAAAGGTGCTATGTCATTATTTCCATTATTATTCTCAAAAGTATCTATACCATCATTTATTGAAACATATCTAATATTTTTTTCTGGGAACCACTTTTCTATATATTCTCCTGTTCCTATGTAATCACGACCTAAACGTGATAAATCCTTTGTCACTACCATATTTATTTTATCTTGCTCAATATCGTTAATCATCCTTTTAAAATTTGGTCTATCGAAGTTTGTTCCAGTATACCCGTTGGTCTATATAAATATCTACTAGTTCATATTCTTCCCCTAAACTTTTTACATATTCTTGCAATAGTATTTTTTGATTTTTTACACTTTCACTATCATTGTCTCCTCTATCCATATCTTCTTTAGATAATCTTATATATATCGCTACTTTGAAGATTGAACTTTTTTCAAGCATTTTTCCTCCTTCCCATGCTTCTCCTCCTGATTACAATATATTAAAATGATTACAAAAAAGAAGAGATTTTTTTCTCTTCCATACTATTATTATAAATGTTTAATTTTTTAAAACAATGTAATGATTTTGAAGTGTTTTTGAAATGTAATATTTGCAAACTTAATGTTTACGCAGGAAAGTGTTCATAAAAAACACTGGGAATGTATAAAAGGCAAGCCTTTTATATTATTAATTTTGATTTTTTCTATTAAGTTTTTAATAAAAATACCTTGCGTGGTACTGTGTAAAAACAATTATATTAATTTATACTTTTCTAGTAATAAATCTATATCATTACATATAATAAATTTATCCTTTGTTTTTTGAATTAGGTAATGCTGTGAAATTTGAGGTAAATTATAATTTTCTGTAGAAAGCAATTGTGGTTCTATAGTAAACTGTATTCCTTCTGTAAACTTCCAATCTGTATTCTCGTTAATAAATTTTCTTGACTTACTTATTTCTTGCTTTTCATTTTCAGTCAATTCATTATTTAGTGTTGGAATATTTAATCTTGGAAAAGTATGTCCTAAATCTAATGGTGTATTATCTGTTTTACTAATTATACATTTTTTTAATTATGCTTAAGAAATACTTGTTGTGAAAGCTTAAAAAGTCCTTTCGAACTTTCTACAGTATTTAGCTTATTAAATATTTCTAATACTGCATCATGACAATTTTTTATGTGATTGATTATATCTTTATTATCTCCAAAATAAAGTGTTATCGCTATGTCACCAATTATTCCAGATGATCTGTCTACTGGAGAACAATACACATATAATAAATCCTCATTCCAATTAATTATTGTATCATTTGCCCAATTATATGTATTTCTTAAAGAATCAAATGATACTCTATTCCCAAATAATATAGACATTCCTTTAGGTGGCGGATTATACCAGCCATCTGCTATTATATCTTTTTCTTTAATTAAATTTTTTTGCCATAACTCTTTAAAATCTTTTTCACTTACATTATTTTTACCATATAACTCGACTAATGTATTATTCAAACTGTTAAAAGCCTTTTTTCTTGCAATATTAAAAATTGTATATCTTGTTTTCCTTTTTCATTATAATTATTCATTAAATATTAATCTCCTCTCCAATTTCTGAACAATCACTTATTAGTCTTTTATACTCTTTCACAAACCCCATTTTATCTAAAACTTGCGAAAAATCAATTGATTTAATTTCTCTCTTTAATTCTACAATATTATTCATTATTATAGTGTAAAAATTTTTGAATTCTTTTTTATTTAATAATACTTTTAAAATTATTACTATCGAAAACAAGTCTTTGTATCCATTAGCATACTGTCCATTTTGCAAATTTAAATTAAATTGTTTATGAATATCATTCTTCATTATAGTATTTTTTAATCTTATGTCATACAATTTCTCGTCATGTGCACATATATTTCTAATAATTGCCAAATTATGTATATGTGTTTTTAATTCTTTTTCTCTAACATTGAATTTTTTTGCAACTTTATTTTGATCCTGTTGTTTCATTAAATCATAAAATTTTGAAATTTGCCCAAAGGTTATAATTCTAATTAGAACCCATAATGGAATATATCCATATTGTCTTATATAATGACTAAGCATTTTGTTGCCATTTCTTATTTGTGTATTTATATTAATATTTATATCTGCTATAAGACCTTTAATCTTTGAATTATTTATTTTATTATCGTTAAAATTAGATTCTATAAGATAGTTGTTCTCTCCATATTGTTTTGAAAATTCATAAGCAATATATGTATCTATTCTTCTTTCTATCATTAAAATGTATTTCAAAAAGATACTTCTTAATTCACTATCAAATTTATATAACGCAAATATTTCTTCAAGTGATGTACCATCTTTATATTTTTCTTCTTCAATATTTTCGTCTATAAATAAATCTTTATATCCATTTATTAGATAATAATAATTGTTATCTGTAAATATTTCTTTTGCTTTTTCTTCATTTATAATTAAATTACGTTCTTTTAAAATTTCAATTTGTTCTTCTATTGTCTTAAATTCTTTATTCATTAAAATTTCTCCTAGCTATAAAAATAACTCCGGGCCTCATAGGTTTCCGGAGTCTTGATCTACTATATACAGTATAGCATACTAAAATCTAGTCTGTCAATACTCTATATTATATATTTTATTAAATCTTTAATACTTTATTCATATTTTATTAAATCTTTTGAATTCAAATTCTTTATATTCTAGGAAGGTTATCCCAGTGGGATAATTTTCCGTAGAAGATAATTACGACGGAATTTAGATTTTGTACGCAGTTTTCACTGCATACAAAATCTTGGTTACAGTTTTTTATCAAGCATTTTCACAGTGTCTATTTTGGAATCTCCCTTCTGATATATCATGTGTTACAATTAATGATGTTATTCCTTCTTGTCTTAAAATACTGTATACGTCTTTTGTTACCATTATTCTTGTTTGATAATCTAGTGCTGAGAATGCTTCATCTAGTAATAATATTTTTGGTTTTATTGCAAGTGTCCTTATAAGTGCTGCCCTCTGCCTCATTCCTCCTGATAGCTGTGTTGGATATTTATCTTTGAATTCATATAAGTGATATTTTTTTAATAAATTATTTACATATTCTTCGTTTTCTTTTGTTTTTATACCTCTTATTTCTAATCCTAATATAACATTTTTATATATTGTTCTCCATTCTAATAAACCGTCTTTTTGTAACATATATCCTATTTCACTAGATATTCCTTTTATTTCTTCTCCATCTAAGTAAACTTCTCCAGTATTTCTATCTTCTAATCCAGCAATAATAGAAAGTAGAGTTGATTTTCCACATCCACTTGGTCCTATTATACTAACAAACTCTCCTTTTTTTACATCCAAATTTATGTTATCTAATGCCTTTGTTTCTCCATTTTTGGCTTGATATATTTTTGTTATGTTTTTTAAACTTAATATATTTTCACTCATTTAATGCCTCCATATTTTATTGGGCATATGATGTATTAAATGCCAAGTTAATTTTGGTATTTACCATAGGCATTTCTAAAACTCATGCCCATATACTATTATATTCGACTTTTTATTAAATGAGACAACTATTTCACATAATCTTTTCCTGCTGTTCCAAAAACTCTGACAAACACCGAAACTATCAAAGAAATCAAAGATCATAAACAAGAACTTTTTAAGGTCATTATAAGATGGCAAGTAAGGAATTTGCAGAAAAGTACAGGTCTCTTGGGAATCCCATTTACTAGATAAGCCAAAGTGACGAGCCACCTCATTGAGGTGGCTCGTCTGCCTTTTTAAAATTTTATTGCTTCAAATCTATCTTTTTGAATTTCTTTTGGTACTTCTATCGGATATTTTCCAGTGAAACATCCTGTACATAAATTCTTTATATTACAGTTTTTTGTTATTTCTTTTAAACTTTCTAAACTTAAATATTCTAATGAGTCTGCTCCTACTTCTTGTCTTATTTCTTCTATTGTCTTATTGTACGCTATAAGTTTTTCTTTATTGTCTATATCTGTTCCAAAGTAACATACATCTACAAATGCTGGCGCCGCAATTCTTAGATGTACTTCTTTGGCTCCTGCTTCTCTTAATCTTGTTATTATTCTTGTTATTGTGGTTCCTCTAACTATTGAGTCGTCTATTAATACTATTTTTTTGTCTTTTACAACAGATTTTAATGGGTTTAGTTTCATTCCTACTAACTTCTGTCTTGCTCCTTGTGTGTTTTGTATAAATGTTCTTCCAATATATTTACTTTTTGTGAATGCCATATCATAGTGTATTCCTGATTCTTTTGAATATCCTAGAGCAGCATCTAATCCTGAGTCTGGTACTCCTGCTACTATGTCCGCTTCAACTGGTTTTTGTCTTGCTAACATTCTTCCTGCATCTTCTCTAAATCTATGTACACTTATTCCATCTATTATTGAATCTGGTCTTGCAAAGTATATATATTCAAATGAACATAATCCTTTTGGTGCATCTATATTTGTCTGAATTGATTTTATTTCATTGTTTGTTACAACTACTATTTCTCCAGGATTTACATCTCTTACAAATTCTGCTCCTGTTAAGTCTAATGCACAACTTTCTGATGCAAATACATACTCATCTTCGTTTTGCCCTATGCAAAGAGGTTTAAATCCTTGCGGATCTCTTGCTACTATTAATTTTTTTGATGTCATTATTAGTAATGAGTATGACCCTTTAAATCTTTTCATCGCTCTTTCAAGTGCTTCTTCTATTGAATTTGATTTTAACCTTTCTTGTACTATTATATAACTAATAACTTCTGTGTCTGTTGTTGTTGTAAATATTGCTCCGTTTTCTTCTAATTCCTGTCTAAGTTCATATGCATTGAATATATTTCCATTATGTGCTATAGCTAGATTTCCTTTTTTATGTCTTATTACCATTGGTTGTGCATTTGCTTTTCTAGCCTCTCCTGTGGTTGAATATCTTACATGTCCTATTCCCATTTTTCCTGTTGGTAAGTCTTTTATGATATGTTCTGGAAATACTTTTGATACTAACCCTAAGTCTTTATGATAGGAAATTATTCCGTCTTTATTTATTGCTATTCCACAGCTTTCTTCTCCTCTATGCTGTAAAGATGAAAGTCCTGCACTTATTATTTCTGCTAAGTTTTCATATGAATGCTTTGAGTATATTCCATATACTCCACATTCTTCTTTTAATTTGTTGAACATGATTGTTCTCCTTTTCCAATTTATTATTTTATAAAATCGAGTAGAGAATAAATAATTTTTTTATGTTTTCTCTCATTTCGTTCATCTTCATAAGTTAGCTGTAAATTTATAAATATATTTCTGGATTGTATGTAACTCCATTTACTCTTATTTCAAAATGGCAGTGTGGACCTGTTGAACGTCCTGTGTTTCCTGATTTTGCTATTACATCTCCTGCTGATACTGTTTGTCCTACTGAACAGGTTAATGAACTATTATGTCCATAGTATGTTTGTACTCCGTTTCCATGTGATATTATTACTAAATATCCATATCCTCCTGAGTTCCACCCTGAATATGTTACTGTTCCTGGTGCTGACGCATATATGTTTGTTCCTACTGGAACTGCAAAGTCTATTCCTCCATGTAGTCTTCCCCATCTTCTTCCATATCTTGATGAGATACGTGGTGATGCTACTGGGTATCTAAAGGATTTTCCTATGTTTGGTCCTGTTTTTGAGCCTGCTGTTGGTTTGCTTGTGTTTGATGATGATATTGTAACTTTTTTGCTTACTTTCTTTTGTTGATATAGTGAAGCTATTGCTTCTTCTGTTTGTTTTAATTCTCCTAGCTCTACACTATATTTTTCCATTATTGATAATCCGTCTGCATTTGAACTGTTTTTTTGCTTTAATTCATTTACTGCTGCTTCTGCTTCTTGGAATGTTGATACATTTAGTTGTTCTTCATTGTCTACTGCTATTGTATAGTATTTATAATATACTGTTCCTGTTTCTTTTACCATGCTATATATTTCTTCATCGTTTGGCACTATGTCTTTTTTTAGCAAACATAATTCATATGTTGGCATATTATCCACTTGTACAAATGCAACGTTTTCTCCATTTCCGTCTCCTTCGTGTACATATTTATCTATTCGTGCTTGTAACTTTTGTTTATCTTCACTGTAACCTACAAATTCTCCATTTAAGTGTACTTCATATATTGGCTTGTATAAAAATATTACTATTCCTATTATTAATAATGCTGCTATTATGAAAATAGTTATAAATTTTACTGATGCCCTGACTGCTACCAGTGCCTTTTTTATCATATTTCTCTTCTCCCTTCAAGTGCTTTTGTTAACGTTATTTCATCTGCGTATTCTATATCTCCTCCAACTGGAACTCCATGTGCTATTCTTGTTACTTTTATTCCAAATGGCTTAATTAGTTTTGATAAATACATTGCTGTTGCTTCCCCTTCTACTCTTGGGTTTGTTGCTATTATTACTTCTTCTATTTTTTCTTCGCCTGCTAACCTGTTTAATAATTCTTTTATTTTTATGTCCTCTGGTCCTATTCCATTCATTGGTGAAATTGAACCATGTAATACATGATATACTCCTTTATATTCGTGTGTTCTTTCCATTGCTATTACATCTCTTACATCTTCTACTACACATATATTTAAATGGTTTCTTTTTTCATTTCCACATATTGGGCATGGGTCTGTGT
Source organism: uncultured Clostridia bacterium (assembly GCA_949045875.1). Lineage (GTDB taxonomy): Bacteria > Bacillota > Clostridia > TANB77 > CAG-508 > CAKPSH01. The sequence continues at coordinate 31,463 of CARPYP010000003.1, read as the reverse complement.
CTGTTATATTAAAACATTTTGAACAGTATTTTAGGTTTTTCTTTGCGTTTAATATTGAGTTTATGAAATCTTGTGTTTCTTGCTCACTTGCATTTAACATGTGGAATGCTAGTCTTGCTGCAGTTTTATTTCCTATGCTTGGTAGTTTTGCGAAACTTTCTATTAGTTTTTCTATTGATGGCGAGTAATACGACATTTATCTCTACACCTTTCTATTTTTGTGTTGAACAATAATTGCCATTTCGCTTCGTTGTTGCTCAGTCATTTCTCCTCAACGTGCACTAGCACGCCTCTGGGAATATCGACTTCACACGCCTTGCCAAATAACAATTCTTGCTAACTTGTATAATATGCTACATGATTCCTGGAATATTAAACTTACCTAATGCTACATTCTGTGCCTCATCTACTTTTCTTAGTGCTTCATTTATACATGTTAGTATTAAGTCTTGTAACATTTCTACATCTTCTGGGTCTACTACATCTTGTTTTATTTTTATTGTTTTTATTGTTTTTGCTCCTGTTACAGTTACTTCTACTGCTCCCCCTCCTGCTGTTGCTGAAAATTCTTTTACTGATAGTTCTTCTTGTGATTTTTCAACATCTGCTTGCATTTTTTTGGCTTCTTTCATTAGTTGATTGATGTTCATTCCTCCAAGTCCTTTCATTCCTCCTGGAAATCCTCCTCTTTTTGCCATTTTCTTATCATCCTTTCTTTTTATGTTTTATTCATCTATATAATTTATGTCTATTCCTAAGTTTGCTAAATCATCTAATGAGTTTATATTATTGCTTTTGTTTTGTTCTGTTTTATTTTCTTTTATTGTTTTGGCTTGTGTACTTTTTTTATTTTCAATTGTTTTTGATGGTGTGTCTATATATTTTATTTGCATTTCTTTTGCACATGCTATTGATACTAGTTTTTCAATTTCTTTTTTGTTTTCGTCTTTTTCTAATATTCCTTTTCTAAAATCATTTAGTCCTCCTTGAAATTCTATTCCAATTGTCATATCATTTAATTCTACTGCCCTTGAGTTTAATAAGTTTGCATATATCATTAGTTTTCCATTACTTTTTAATTGTTGTAAAATATTTGGCCAGAATTCTTGTGATTTTAAGTTTGAAGTTTGAATATTTGGTTTTGTTTCTTTTTTTGGACTTTCATCTTTTGTTTCCTGTGGACAATTACTAATCGCCCCTACAGTGGCATTTTCATTTATTTCCGTAGTGTTGTTTGCTTGTGTATTATTTTTTGTAGTATTTACTTCTTTTGTTAGATTGGTTTTTATTGGAATTGTGTTAGTATTAGTTCCAATTCCATTTTGAATTTTGTTTTCTAATGCTTTTATTCTTTCTTCTAGGCTGTTTGTTTCTTCATTTATACATAGGTTTATTATACCTGTTTGAAATATTATTGTTTTTTGCGTTGATTGTTTTACTTTATTTTCCATTTCCGAAAGTTTTACTATTATGTTTAGTAGCCTATCTTTTGATGTTCTTTCTGCTATTTTGTTTATTTGGTCTATTTCTTCATTACTATATATTTCTAATTTTTTTCCTATTTTTGCAACTAATATGTCTTTTGCGTATTTTATCATTTCCCATAAGAAATTTGTTAAATCTTTTCCTTCTTTTATGACATCATCTATTTCATTTATTGCTTTTTCTATATTATTGTCTATTATTGCTTCTATGGTGTTGTTTACATACGTTAGTTTTGGAATCCCTACTAAATCTTTTATTTTGTCTACGTCTATACTACTTTCCCCATCTTGTATACATCTTTCTAAAATGCTTAGTGCATCTCTCATTGCTCCTTCTGATAGTATGGCTATTAGATTTAGTGCTTCTTCCTTGATTTCTACATCATTTTTTTCACATACTAGTTTTAATCTTTTTGATATGTCTTCATTTTGTATCTTTTTGAAATCAAATCTTTGGCATCTTGAGAGTATTGTTGCTGGTAATTTTTGTGGTTCTGTTGTTGCTAATATGAATTTTACATGTTCTGGTGGTTCTTCTAGGGTTTTTAATAATGCATTGAATGCTCCTGTTGATAACATGTGTACCTCGTCTATTATGTATATTCTGTATTTTGCACGTGTTGGAAGAAAGTTTACTTCATTCCTTATTTCTCTTATGTCTTCTACACTGTTGTTTGATGCTGCATCCATTTCTACTACGTCTGTTAATGAACCATCTAGTATTGCTTTACAGATTTCACATTCATTACATGGTTCTCCTTCTTTAGGATTTTCACAGTTTACTGCTCTTGCTAGTATTTTTGCTATTGATGTTTTCCCTGTTCCTCTTGTACCATTTAGGAGATACGCATGCCCTACTCTTCCTGTATTTATTTGATTTTTTAATGTTGTTTTTATGTGTTCTTGTCCAACTACTTCTGAGAAGGTTTTTGGCCTAAATGCTCTATATAACGCCGTATATGCCATATTTTCCTCCTTTTATTTTGATATAAATACGGAATTAAGAGTTTCTAAGTTCCTTAAATAATTCAAGAAACTATAAACTCCGCATAATTATTTTCTAATGAAAATAATTAAAATCTAACTCCTCTAGGGAAAGTACACTTCACATAAATGCACTACTTATCGCTGCTTTCTTCCGAACCTGACGAGATTCATAGCTTTTTATTGAAATCTACTCTCCATACAAGAGTCAGATTTTTAAACTTATATTATTATACATCTTATTTATTTTTTTTTCAATGTTTTTATCTTAAATTTCTTCTAAAAATTATTTCTTTTAAATCTGTCTTTTCATAATGTGATGTTCCCTCTTCTATTATATTTCCTGATGGCAAGTCTAATGTTACTGTTCCTGTATATATCATGTCTGATTTTAGTTTTATTGATATATCAAATGATATTTTACTTTGTATGTCTTTATATTCTATGTTTTGTTCTTTTAGTATTGTTCCATCATGTTTTATTTCATCTTTGTCTGATGTATATGTTCCTATGTCTTCTAGTGCATATCTAAATAGTATTAATCCTCCTTGATTTGCTATTTCTAAGTTTTTTATGCTTGTGTTTTCTTTTCCTGTATATTCCAATTTTTCTTTTATTTCATTTTCTTCTGTGTTTTCATATGCTATTTTTTCTTTTTCCGTAGGTTTATATAGTTTTATTGTACCTATTTTAGGTGCCTCTACTATTTGCAAGTTGTCTATTATTATTTTGTCTATTATTTCTGTTTCTTCATAGTTTTTGTTTTTTGATATTTCTAAGTATATATCATTATTTTGTGAAAGCTTTAAATTCCATTTGTTTTCTGTTTGCTCACCTTCTATGTCATTCCCCTCTGCTGTGCTTATTACCATTATTTTTGATAGCTCAAATGGTAGGTTGTCCTCTCCTTCTACATTGTATTTTAATATTAATAATGCTATTATTGTTGCTATTAATACTGTTATTAGGATTGCTATGAATATATGTATTATTTTTTTTATTATTTGGTCTTGCATATTTTTGTCTCCTTTGTTATTTTCTCTGTCTTAATTCTTTAAAAAAATTTTTAATAATTTCCTCACATTCTTTTTGATGTATTCCTTCTTCTTTTTGTACTTTATAGTTTTGTTTGTATTCTTCTAATACATTTGTTACTGAGCCACATGCGCCATTTTTTTCGTCCATTGTTCCTATATATATCTTATCTAGTCTTGCATTTATTATTGCTCCTGCACACATTGGACATGGCTCTAGTGTTACATACATTTCACAGCCGTTTAGTCTCCATGCTCCTATTTTTTTGCTTGCTTTTTTTATTGCTATTATTTCTGCGTGCATCGTGGTGTCTGCTTTCTCCTCTTTTTGATTGTGTCCTCTTGCTATTATTTTTCCGTCTTTTACTATTACTGCTCCTATTGGTACTTCTAATTTTCCGTAGGCTTTCTTAGCCTCTTTTATTGCTTCTTTCATGAATTTATCTTTTTTTTCCATTTTGCTCCTTACTTTCTTCTCTTTTTTGTGTACATTTGGATAAAAACGCGACTTTATTATTATATAGCTAAATTCTGTTCATATACATAGCTATTATTATAAACTATTTCTGGAGCAATATCTATTTTCCCATTGTTCCATATAATAATACCATGTTCCACATAAGCATTTTTAAAAATTTCATAATCTTTTAATTCTTCATATACTGGATATTTTAATAATTCTTTTGCATCAAAAATTCTTTTTTCTTCATTTGAAAATGTAACTAATAAGCATAATTCTGATACGACTTTAATTTTTTTACTTTGATTTGTTCATTATTATAGTTATCAGCATAAGCTATATCACCTAAAATATACATTGCACTTTCTCCTTAATTTAATGGTTTAATATCATCAAAATAGTAAATTATAATATGTTTTTCATTTTTTAATCGCTTGGTGTGCCCAGGCCGACTCGAACGGCCATCGGTTGCTTAGGAGGCAACTGCTCTATCCAGCTAAGCTATGAGCACATTTACTTGCCTATTATATTATATTTTTTACTTATTTTCAAGCTTTTATTTAAATTATATATAATCCCCATTAAGGGCACAGTTCTCTGTGCCCTTACAGTATTAATCTTTATGACTTACAAAAATTTTATGTGGAAGAATTGCCATAGTTTTCCGTTCCTATTGGCAAGTAGTTATTTTTATCATTGCATCTTTTAGTTCTTCTAATTCTTTTTGCACAGTTTCATTATCATCTGATTTTATTCCAAAGTACATTTTTATTTTTGGCTCTGTTCCTGATGGACGTATACAACACCAGTTCTCATTTTCTAATTCATAGTATAAAACATTTGACTTTGGTAGTTCTGTAGCTTTTTCTTCTCCTGTTTTTAGATTTCTATATTTCATTTGTTCGTAGTCATATATTGATATTATGTTGTACTTTCCTATTTGTTTTGGTGGGTTTCTTCTTATTTTTTCCATTGTTTCTTTTATTTTTATTGCTCCTTCTGCGCCTTTTATTGTTATTGTATATTGGTCTTCTAAGTAATACCCATATTTTTGATAGATGTTTTGCATTTGCTCATATATGCTTATTCCTTTGTTTTTATAGAAGGCTGCTAACTCGCAAAGACTCATTATTGCAACTATTCCGTCTTTGTCTCTTACATGTGTTCCTATTATACATCCAAAGCTTTCTTCATATGAGAATAATATTTTGTATTTATTATCATTTTCGTTTTCTCTCATTATTTTTGCCATGTGTTTAAATCCTGTTAGTGTTTTGAATAATTTTAGTTTGTATTCTTTTGCTATTGCTTCTGCTAAGTTTGATGATACTATTGTTTTTATCATTGCTCCTTGTTCTGGCATTATATTTTTTTCTTTCATTTGTGAGAATATATATTCTGCTATTAGTAGACTTGTCATGTTTCCATTAAATCTAGCATATTCTCCATTGTTGTCTCTTACAAACATTCCTTCTCTGTCTGAGTCTGGATCGTTTGCAAGTATTATGTCTGCTTCTACTTTTTTTGCTAATTCTATTGCAAGTTTAAATGCCTTTGGATCTTCTGGATTTGGATATTCTACTGTTGGAAAGTTTCCATTTGGTTTCATTTGTTCTTCTACTGTGTATACTTTTTTGAATCCTAGTTCTGATAATACTCTTGTTACAAGTTTTCCTCCTGTTCCATGTAATGGTGTATATACGATTTTTAATTTTTCTGCTTGCTCTTTTATTGCTTCTGGATTTAATATATTTTTCTTTATTTCTTCTATATATCTGTCATCTATTTCTTTTCCTATTATATTATATAACCCTTTTTGTATGGCTTCTTGTTTGTTCATTGTTGTTATTTTTGAGTAGTCTGTTATTTTGTTTACTTCGTTTATTATACCTTCATCTATTGGTGATATTATTTGTGCTCCGTCTTCCCAGTATACTTTATATCCATTATATTCTGGTGGGTTATGGCTTGCTGTTATTACTATTCCAGATATACATTTTAGTTCCCTTACTGCAAATGATAATTCTGGTGTTGGTGCTAGTTCTTCAAATATGTATGTTTTTATTCCTTTTGAGTTTAATATTAGTGCTGCTTCTTCACTGAATTCTTTTGACATGTGTCTACAGTCATATGCTATTGCTACTCCTCTATTTTGACCATTATTTTTTATTATGTATTCTGCAAGTCCTAGTGTTGCTTTTCCTACTGTGTATTTGTTCATTCTGTTGGTTCCGTAACCTATTACGCCTCTTAGTCCTGCTGTTCCGAATTCTAAGTCTTTGTAAAATCTGTCTTCTATTTCTTTTTCATTATTTTTTATACTTTCTAAATCTTTTTTTACTTCTTCTCCAAAGCTTGGATTATTTAACCATTCTTCATATCTTTCTTTATAATTCATGTTTTCCTCCTCTATATTAATCTAAATAATAAAAATGTATTTAATTATCCCTATTTTTTAAGGTTGGAAAAGAATTGTTATTTGGCTAGGCACGTGAAGGAGATATTCCATGAGGCGTACTGGTGTACGTTGAATGGAAATCGACTGAGCAGTAACAACGCCAAATGGCAATTATTTTTCAACTAAATAGGGCACGGTTCGCCGTGCCTTTCTTCTATATATCTAATCCTTTTAGGAATTTTATAAATGGCTCTCTTAGTTCTGGTCTGTTTAATGTTTCATCTACTGCTGCCATTACAAATCCTAGTTTGTCTCCTGAGTCAAATCTTTTGCTTTTGTAATCATATGCATATACTCCTTCTTTTGTGTCTACCATTGCATTATATGCGTCTGTTACTTGTATTTCTCCGCCTTGACCTGGTTTGGTTTTGGCTAAATATTCAAATATTTCTGGCATTAGAATATGTCTATCAGAGATTGCTAAATTTGATTTTGTTTCTGATATTTGTGGCTTTTCTTGTAGTTTTTCGGCTTTATAGAAACCGTCTGATATTTGTACTCCTGATACATTTCCATATCTAGGTACATCTTTCCAGTCTACTTTTTCTACTCCTATTACAGATCCTCCACATTCTTCATGTTTTTCTATAATTTCTTTTAAACATGGCTTTTCTCCATGGAATACAACGTCTCCATATAGTATGGCAAATGGTTCATTTCCAATTATATCTCTTGCTTGATATATTGCATGACCTAATCCTTTTGCGCCTCCATCTTGTTCTATGAAATGTATCTTTGCTCCATGTGATATATTTGTAACTAGTGGTAAAAATTTTTCCTTATTTCTTTCGATTAAAAATTTTTTTAATTCTTCATCTTCCTTAAAATAGTCTTGAACGACTTCTTTTTTTCTTCCTATTACCATTACTATTTCTTCAATTCCTGAAGCAACTGCTTCGTCAACAATGTATTGTATTATTGGCTTATCTAGTATTGTTAACATACATTTGGGAACTGATTTACATGCAGGTAAAAATCTTGTAGCAAATCCGGCAATTGGTATAACAGCTTTTCTAACGCTCATTTTCATTCCTCCTATTATGTTATAATATTTTAGTTTTTTGCTATGTCATCGTATACCAAATTTCGTAATTTGTCAACAATATTTTCTATTATATTACATATTATTACAAATTATCTTGCTTTCTTTTATAATTACATTGAAGCTTATTTTTATATTGCTTGTTTTCTATGTCCTTCAAACATTGCTTCTACTGGATATTCACCTGATGTGTTAATAATATACTCATGCTCATTTAATATTGAGTTTATATTACTATTGAATTCAGATACTTCATAGCAATTAATTATATTAATATGTATTCCTTCTATTTTGTCAATATTCATATCTAACCAATATTCAAGATTTTTATTTATATTGTCTATTTCTTTTTTTGTTCCATTTATTATTATTTCTAAATCATTACTATTTTTTATTACTTTTTCCATATAGTCTTTGATATAGCTAAAATCTCCTTCTTCTGTGTTTTCCCAATTTATGTTTAATACTTTTGCTTTTGTTATATCATTTATATTTAATTTTGATACTAATTCTTTTATTTCTTTTTTGATATTATTGTTTAATATTGTGTCTATTTTTACTCCTTTTTCTACTTTTGTTACTATGTGTGGTAATAACATTGTCGCTAAATGATATTCACTTACATAAAATCCACATGTTTTTCTTATATAATTTCTAAAAATCATTTGTACCCCTCCTATGTTTTACTGGGAAATTTTACCACCATTTTCTCAATGAGTCAACCCTTTATTGATTTTTTTATGATTTTCTTTTCGACATTTCCGTATGTTTATCTCTCTTTTTTGTTGTTTGTTTCTATTTTTTTCTATTTTCTCTTATTTTATTTTTATATTTAATATACAGCTCCTTGTATATTATTTCTTTTTTTGGAAATAATGCTTATATACAATTTTTTACATATCAGGAAAGGAAATGATGTTTTATGAAAAAAAATATTTTTAATGCTTTTATTATTTTATTTTTATTGTTTATATTTATAGTTGTTTGTGCTAATTCTTATGTTTCTGCTGTTTCTTCTAATATTTCTTCTTCTGTTTTTAGATTACATGTTATTGCAAATAGTGATTCTTCTGAAGACCAAAATTTAAAGCTTATTGTTAGGGATAGAGTTCTTGCTTATATGAATTCTTTGGTTGATACTAATATTTCTTCAAAGGAAGAAATTATGAGGCTGGTTTCTGATAATTTGGAGAATTTTAAGTCTATCGCCCAAGATACTGTTTATGAAAATGGTTATAATTATGATGTTAATGTTGAAATTGGAAATTTTACTTTTCCTACAAAAACTTACGGAGATATAGCTTTGCCTGCTGGTTATTATGATGCTTTAAGGGTTACTATTGGAGAGGCTAAGGGTAAGAACTGGTGGTGTGTGATGTTTCCTCCTCTTTGTTTTGTAGATGTTTCTTCTGGTGTTGTTCCTGAAGATTCTAAGGAGACTTTGGAAGAAAGCTTATCTGATGAGGAGTACGAGTTGATTTCTGGCAATTCTACTGAATTTGAAGTTAAATTTAAGTTTGTAGAGTTTTTTGAGAACTTTAAAAATACGTTTGCAAAAAGATAACAAAAGTGGATCCGCCACGTGGACACACCTTTGATAAAACTTTGGTACCATATAAGTATAGAAAATCACTTATTGATTTCTATACTTTTTTATTTTAATTCTACTATTGTAACTCCCATTTCACCTTCACCAAATGTCCCATTTCTGAAACTTTTTACATGTGGATGTGTTTTTATATATGCTTGTATTCCGCTTCTTAGCTTTCCTGTTCCTTTACCATGTACTATTCTTGTTGTTTTCATACTTGTCATACTACATTCGTCTAGGTATTTGTCTATCATTGGTATTGCTTCATCCACTGTTAGTCCTATTACATTTATTTCTGTGGCTACATTGTTTTTTACATTTATTTCTTTTTTATTCATTTTTTCGCTTTGCACCTGAGATGTGTTATCTGAATTATTATTTTTTATGAATATATCTTCTATATGAAAGTCTGTTTTTGCCATTCCGATTTGTACTCTTACTTTGTTTGATTTGTTTGGTAGTTTTAATATTGTCCCTTCTTGATTTATACTTCCAATATATACCTTCATTCCTATTTTTATGTCTTCTGGTTTGGTATCTGATTTTAGTGTACAGTTTTCTATTTTTAATTCTTTTATTTCTTCGTTTAATTTGTTTTTTATTTTGTTCATTTTGTTTTTGTCTTCTTGCTCTGATACTTTTCTTATCATGTCCTCTGCTTGGTCTTTTGCATTTAATAGTATTTTCCTAGCTTCATATTTTGCATCATCTATAATTTTTTTTGCTTGTAGTTCTAGTTCGGTGTTGTCTCTTTCTAGCTCTTTTTTTAGTTGTTCTATTTCTTTTAGATTTTTCTCTGTTTTTTCTTTTTCTTCCTCAATTAATATTTTGTTGTCATATATTTCTTTTAATACATCTTCTATATTAATATTTTCTTGTTTTGTTAGTTCTTTTGCTCTGTTTAGTATGTGTTCTTCTAAACCTAATCTTTTACTTATTGCAAAGGCATTACTTCTTCCTGGTACTCCCATTAATATTTTATATGTTGGTCTCATATTTTCTACATCGAATTCTGAACTTGCATTTTCAAAGTTGTTTGTTGTTATTGCATAGTTTTTTATTTCTGAGTAGTGCGTTGTTACTACATTTATTGATTGCTTTGAGTTTAATTCTTCTAATATGCTTATTGCTAAGTTTGCACCTTCTGCTGGGTCTGTTCCTGAACATAGTTCATCTAATAGTATTAAACTTTTTTCTGTTGATTTCTTCATCATGTCTACTATATTTATCATGTGTGATGAAAATGTACTTAAGGAGTCTGCTATGCTTTGCTCATCTCCTATGTCTGCAAATATATTATCAAATACATATATTGAACTTTTTTCTCCTGCTGGTATATATAGTCCACTCATTCCCATACATGATAATAGTCCTATTGTTTTTAGTGTTACTGTTTTTCCTCCTGTGTTTGGTCCTGTTATTACTAGTGTGTTATATTTTTCTCCTATTTCTATGTCTACTGGTACTACTTTGTCTTTGTCTATTAATGGATGTCTTGCTTTGTTTAGTTTTATTATTTTTTTATCGTTTATTATTGGAGCTACACCATAGTTTACTATTCCAAATTTTGCTTTTGCAAATATGAAGTCTAATTTTCCGATTATTTTTATGTTTGCGTCTAATTCTCTGGTTATCCCCATGAATAGTTCTGAGAGTTCTTGTTGTATTTTTTGGATTTCGTTTGCTTCTTCTAGTTTTAATGTGTTTATTCTGTTGTTCATTTCAAATACTGGTAATGGCTCTACAAATACTGTTGCGCCACTTGCTGATATGTCGTGTACAAATCCTTTTATTTCATTTCTGTATTCTTGTTTTACTGGTATTACATATCTTCCATTTCTTATTGTTATAAATGCTTCTTGTAGATATTTTGAGTGTAAGTAATTGTTTAGTTTGTTTTTTATTTCGTTTTGTATTTGTTTTATGTTTTTTCTGATTATATATAATCTTTTTGAGGCATGGTCATCTAGTGTGTTTTCATCTATAATTGATTTAAACATTTTGTCTTCTATGACTATATTTTCGTATATGTCAAAGAAATAGTTTCTTAGTTTGTTTGTGTCTATATTTTCTATTTCTGATACTTTTTCATAGTATTCTTTTAGTTCCCTAGACATTTTTAGTACTTTTGCTAAGTCTAATAATTGTTTTATTGATAGGGTTCCACTAGCTTCTAATGTTCTTAAATGTACATTTATGTTGTCTATTTCTCCTAGTGGTATTCCTCCTATTCTATGTGTTAATATATCTGCTTGTTCTGTTTCTTTTAAGTTTATTTGTACTTCTTCTTTATTAAATGATGGTTTTAAATTTTTTACCATTTCTTTTCCTAAGTATGTTACTGAATACTCCTCTAACATTTCTAGAACTTTATTAAATTCTAATTTATCTAAATATTTCTTATCCATCTTATCTCCACTTCTTCTAAAATTATTGACAAATATGTTTTATCTATGTATAATATTTATAGGAAATGAATACAGAAATGTGTTGCCACATAAAAAATGTTAAGACACTACATAGGCCTGCAAAGCAAAATGTAGTGTCTTTTTTTATTCCTTATTTGTTAAAAGTATGTATATAACTGTTAATAAGGCTACGTTTATGGTTGCTGAAATTATTAATCCTATAATTAGGAATAGTAAAAAATTTAACATAAACACCACATCACTTTCTCATAGTTAGAAACTATGAAGTTTAGTGGCAACGCTCATCTGCTTTATTTTCATTCCCTATGGTATTTAATATACTACATTTTTTACTAAAAAGCAAGTGTTTTTTTGGATAGACACTTCAGTTTCATCTTTTATTGCAAAATTGTAATGAGGGGCGATTAATAATCCTCCCTACAATAACTCTACAAATTTTAGCTATTTTTAAGACAAAAGTAATCCGTTGGAGAGCGGACGCACACTGTGCGCCCCTACATTCTCTCTACTATTTATAAATACTGCTTTTGGTTTTTGTAATATTTCTGTAATATGATTAAATTTCCCTGATTTATTAACATAACATGTTGAATTTGCCTCTATATGATGTTATAATGTATATATGGAATATTTTGTTTATTTTAGCGAGGTGTTGTTTATGGATAAAAGATATAATGGTAATAATGGTATATCTGTTCAACTTATAGTTTCAAAAATAGAACAAGAACTGAATAATAGATTTACTCAGCCTAAAAAAGATAGAAAAGTTAAAAAAACACATAAAATCAGAACTTTATCGACTTCTGATAGAAAACATCTTAGTATGGGACTTCAAGTTTTAGAAAGAATAGTGACTGAAGGATTTGATAGTGAGGCACAAAAGTTATTGTCAGGTAAAACTGATGTAAGTAAACTTACAAAAGAAATCGTTGGATATAGGAGTTTAATTGAGAGTTTTTTACAAAAAATTTCAATGGATGCTAGAGATATGTATGATTTACAGCAAAGAATAGATTTATTAACTGACTATTCTGAAATATCACAGGCTGCTAGAGATGGAATTATTTTAAAACAAGAAACTAGAACTGAAATAGTTAATGGAGAAACTAAAAAGGTAACTTATGATACTAGTATGACCCCAAAAGAAGTCTTGCATATTTTGAAGGAATATCAATGTAAACGTGATAAACTTGAATTTAACAGACTTAGTAATTATTTAGGCTTGGGTTTAGGGTTAGCAGGTACATTAGGTGCAATCTTTAGTGAAGATAAGAATAATGTTAAAAAAACAACCTCTTTGATGGCTTTGGGAACTACAGCTATAAGTGGATTAAAATTGCTTCAAGGAGTTAAAGATGCTGATATTAGAAAAAAATTTGATTTAATTAATCAAATACATAATATGGAGGATGATTTCTTAGAAATTGAACATATTAGTCATAAATCTAAAACAGATAATTTAAAAAATATAGAACAAGTAGAATATGAAACCCAAAAATTATCAAATACGCTTGAAAACAAAAGGCTAGCACTTCGTATGACTTCAGATTTAGCGGCAGCTTTAATATCTGGAGTATATACTAATTATACTACTGTAACTAAAGGAAATGGAAAACTTGATGGAAGTTCATTATCCTCTTCATTAATTAGTTTAAGTAATGCAGGTTCAAAAGCGCATACTTTTGCTAATGCTATAAGACGTATTTCTAATGATAAAACGGAAAATGAGAGTTTTGAAGAAATTTGTAAAATAGCAAGGGATATATTAGAGCAAATGGAAGAAAAGGTATACCCTTTAAAAGGTGCTACACATCCTTTTGATTCATTTGAAATATCAGATTTTACTGGCAATTTTTATCCTAAAAAAGATTACTCTACTGGCGAAATAAATTATTGTTCGACTATTAGGATTCCTGAGTTTAGTATGAAAAGAGGAGATGTTGTTTTATTATCGGGAGAGTCTGGTACAGGAAAAAGCACCTTTTTAAGATTTTTGAAACGTGGAGATATAAATAATAGAAAAGCAATAAAATTAGATAATAATGAAATGGTAGATAGTCTAGGTGATGAATATATCTCTTTTAGACCTAGTATAGAACTTGGTGATGAAACTAATGTGCTTTATCAAATAACAGGAAAATCTAGTATTTCTAATTTGTCTGAAGAAGAGCAATTTAATTTACTATCTATACTAAACGAATTAAAATTTACTTCACCAGATTTATTGAATGAATTAGCCTCAAAAAAATTTATGGAGTTTTCTACTGGCCAACAAAAAAGATTGGCTTTATCTAAGTTATTTTATAGGATTGATGACGGAACTTCTGTAATTATTGTGGATGAACCTGTTGGCAATGTAGAGGATAGTTTGATTAAAGAACAGTTGGAAATGATTAAAAATTACGCAACGAGTAGAAATGTTATGTTATTATTAACTACACATCGCCTAGATTTAGCAGAAGATTTTGCTACTAAACGATATAATATTAATAATTCGGGTGTTTTAGAGCAATTACCTGTTAAAAAGAAAGAGCTTAAAGAAGAATTTTGTCTTTAAAGATAGTTGGCAGACGTCGAAGTCTGCCCTCGCTATAAATGTTTCTATATTTATTTTATTGGGGATAATTTTTGATTTTTCTTACTATCCCTGTTGTCCCATCTAATTCTATTTTATCTCCTGTTTTTATATTATCAAGTAATCCCGTAATTCCAACTACTGCTGGTATTCCTAGTTCTCTTGAGACAATTGCTGAATGTGATAATAAACTGCCTCTTTCTACTAGAATACCACTTGAGGCTGGAAATAACATTATCCAACCAGGGTCAGTAAATTCTGCTACTAATATTTCCCCTTGTTCTATTTTTGCATTTTGCGGTTCTTTTATTACTCTTGCTATCCCTGTTATTTTTCCTGGTGATGCTCCAATACCTTTTAATTCTATTGTTTCTTCATCATTTTTTCTTGTTTCTCTTTTTCTTTTAAAGCTATTTCCTATATTTACTGCCCCATTTGTATAAAATCTTTCATCTGGGTTTACATTAGTATATTTCTCGTATTGAGATTTTCTTATGGCTATTAGTTCTTTTAGGTTTTTTGTAGTGGATTTTCCGTCTATAAAATATAATATTTCATCAACTTCTAAATAGAATATATCTCTTTTTTCTTCTATTACATTCATTGATGTTAGTATCATTCCGATTCTTAAAAAGATTTCTCTTACTCTTCCAAATAGTCTTGTTCTCTCAAATCTTAAATTTTCTCTGTTTTTTACTGTATATCTTGCTTGTTTTAATAAAAATAAAAATTTTGCTTTTGTTATAGGTTTATATTTTAATTTTTCTTTTATTTTTTTTTCGGCTTTTTTTCTTGATAGTTCTATATTACTATTTTCAATTTTACTTTTTTTCATTCGTTTCGCTAGTGTTGCTATTGAATGGTATAAACTAGCTGGATTGTCTTTTAGTGTTTCTGTTTCTAATTTTAGTTCTTGCAAACATCTATCAGAAAATTTTTCTAAGTATTCATTTATTTTTTTATTTAATTCTTTATATTGTGGCAGTTTCTTTGTTACATATAAAATGTCTTCATTGTCAAGTAATTCTATTATTTCTTTATTTTCTTTTATCATTTCTGCCATTTCTTTTATTCTTTTGGCAGGCTCTGCACTTATTATTCCTCCTTCTGTGCATAACAAATCATTATGTATCAAGTCTCCTTGTTCTTTGAATATTTCATTGCACTTCTTTTTTAATTGTCCATAAAAAATCATTGCCAAAAAGTCATTTACAAGTGGAGCATCCCATTTATGTAATAGTTGTCTTTCTAGTTCATAATAATAATCATGTAAATCGTATAAATCCATAGTATTTATTTTTTTGTCTTCTAGTGCATTATTTAGTCTTTTGTAAAATTTATCTGTCATTTTTCTTATCTTGAAAAACCCCTTTAATATGCCATAACCTGTGTTTATAAGTCCAATTTTATCTTTTAGTGTTGCTTGTGGTACAGGGAATAAATCATCAGGTAAACTTTCTTTTACTCCCATCATTTGTTCCATGAATTTTTTATTATTACTTATACCTGGAAACATTGATAGTATAGCATACCACCCATATAAGTTGTAATATACTCTCCCTTCTATTATTGCTAACATGTTTTTGAATACTGATGAGTTCATTTCTATTTTTTCTTGTGGTACATTAAATATCTTACATAATTCTATATATACATTTTCATATACCATTCTAATGAATGAGAATGTTAATGGTGTAGTTATTCCTCCATAACTTTCTACTATATTACTATTATCGAATACATTTATTTTTGATGTTTCATTATCTTTCTTTCCTAATGTGGTTATTGGTCTTGATTGCAATAAATATATGTTTTCTCCTTCAAATGCCCATTCTATGTCTTGAAATCTACCGAAATAGTTATTTGCTTTTTCTACTAATTCTTTGACTTTGAATATTTCATTATCGTTTAAAACTTGTTGTGTTACTAAGTTTCCTATTATAGGTTTTTCTATAATTTTATCTTTTTCTAATATGTTCATTATATTCTTTTTGACAATTTCTTTGTTGATTTTTTCATCTTCTATTATATATGTGTCTGCATTTGCTGTTCCGTCTACTAACCCGCTTCCTAGTCCATATACTGCTGATATAATTGTTTCTTTTACATTTGATGTTATTGGATTTGCCCCAAAGGCAACTCCTGATTTTTCGGAGTTTACCATTTTTTGAATTATAACAGATGGTATTGATGTTTCTTTTATTTGGTTTTCTTTTCTATAACTTTCTATTCTTTCTGAAAATGCTGACATATATACTTGTTTAACTTTTGATATTACATTTTCTTTTTTCACATATAAAAATGTGTCAAATTGTCCTGCAAAAGAGTTTTCTTTTGAGTCTTCATTCGTTGCTGAACTTCTTATAGCAAAATAAGTGTCATTCGGAAATTCTTTTAATTTAATTTTTATTTCCTCTGTTGCTTCTTCTAATATTTCTTTTTTTTGCATATCAAATCCTAGATAGGATACTGCAAACCATTTTGGAATATTGTCTATTACTTGTCCTAATTTTGCTAATGCTGTACCTTTTCCTCCCATTAGTTCATATTTTTTTGAGTCTTGTTCTATTATATATTTCATTTTCTTTTGCTCCTCTTATATCATTAATAACATACTTAGATATACTAATATTATATAGATATTTGCACATATTTCTACCATTTTTGCAAATGTTTTATTCTTTTTTATAACAAACAAAATATTTATAATATTTATTATTGCATATGTTAGTATGATTGGCACTATATAATTAGTTCCTAATATTGTATATTGGACTATTGCTAATAGTGTTTCTATTATACTTAATATTGTTATTGCTTTTGGTATTCCAAACATTGCTGTATATGTTTTTACTCCTTTTTCTTCTTGTTCTTTTGTTCTTATTTTTCTGGCAATTTCAACTATCCATGAAATTATGTATGATAATAATAATATTTTCCAGGTGTTTTTATTTATCCCTATTTCTATAAATGATGATATATATATAACCATTAATGGCATCATTATTTCATCTAGTAATACTTCTAGTAATAAGTGTTTTTCTAGGATTTTTTTTATAAAAAATCCTTTACTCATTATTGCGAAAAATATCCACATTATTAATAAATATATTATTGAGATTATTCGATTTTTAGTTGCAACTAGTGTTATTATTATTTGTAATAGTGCACATATGATAAATAATATTTTTAATTCTTTTAATTTTATTAATCCTCTTGGTACTGGTCTATATGGTCTATATTTACAGTCTTCTTTATAGTCTTTAAATTCATCTACTATTCTTACCATTAAAAATTGTAAAAAAGTGACTATTGTCATTGGTATTATAATTATATAGTTTATTTCAGGTTCTCTTTTTGGTGTATAAAAGTTTACAAATCCAAAGATTCCAATAACAATACTTAATACATATATCACAAATATTAGGATTGGAAATCTCTCTTTTTGATATGTGTACCATTTTTTTATAAAGTTCATATTTTTAAAACCTTTCTTAATTCATTATAATCTACTTTTGTATTATGTCTTTTGTCTACTGGTATTTTCTTAACATATCTTATATCTTCTATTTTCTCAAAGTCTATTTCTTTTTTTATTTTTTCTTCTGGTATTTTACAACTTTTTTCAAGGATTATTGTTATTTTATTATTGTTTTTTAATACTGCTGTTTTACCTATATTTTGAAACTTTGCATGTAAAGTAGCTTCTATATTGAAATATGGTTCTTTTATTCTTCCTTTAAGCCATAGTCTGCCTTTTTCATCAATATTGCCTAAGTCTCCTGTTCTGTGGAATGTTTCTGTTTCGACATAAAATTTATTTTCTTTGTCTCCTATTCCATCTACATATCCTTTTAATACATTTTCTCCTGTAACTACAATTTCGCCGTTGTTTTGTACTTGCATTTTTTCAAATTCCTCTTTTGTTATTCTTCCGATTTCCTTTTTATCATTTTTTATTAATTTACAGCTTTTTACCCCTACAATATTTCCTGCTAAAATACCATAACCATTCATAATTTTATCTAAGTCACTTTTACTTATGTTTGTAACATCACATTCTGAGATTGGTTCTGCTTCTGTTGAACCATATAGTGTAACGATTTTAGCTTTTGGAAAAACTTTTTTTATATTATTAATTAAGTCAACGAATACTGCTCCGCCTCCTGTAAAAATCTTTTTTACATCTTCAAGTTGTATATTATTTTTTAATCCATAATTTACAATATTTTGCAATAGTCCTGGTGCTGCCATTATTCTGTTCACTTTATATTTTATTATTTGGTTAATTATTTTTCTGGGTTTTGTTTTTCCTAAGTTACTGAAATTTGCTTCTGCTATTAGTGTTGCTATTCCTGCACTAATATTGGATAACGTGAATATTGGAATACTTGATATTTCTATGTCTTCTTCTTCATAGTTTAGTGTGTTTATTAAGATTTTTTCTTGACATTTTAAAAATGTATGACTTCTTGAGGCTATTTTAGGTGTTCCTGTTGTATCACTCGTATAAGTTAGTATTGCTGGGAAGTGTTTTTCAACTTCTTGTATCTCTAAGGTGTCTTTGATTTCTAACTTGTTTATTATGCTTACATCAATCTTTGTTTTTAATTTTTTTAAGTTATTGTTTATTTTTGAATATAATATGTACTTTTTTGTTCCTATGATAGCTTGTATGTTATCATATTCATTATTTTTCATCCCACTTTTTATAAATCCTGCGTCCATAAAACATGGAATTGCTCCTATTGACCATAAGCTTAAAAGTACTATATATAATTCTTTTGACATTTGGACTAATACTAAGACTTTTTGACCTTTCTTTATCCCTTTTTTTAATAGGTATTCTTTAAAACTAGCGACTTTTTTATATAATTTTTTATATGTCATTTGCTCACTTTTTTCAATTATTACTATTTTATCTGGTTCTTTTTTGTAGCTTTCAACTAATTCGTATGACAAATTATTCATATATTATATTTCCTTCCTATATAATGCATATTCTCTAATTATTTCTGCTTTATTTCTTTTTGCTATTTTTTGTGATGTATTTGTACTATGCATAAAGGCAAATATCCAATCTTTAAATCCTTTTTTAGTGGCTATTTCTGCTATATTGTTTAATATTACATTTCCTATAGCTAATTTTTCATATTCTGGCAGTACTGCTATGGTTTTTAATATTAGTGTTTTTATTTCCCCATATATTTTTAGTTCATTATAATTTGGTACACAAAATATAAAACCAATTTCTTTTCCTTCTTTTTCTGCTATTAGTATAAATTCAGGATCTATTAATGTTAGATATTGCTTATATTGTTCTAAAAATTCTCCTTTTTCTATATCTGTATAATATGGGTTCTTTTTAAAACTTTTTATAGATATATTATATATTTTTGTTAAGTCTTCTATTGCTTGTTCTTTATTAAATTTCCTAATTACAATGTTATTTCTTTTAAGTTTGCTTTTTACTTTTTCTATTGCTTCTGAATAATATGCCTGGGCAATTTTTCCCTTATTTGATGTGTATGTATTACATTCGCTAAAACCTGATGTCTCTAAAAGTGTATTGTATTCCATAGGGTATACATTTTCTAGTAAAAATTCTGGTTCATTATTTGTACTTTTTAATGTTCTATATTTCTTCCATGTGTTTCCATTCATTGGTGCAATTATTGTATGTATACCTTTTTCCTTAAATATTTTTTCACATTCACTTAATAATTTTTTTCCATGTTCTTTATTTATTATTTCAATA
Source organism: uncultured Clostridia bacterium (assembly GCA_949045875.1). Lineage (GTDB taxonomy): Bacteria > Bacillota > Clostridia > TANB77 > CAG-508 > CAKPSH01. Next base: position 11,648 of record CARPYP010000003.1, on the reverse strand, counting down.
TTTCCTATAGTTCCTATAATTTTTCCATTTATTATTGGAGTTTTCGTATAATAACATTTTGCTTTTGCTGTTTCTTTTCCTTCTTTTAATAGTGTAATTTTTATATTTCCATTTTCTTCGTTTTTTCTTATTTCCATCCTATTCTCCTTCTTTACACATAAACTTAATTCGCTTAAAACTATTGTGTTTTTAACATTTTTATACAAAATTATAAAATTGAGCTATTGTCATTATTCCAATTAATACTGCGACTATTTTCATATGTATTAATCCGTTCTTTATTGATATTTCTTCTTGTTCTACTTCTTTTTTTGCTATCATAATTGCTATACATGATATTAATAGTATTATAGTTGATATTATTATTGAGACTATTTGTATATCTTGTTTGAATATGATTTTTTGAATTATTAGACTTGGGATAAATATTAATGTAAGTCCTTTTAAGAAAGCATATATTAAGCTTTTTACTTCTGTTATGTTAAAATAATATTTTAGTCTTACAAATGTATTTATTGATAGGTGCATACTATATGCTAGACTATATGTAATGAATAGTTTGGCTTTTTCTCCTGTGATTGCTGCTAGTCCCGCAATAATAATTCCGACTAATACATTGGTTTCTATTATTCTTGCATCATATAAATTATTTTTTTCGTTTTCTCTTAGTTTGGGAAATCTTAAACATGTTAAAAATAACATTAGTGGTGGAAATATTCCATATATCCCATATAGTGTAACTGTTAAATATCCGACTACAAATGCTTCTACTAGTGTTAGCTTACTAAATGATTTTACTCTATTTGCAATTGTTACTAGTATGAATATTGTAGCAAGTATTATCAAGTTTATTCTTAGGCTTTGTGCTTCTAAATTTATATGTGTTACCAATAGTGCATATGTGGTTAGGGGTATTAATAAGTTGTCATTTCCAGAGTGTGATACCATTTCCATTAATGAAACATTAAATCCTATTATTGCTGAAATAATTAGTGTTTCTTCTCTTCCAATATTTGTATATAATAATAATGGTACTAATGTAATTATAAAGGCTGTCATGAAAAACATAAAACTACCTTCTACACTTTTAGAATCTTCATTCATATAACTTATATCTTTTTTTCCATAATGTTTTCCTATTAATGCTGCTACACTGTCTGCTAATGTTAATATTAATATTGGTATACTATATAAAATTCTGTCTCCTTTCGATAAGTAAAAAATTACTAATACTGAAATAACAAAAAATATTTCTCCCCAAGATTCTCTGTCTACACTATATATTACTGTTCCTAAACCATTTTTTAATTTGGTATACTTTAATATTATAAGTATAACTATTGCAACTATTGCAAGTATTGCTACAGAGTATATAGAAGAAAATATATATGGTAATATTAGCATTGATATCCCCATTGTTATATGAAATGTTTTTCTTTTTGTTTCTCCATCTATTTTTGTCTTCTTTTCTATTAATTTTATTATTGCTAAGTCTACAGATAGTAATAATATTATCAAAATTATACTTGTCCATTCTATAATCATTTTTTCCCCTTTTTATTTTCTACTTAACTTCTTCTAATATGAATTTATTGTAAAAAAATGCTTTGTCTTTTTTTAATAGTTCTTCTGATTCACTTTTTCTATAGATAAGCTCTTTTATGTATTTTGAAGCTCTTTTATCTGATAACATGTTCCAATATGCAATTTTAGCTCCTTTTTCTGATTTTGTAAGCATTTGTCTAACTATTTTACACATTTGTTCTTCACTCATATACTCAAATATATCACTTAAATTATATTTGTTTATATGTTTAATATCTTTTCTTTTTATAAATGTTTCTACTGACTCTTTTAGAACTACCATCCTATCAATGTTTTTCTTTATAATCTCAAAATTTTCTTTCCTATATGCAACAGGTAATACATCTTCATATTTTCCATTTATTATATAATGTAAATATGAGTTCTGAGATGTATCTAGCTGTGTTATCGCATATTTCGTTCTTTCTAATATATGTTTTGCTACATTAACATTTACATATCTAAAAAATGCTTTATCCCTTCCTATTTTCCCCATTACAGTTTTTGAGAAAAAAATTCTAAATACAGTGTTCCATCTTAAATTATTCCATTTTTTGTTATAAAATTCTATTCTCTGTTCTTTTGTCTTTTTCGCTAATAACTCTTTTCTTGTTTTTTTACTATGTACTAATGGCAATACTTTTTTTCCAAATATGTTGAAATAACGTTCAAATTTTCCTATATTTATTATCCCTTTTGTTATATATTCTATATTGTTATTGAAATACTTTTTCAAATTATCTGTTAAGTATTGCTCTATTTTTTTATACAGTTCTATCCTATTGTTGCATTCAAAAACTCCTAGTAATTGCATGCATTCTTCATAGTTTAAATATTTATAACATGTAATTTTAAATTCTGTACACATTATTTGATTAACATTTAGGTCAATGGCATATACTACTTTAGGATTTTTAATTAACATACTTATCGCATTTTCACCTGCTGATGCTATTGATAGTATATTGTCTTCTTCTTTAATATCTAATGCTTCAATTAATATTTCTGCATCTTCCCAAACTTGTGCATATCGTATTATATCAAATTCTGCATAATTTTCTATTTCACTTTTTACTAACTCTTTCTTTTGCATCTTTCCCTCTTTATAATAATATATTTCAATTCTATTATAATATATAATATCAAAAATTTCTATAATAAATTAATTCCTTGCTTTTAAAATTTTTATACTATATACACAATTTCGTTGTTTGGAAAGTATTTTTTTAATTGCTCTTTGAAGAATTTTTCTCCTTCTTTTCTCATTTCTTCTTTATACCAGTATTTTCCTCTGCCTCTTCCTGTCATTTTTTCTTTGTTATATAGATTTATTGCATTCGGAAATGCCTCTTCGTTTATTTTTGTGTGTATATAACTATATGTCATAAATATTACTTCAAAAAATATATCCTTTTTGGCTTTTTCTGTGAGTTCTTCATTTAGTCTTTTTATTAGTTCTAAGTATAGTTCCTTCCAGTTTTCTACAAATATAACTGGTGCAATTAATATTCCAATTTCATACCCTGCTTCTTTTAGTTTATTTATTGCTTCTATTCTTCCTTTTAGCCTAGATGTCCCGAATTCTACCTTATTTATTATTTCTTCTGGGTTAACACTCATTCTTACTATTGTTCTTCCCCCATGGTTTAGTGGTAGTATTTCATCTACCATATCGAATTTTGTTGGGAAAGTTAACTTTCCTTTTTTTGCATTAAAGTTTTCTATTGTCCATACTAGATTTTTAGTTATCGTGTTTTCTAATATTAAATCACTGTTGCTTCCAATTTCAAATGTGAGTTCCTTTTCTGATTTGTTCGATACTTTTATTATTTTTTCTAGCATTTCTTCTCTATTTACAAATAATCGTAAATATGCGCATTTATTATAATTACATACTAAATAGCAATACATACATGCTGCTATACATCCAGATGAAGTATATGGTACTAGATAGTCTGATATTTTATGGTTTTCTACAAATTTGTGTGTTTTTCTTGTTCCTATTATTAGATTAGCTTTCATGTTTAAGAATTCTTTATTTTCTTTTTTTCGCATTTCTTCTATTGCGTTATGGTTTTGTATTTCTATTTTTGGCGTATCTTTATATTTTTCTAACAATTCCTTCCCTAGTTGATAATTTTCTATTTCTTTTTCAAAATAAATAGCTTTGGGTTTAAACATTGTTTTCCTCCTTTTTATTAATGTTTCCCAAAACTATTTTTTTATAATATTTTTTTTATTGTTTTGCATTTCTTTCCTGTGTATTGTATTGCTATTCTGTTTTCTGGACTTTTATCAAATAGATATAATATCACTAAGAATATCCATTCTAAAGGTTTCATTATTATATATGTTATGTCTGCTTTTAGAGGTGTGTTTATATGTTTTGATAGCGGATACCCATATTTGTCGTAAATATATCTTATAAAGTGATGAAGCCTTGGCGTTTTTTCTTCTATTAGTTGTTCAAATGCGTTTGCTATACATAATTGCCTATTTACTACTATTTTCTTTCCATGCCTTATTCCAATTCTATTTGGTTTTACTAGTTCTTTATGACCTCTTAATGATACTGTACATAGATAATGTGCATCATATTCGATTGGTGGTGGCGATATTTTTTGTGATAGTGTCCAATCACTTGTTTCCAAAAATGCTTGTATTGCTTCGTCTGGTCTTTGCCCAAATAGTACCAATATACATATTAATATTATACTTAGTGGTATTGTAAATATTATTGCCAAAATTGGCCATGTTGATATATTATTTAATATTTTATTACATTTGTTTAAAAATTTATTATTATATTCCTTTAGTGTTTTTTCTTTTTTCTTATAATAGTTCATGGTTTCTATTATAGCTCTTATACTACATAGTATGTAATTTATTGGGAATATTATTAAATATATAATCATTAATCCAGTAAATAAATTTTCTATTATTTGAACAATAAATACTAGCATAAATATTGAACATATCATAATTCCTGACATAGAGCAAACTATAATTAGTGGTGGTAATTCTATTTTTCTTACTTTTATTAATATATATGAAATTACTCCTATCATTAAAATTCCTATTACTGTTGGCATACTCCAACTTGCTATAGGTGCATGAACTACCACATCTATTCCTTTATTTATTGGCTCTGTATAGTCTTTAAAGTCCATTAGTTTATATAATATTGTACTTAGTAGTATTCCAAATACAAATGTTAATATGTCTATTGCATCTTCTTTTATTTTTTTCTTTTTGAATAAATTTATTAAGTTAAATGCTGTTAATATTAATGGTCCAAATATAGATAATATTATTAACAATATTATAAAAAATCCCATGATATTCATATTTTCCCCCCTGTATTAATTTCAGAATTTTTTACTATTTGTAATAATATATAATATTATTTATAAAAGGACAAGGGGGAATTGCAAATTTATGCTATCTCATTTCTATAAAAAATTGACTTTTTTCATACATTGTATTATAATTGTGTCATATTTTAAGAGAGGAATATTTTGAAATATGTATAATTTAGTTGTTTTCGCTTCTGGAAATGGTTCAACTTTACAGGCTATTATTGATAATATTGTTTCTGGAAATTTAAATGCTAATATTCAATTGGTTGTATCTGATAATCCTAATGCTTTTGCTCTTTCTCGAGCTCAAAATGCTAATATTCCAACATACATTATAAGAAACAAACAAATTTCTGAGGTTGATTTTGAACTATTAGATGTTCTTTCACATTATGATATAGATTTAATAGTTCTTGCTGGATATTTGAAATTAATCGGTCCTAATCTTATTAATAATTACACAATTATTAATACACACCCCGCTTTACTCCCTAAATACGGTGGTAAGGGTATGTATGGAATGAATGTACATCGTGCTGTGATAAATGCACATGAGACTAAAAGTGGTGTTACTTTGCACTATGTTAATGAAAAATATGATAGTGGTGATATTATTAGGCAAACTGTTGTTGATGTTTTTCCAGATGACACTCCAGAAGATTTGTCTGCTCGTGTGCAGGCAGCGGAGAAAATACAATTAATTGAAGCCTTGAAAAAGTTTGAAAAATAATCAGCATCTTGCTTCGTTATTCTGCGAAAGAAAATCCTTTGGCGTACCAATGTACGTCTCCAGTATTTCTTTCTTGAATGCCTAGCAATATACTAATTCTTTTCAAACTTGATTTATGCATATATAAAAGAAAGGAATGATTATTTATGGAAAAAAATGTGGATGTTGCAATCATTATGGGTAGCGATTCTGATTTATCTGTTATGCAAAATGCTGCAAAGGTTTTGGAGGATTTTGGAATTAGTTATGAGATGACTATTTTATCTGTTCATAGGTGCCCAGATGAGGCTGCAAAATATGCCAAAAGTTTAAATGATAGAAAGGTTAAAGTAATAATTGCTGGCGCAGGGGGGGCTGCTCATCTTCCTGGTGTGTTTGCTGCACAAGTTCCTTGCCCTGTAATTGGTGTTCCTATTCATTCTAAGTTAGATGGTGTTGATTCTTTGTATTCAATAGTTCAAATGCCTTCTGGAATACCTGTTGCAACTGTTGCAGTTGATGGTGCAAAAAATGCTGGAATTTTAGCTACAACAATTTTGGCTACATCTGATGATATTCTTCGCAATAAGATAATAGACTATAAAAAATCTATGGAGTCTGCTGTTTTATCTAAAAATGATAAATTACAGAAATTAGGGTATAAGGAGTATTTGAACCAGATGTAGTTCATAAACCCCTCTGTCCGCCTTCGACTGCCACATCCCTAAAGGGAGGCAAGTCTCTTGTTCACTCTTGGCTCACTTACCTAAGGGAGCTGTCACGAAGTGACTGAGGGTTCTTTTATAAATATAAACAATATTTTTATTTACATATATTATAAAAAAGAGAGGAAATGATGAAAATGAATAAAATTAGTAGTGGGAAAGTTAGAGAAATTTATTCTGTAGATGATGATAAATTGATGATGGTTGTTTCTGATAGGATTTCTGCTTTTGACTCTATTCTTCCCTGTATGATTCCAAATAAAGGACAAGTTTTAAATAAGATTTCTGAGTTTTGGTTTGATTATGTTAAAGATATTATTCCAAATGATATTATTGCTACGGAGTTAAAGGATTTTCCTGATGAGTTTAGAACTTCTGAGTTTGAGGAAAGAAGCATGCTTGTTAAAAAATTAAAAATGATACCTGTTGAGTGTATTGTTAGAGGTTATATTACAGGTTCTGGTTGGAAAAGCTATCAAGAAACTGGAGAGGTTTGCGGAATTAAACTTCCTGAAGGTTTAAAAGAGTCTCAAAAGTTACCTGAACCTATATTTACTCCAACAACTAAGGCTGAAGAAGGTCATGACGAAAATATTACTTTTGAAGAAATGTGTAATTTAATTGGAAAGGATTTAGCTGAAAAGGTAAAATCTAAAACAATTGAAATATACAAAAAATGTGCTGATTATGCATTAACAAAAGGAATTATAATTGCTGATACTAAATTTGAATTTGGTTTAGATGAAAATGGTAATTTAGTATTAGGTGATGAAGTTTTAACTCCTGATTCTAGCCGTTTTTGGCCAGCAGATGATTACGAAATTGGACGTTCTCAAAAGAGTTTTGATAAACAATATATGAGGGATTGGTTAAAGTCTAATAATTGGGATGCCAAAAATCCAACACCTATTCCTCAAGATGTTATAGATACAACAAGAGCAAAATATATTGAAGCATATGAGAAATTAACTGGTAAGAAATTTTAATTGTAAAAATGTATTTTAAAATCACTGATAATTGTAACATATATTATTTATAACAATTTATTATTTAACACAAAAAGGAGCCTCAGTATACTGTGGCTCTTTTTTGGGGGATTATTTTTACAGAACATCTACATGCTCAATGATTTCGACATCAAAGCATGCACCGTTGTTTTCTTGAGGGTATTTTTTTATCAGGAAAGTGTTATATCCATACTGAATCGCCCTTACCCCTTTCTCTCCCAACTGGCTACAAATGTGACGGTACCCGCTATCTGTAATACCATCATTTTCTGCCATTAGCTGATCCCTGGGTGTCATAGCCTCATAGTAAAAGCTATAACTTGTTTCTTTCTCTCTCATCATATGTTTACACATATCTTCGATAGAATTTATCATCTGCCCCCTCTTTTCCTCCCGTTTCTTCAGTTCCTCTTCTACTTCATTAATTAACTTTTGTAGATCATAGTCATATAATTCTGGTATTTTCTCTACAAAAGTTCTCATTGCCTTCTGTGCCTGCTCTTCCTTTTTCTTGTCCTTATTCTTAATTCCCATATTGCTACCTCCATAGTTCTTGACTATTTTCTTGCTACTCTTATAGTATAGCACTTTTTTACAATTATGTAAAGTTTGTTTTATAATTCTCAACTTTATCTATAATATATAATGATATTCTAATGCACATATGTTTAAATAATCATGGTTTTAATGCTGTTATTGGCAATACATAAATACCATCAGTTCTTTTTACTACTGCATTATATAATCCACATATAATAACATCTTCTATCATTTTTCTCAATACTATTGTGCATTTTTTGATGATTTTGTTGTGCATTTTTTGACAGTTTTGTTGTGCACTTTTCGTAGATTTGCTTTATTATATAATTTATTGTATTATATATATTGAAATTTGTACAATTCACAGTTTTAATATATAAATTTGGGTTTGTGGGGATGATTTATATTTTTGTCTTCTAAAACCCTCCGTCAGCCTTCGGCTGCCACCTCCCTTAGGTAAGGGAGGCAAGATGTTCTCTACGCCCTTGGCTCCCTTATTTAAGGGAGCTGTCACGCAGTGACTGAGGGTTCTTATACAAACACAAATTTTCATGTTAGGATAACTTTGAATTGTAACTTAAATTTGAATTTGCTTATATGTTTTTGGATGAAAGGATTGATTTTTTGTATGGAAAAATATATTGGAATAATTGTTGCTGAGATAGAGGAATTAGATGCTATTAAGTCTTTAATGTATAATATAGAAGAAGTGCATATTTATAATCTAAATATTTTTAAAGGTAAAATTTCTAATAAAGATTGTTTATTGGTTAGATGTGGTGTTGGAAAGGTTAATGCTTCTAGGATTACTCAAATTTTAACAGATAATTTTAAGTTAGAGTTTATTATTAATTTGGGTTCTGCAGGTAGCCTGAATAATGATTTGAATATTGGTGATATTGTTATTGCTAAAAACCTTGTTCAACATGATTTTGATGTCACTGCTTTTGGCCGTGATAAGGGATGTATTCCTGATACTGGTATGTTTTTTGAGTGTGATACTAATTTATTACAGAGATGTATGAGTATTAAAATTAATGATATATGTATATCTACTGGAATTATTGCTTCAGGAGATATTTTCTGTACAGATGTTAAGATGAAAGAAACTATAAATAAAAAATTTAGTGCTGATTGTGTTGAAATGGAGGGTGCCGCTATTGCTCAGGTGTGTAGTTTAAATAATATTCCTTTTATTGTTGTTCGCTCTATTTCAGATACCCCTAATGGAAATAATCAGGTTGATTTTAATGAGTATTTGCGTTTTGCTTCTAAGAATTGTGCAGAATTTGTGAAACAACTGTTTTTATATTGACCAAAAAATAATTTGATAACTTTCCAAAAAAGGAGACGATTGTCTCCTTTTTTTATTAACTTATTGCCGAAATTTCGTCTTCTAATGTGTCGTCTACTTCTGTATTTATTGGAATGTCTTTATATATTGATAATCCCGTTCCTGCTGGTATTAGTTTTCCTATGATTACGTTTTCTTTTAGTCCTATTAATGGATCTACTTTTCCTTTTATTGCTGCTTCTGTTAATACTTTTGTTGTCTCTTGGAATGATGCTGCTGATAAGAAGCTTTCTGTTGCGAGTGATGCTTTTGTAATTCCTAGTAATACTCTCTTTCCTGTTGCTTGTTGTTTTCCCTCTTCTTTCATTTTTTCATTTTCTTCTGCAAATTCATACATGTCTACTAGTGAACCTGCAAAGAATGTCGTATCTCCAGGATTTTCAACTTTGACTCTTTTTATCATTTGACGTCCAATGACTTCAACGTGTTTGTCGTTTATATCAACACCTTGGTTTCTATATACTTTTTGTACTTCTTGAATTAAATATTCATATACTCCTTTTGGTCCATTTATTAATAGAATTTCGTTTGGATTTATTGATCCTTCTGTTATTGGATCTCCTGCTTTTAATTCTTGACCTTCTCTTACTCTAAGTTTTGCTCCAAATGGAATTACATATTTTTTGGCTTCGTCTGCTCCTACTATTGTAACTTCTTTTTTGTTTCCTTCATCTGATATTCTAACTGTTCCTTCTATTTCTGTGATTATAGCAATTCCTTTTGGTTTTCTGGCTTCGAATAATTCTTCAACCCTTGGAAGACCTTGTGTGATATCTCCTCCTGCGACTCCTCCTTGGTGGAATGTACGCATTGTTAATTGTGTTCCTGGTTCTCCTATTGATTGTGCTGCTATTATTCCTACTGCTTCTCCAATGTTTACTGGTTCACGTGTCGCAAGTCCCATACCATAGCATTTTGAACATACTCCATGTTTTGTTCTACATGTTAGTGCTGAACGTACTATTACTTTTGTAATTCCTGCATCCACTACTGCTTTTGCAAGTGTTGGTGTTATCATAACACCTACTGGAACTATAACTTCTCCTGTTTCTGGATTTACTATATCATTTAGTGTATATCTTCCTTCTAGTCTTTCTTGTAATTTTTCTATTATTTGATTTCCATCTTTGATGTCTTCTATTTCTATTCCTTCTGTTGTGCCACATTCTTCTTCTCTTACTATAATGTCTTGTGATACATCTACTAATCTTCTTGTTAAGTATCCTGAGTCTGCTGTTCTTAGGGCTGTGTCTGTTAATCCCTTTCTAGCTCCATGTGATGAAATAAAGTATTCTAGTGGTGCTAATCCTTCACGGAAGCATGATTTTATTGGGATTTCTACTGTTTTACCTGTTGTACTTGCCATAAGTCCACGCATACCTGCAATTTGTCTTAATTGGTTCATGTTTCCTCTGGCACCTGATTCTGCCATCATGTAGATTGGGTTTAATGTGTCAAAGTTATTTTTCATCGCTTCTGTAACATCATCTATTGCTTTTTCCCAAATTTTGATTACTGATGAATATCTTTCATCATCTGTAATTAATCCACGTTTATAGTGTCTTGTTACATCATCTACGTCTTTTTCTGCTTTTTGTAATATTTCTTTTTTGGCTTCTGGAACTTTTACGTCTGCAACTGAAACTGTGATAGCTCCTTTTGTAGAGTATTTATATCCTAGATTTTTTATATAGTCTAGTACTTCTGCTGCTTCGCTTAATCCATGTACATCAATACATTTTGCTATTATTGTTCCTAAATTTTTCTTTATTACTGGGAAGTCTATTTCTAGTGCAAACATTCCTTCTTCTGTTGTTCTGTCTACAAATCCTAAGTCTTGTGGTATTCCTTGATTATAGATTACTCTTCCTACTGTTGTTTCTGTTTCTCTTGTTTTGATTTCTCCATCTATTTCTTTGCTCATTCTTATAAATACTTTTGCATGTAGCTCTAAGTCTCCATTTTGATATGCTAATAATGCTTCGTCAACATCTTTAAAGTGCATTCCTTCACCTTTTTCACCATCAACTTGCATTGTTAAGTAATAACTTCCTAGTATCATGTCTTGTGTTGGTACTGTAACTGGCTTACCGTCTTGTGGTTTTAATAAGTTGTTTACTGATAACATCAAATATCTTGCTTCTGCTTGTGCTTCTGGTGATAATGGAACGTGTATAGCCATTTGGTCTCCATCAAAGTCTGCATTGAAGGCTGTACATACTAACGGATGTAGTTTTAGTGCTCTTCCTTCTACTAATACTGGCTCAAATGCTTGAATTCCTAGTCTGTGTAGTGTTGGTGCACGGTTTAACATTACTGGATGGTCTTTTATAACTTCTTCTAATATGTCCCATACTTCTGGTTTTAATT
>CARPYP010000002.1 GCA_949045875.1 uncultured Clostridia bacterium | reverse complement strand
AAGAAGTTGATACTGTGTTATCTATAAGACATTATGATATTTTAGAAGGTAAAGGTAAAATATCTAAAAAAGAAGCAGATGAAAAAGCTGAAAATGAATATGAGAAGTATAAAATAATTCAAGATAAAAAATTCTTATCTGATTTTGATATATTACTTTTAGAAGCCGAAAATATAAACAAATCTAAAAATAATGAAGTATAAATTAGAGATAGCAAAATGAAAAATTTAAAAGAACTACCCAATGAATATCAAGAAGATATAAAAAAGGTAATAAAAATCCTTTGTAACACATATAAATAGCAAGTTTGACAAGATTAAATACACTGAAATGTATGCACTCTGCATATTCTCTGCAAGTTTTTTGTATTAACAGAGGATTAGAAAGCTTGTCTTTCTAAAAGTTGATAGAAAAGCTTCTGCGTTCCTTATCCTGCCATACTTTTTAAATTAAACAAACTATTAGTGATATCATGTACTGGTTGACAAAATTATATAAAATGTTATAATATAATAGAAATTTTAATTTGTGGAGGAAAAAATGGATTCAAAATTTAAAGAGTATTTAAGTCAATCTGTTACACAAAAATCCAAAGAGGCAAATTTAATTATTATTTCTGGGATGTCTGGTGCTGGAAAAAATGTAGTAGCAGATATGTTAGAAGAAAAATATCATTGTGCTTTTATTAATAAATATGTAACAAGACCTTTCCGTAAAATCGAAATTGAGTCATTAGAACAAGGAAAGAATATAGGAATAAGGTCTGTTTTTGGAAAATATAATGATGGAGAAAAGTCTGAAGAAGAACAAATAAGATTGGAAGCAAAAAGAAGGCAAGCTTTTGTAAATTTAAGACTTCCTTTAACATATATTAATTATGGAAATTATTATGGCTTTTCTATGGATGAAATTAATAACTATTTAGAACATGGAAGAAATGCCACTATTATTGTAAACGATCCAGGAGTAATAAGAGATTTAAAGAACATTTATAAAGGACAATGTATATCTTGTTATGTGCATAGAACTATTCCTAAAAATAAGGAAATATTTATGGAAATTGCAAAACAGAGAGGAGACACACAAGAAAGTGCAGAAATTAGATATAGAAAGGCATTAAAAGATTGGGATATATATACCAATAATACAGAATTATATGATTATACTATTTTAAATACAGATAATGGAGTACAAAGACTTTCGAAAATGATAGAAGATTTAAATACAAAGGATTTTAGACATAAACAAAATGAAATGCAAGAAAAACAAGAAAAACCAAAAGTATATGTTTTTAGTGGTAATCCAGGTTCTGGAAAAGATGAAGCATTAGAAACTATACGAATACAAGGTATATTGCATTCTATCATTTTACCAAAACATACAACTAGACATCGTGAAAAAAGTGATGGAGAGGAAATGATTTGTCCAGAAGATGAAGAATTTGATATAGAATCTTGTGATTTACAATATAATAATTTTGGAGCGACTTATGGTATTAATACAGAAGAGATAAAAGAAAGACTGAAAGATGGAATTTCATCTAGTATTGTTGTTAGTAATAAAGAGGCATTAGAGAAATTAAAGAGGAAATTTCCAGAATCAATAGTAAATATTTATATTCAAGGTCTATCTAAAGAAGAATATATGATACAACAAAAGGAACATTTAGGAGAAGATTACGTAAAGAAACATGTTCAAGAATATGAAAAAGCAGACGAATTATATTATAATCAATGGTTAGACTTTAATCATGTTATTATTAATAACAGGGATTTATCAGATTTAAAAAGACAAATTGATTCCATTCAAAGATATTATGAAGGTGGAAGAGATTTATCAGGAAAAAAAGTTAGAGATTATATGGAAAAAGCAAATAAGTATATTGAAAGATTTTCAAAAAGTGAAGATTTAACATTAGGATAAAATTTTATGAGAAGGAGTAAGAAAAATTATGAGTAAAGAATTAATTGATGTACTAGATGAAAATGGAATTAAAACAGGAGAAATTTTATCAAGAGATGAAATTCATAAAAAGGGATTATGGCATAGATCAATTGTAGTAGCAATTATAAATGAAAAAAATGAAGTGTTGTTACAACAAAGATCAGCAAATAAAGAAAAAAATGCAGGAATGTGGGATATCTCTGTTGCAGGTCATATTTCAACTGGACAAGATGCACTTTCAGCAGCTGCAAGAGAAATAAATGAAGAGATTAGTGTTAGCATTGGTTATAATGTAGATATAAAGTCTTTTAGGTATATGTTTTCATATCGTACACAACAAAAATATTCAGAAGACTTTATTGAAAATCAATTTTATGATTTTTTTATTTTAAGAAAAGAAGAACTTAGTATAAAAGATATAAAAATGCAAGAAAGTGAAGTTCAAGAGGTTAAGTTTGTAAGCATTAATGAATTGTTAAAAATGCAGGAAGAAAAGAAAATTGTAGAAAGAAAGCCTATATATGATGAATTAATTAATTATTTACATCGATATTAGATATAGAATTTTATAGGTAATGGTATGTAAAAAACATTCATAAATTTATAGAGTAATGAATAGTGTAAATAGATATAGGGCACAATAAGATGTGCCCTTAAACTAGTTATCTATTGCAACCACAATTATTATTCATCATATTATCATTAGGTAAATTTGCAGTCATATTATTTACTGTATTATTAGCATAACTATCATTCATGTTTGTCATTATACAATTATTATTCATATAAAATTTTTTTTGAGCAAGTTTTTCTTGAACATTTCTTAATGCTTCACCAAATCTTTGGAAGTGAACAACCTCACGTTGTCTTAAAAATCTTAGAACATCTACTACATCAGCATTATCTGCACATAAGTCAATTAATTTTTCATATGTTGCTCTTGCTTTTTGTTCTGCAGCTAAATCTTCTTGAAGATCAGCAATAGGGTCGCCTTTTACTGCTATATATGCAGCTGTGAAAGGTGAACCAGCAGCAGATTGTGGATATACACCAGTTCCATGGTCTGTATAATATGGTCCAAGTCCAGCCTTTTCAAGTTCACTAGGACATACACCATCTGTTAATTGGTGTACAAGAGTTCCAACCATTTCTAAGTGTGCTAATTCTTCAGTTCCATGATGTTGTCAATTGAAAAATTTAGTGCTATTGACTGTAAAATTTTCAACTTGTGCAAAAATTGCATAGGTTCAAAAATAATTGAACTAGTAAGAATTGTTTACCAGTTCAATTATTTTTATCTTTTAATAAAATATTTCTCATTTCAACTATATCGTAAAATGGAATATGTATGCCTTCTTCTGCAAGTCTCACAACTCTTAATGCAGTAGTTATAATTTCATTTTTTACTACTGAAGGTATTTCTACATCTATATTTGAATTTGTATATTTTTCTAATATATATTCTTCTGTTGTTGGAAATATATTTTGTATTAAAAATACAGCTTTTTTACCTAGCACACTACCAAAAACAAAATTATATACTGGTTTGTTTCTAACTTTCAATTTTTTATTATCATATATCTTTTTATATTTATCATATTTAGTCGATATTGGAACAAACCATATTATTTCTTTATTTTTTCTATCTCTAAAACAGAAGTAGCAAGGTCTTTTGTTTCCACCTTCTTTGTTTTCCATTAATTTATAATCTTTAAATATATCAAAAAACTTATCTTTTATAAAATAAAATTTTCCATCTTCTATTATCATTATTATTTAACTCCTTTTATGAAAATATGGGATCTAAGTAACTTATAGACCCCACATTTTACTATAATTAACATTTTTCCACCTGCACATTTATATCTCGCAAGCAGGGTTGCGGTTCACATTTTTTCACCTATCCATTTATTCGACGCAAATAGGGTTGCGACTCACATTTTTAATTATAGTAGATATTAAATATCCACTACTATTATATTCATTATAATTTATTTTATTTGCAAAATCAATACTTTTTAACAAATTTTCACAAATTCTAAGTACAAGTGAGTTTGTTCCAAAATGGAATAAGCTCAAAAATCCCATATTTTTTTTATCATTATAACCAGTTATCGAGGATTTATTGGTAACTAATTTTTTACAAAATTTCAGAAAGTTTGTAGTACACTTGGTGAACTTTTTTAATATTTTAGTTCACCATTTTCAATTTAAAACGAAGAATAGCGGGTTTCAGCCAGTTCACTCGGTGAATTTTTACATCATATTTGCTTAAAATTTTTGTTCTTTTATTAACTCTTGAAGTCTTGCCCTTCAATGTGTATAGGCGATATGTTAATATCGCTTTCCTGCTCTCAATTTTAATTGAGATATTAGGTGATTTTGACTAAAATTACCCTTAATCCTCTTAATTGAAAAAGAATGTGCTTTTAAAATCAAGTCAAGGTTGTGAGATAGTACATTCATTTTAACCTTGACTTGATTTTATAAAGCACATTAGAATTTTAGTTTGAGATTTTTATTCTTTTTCAATTTTATACATTGTCTTGGCATATATAGGTATAGATACAGTAACTATTAATAGTAATGCTTTAAAATAAATAATATTATTTAATAATCCTATAATTAACATTAATAGAAAACCTATTATTCTACCTAACTCCATAAAGCAATCTATAAATGTGTGATATTCTACTATCCATTTTTCTATATTATATTCTATAACAATATTATCCGTTTTTATTTTAAACATAACTTCGAGGATATATACAGTTATACTATATGTAAAATTATATATTATTAATGTTATTTTATTTATATTTAGTAACAAGCCAATAACACCTAATATAACAGGTACCGAACAGAAAATTAATAATGTCTTTGCATATTTCCTTTGGTACAATTTATTGAATAAATATAAAGATATCATTGAACATATAGAGAATATGGTTGTTAATATTCCTAAATTTAAAGATGTTTTAAAAGTCATAATTGTTATAATGATTACTAATACTCTTATTGTGTCCATCATCATACCATACAAAAAAGATAATTTATATACTTTTTTTAACTTTTCTTTTTGGCTTATTGATAATCCTTTCATAAAATTCTTTAAATTGTATTTTTCTTTTATTCCTTTAATTCCAAATTTATTTACATCTATACATAATGAAACCATTATTTGAAATAAAGTTAACACAAATATATATATTGAAATGCTCGTAAAAGATGTTAATTCTATTGATGTTCCTAGTATAATTGGAACTATTATATTAATTAATTTACTTAATATTCTTTTTGTTGTCATATAACTTTTTCGACTATCATTATCTACTATCTCCATATTCATTACATCATGTGCTGACCAATATAAACTTTCTGCTATTCCATAAAATATTGCAACAACTATAAAGTATTGATTTATTTTTTCTTTAAATAAAACGATTAATAATATATATACTGATTTTATTACAATACCAAATCTATAAATAATAACTCTTTTTTGAGGTTTGCTTTTCATTACACTTCCTAATAAAAAACTCCCTAATGCTAATAATGCATATAAAATTATATAATATATAGATACTTGTACTATATTTTCATTTGAAATTTGTAAGAAATATGCTACTAAGAAAGTTTCTCCAAATAAACTTACAATACTATTAGTTAAATCACAGGTCATTAATGCTCTAGCACTTTTATCTATTTTATTTTTCATAATTAATTTTTCCTTTTCATACTTCTTATTTTCTTATTATATTTGTAATTTTCTATATACTATCATAAATTGATAAATTTTAGTAGTATTTTTAGAAAAAAGGGAAATAAAAGGGAATTGATTTTATAAATTGCCCATCATATAATGTTAGCATAGAAAAAATAAAAATTTGCTCAAGACAAGTTTGTCTTGGGTATTTTTTTATGCTTTTCTCATAAATTTTAAAGAGGCGATTTATATGTTATTAAAAGAATATATTATTGAAAATACTAAAGTGAAATTTTATGATGACTACATTGTAGAAAATATTTCTAATCAAAAAGAATATATAGATAATGTTATTGTTAATTTAATAAGAAAAATAAATCCTTCTTTGTTGTAATTTGTTGCAATTACAGATATAATTAATTCCAAGTTAAAGACAAATTACAAGGAAAGGAGGAAATGTGCAAAATGGCACATATGCAATATATTTAAGAAAATCAAGAGAAGATATAGAATCCGAAAAATATGGCGAAGGCGAAACTCTAGCAAGACATGAGAAGATTTTAACTACTTTAGCTGAAAAACGAAATTTTCATATTTCAAAAATTTATAGAGAAGTTGTAAGTGGTGAAACAATTAGTGAAAGAAAAGAAATGCAAAAACTTCTTAAAGATGTTGAAAATGAAAAATGGACTGGTGTTCTAGTTGTTGAAGTGGAAAGACTTGCTCGTGGTGATACTGCTGATCAAGGTAGAGTTTCTAAAGCTTTTAAATATTCTCATACTAAAATCATTACACCTGTAAAAACTTATGATCCCGATAATGAATTTGATGAAGAATATTTTGAGTTTGGTTTATTTATGTCTAGGAGAGAATATAAGACAATTAACAGACGTTTGCAAAGAGGTCGTGAAATTTCTGTTTCTGAAGGTAAATTTGTAGGAAATATCGCTCCATTTGGATACACACGAGTAAAACTAAAAGATGCAAAAGGTTATACTTTAACAATCAATCAAGATGAAGCTCCTATTGTAAAAGAAATTTTTAGACTATATTCTTTTGAAAGTAATACTATAAATTCTGTTGTTAAACAATTAAATAATATGAATTTAAAACCTAGAATTTCTGATGAATGGACTATTTCTTCTGTGAAAGATATTCTTTCTAATCCTACCTATATTGGTAAAATAGTTTGGAATAGAAGAAAACAGAAAAAGAAAACTAAAAATGGACATCTTATTATTAGTAGACCTCGTAATCAAGAGTATTTAATTTATGATGGATTACACGAACCAATTATTGATGCTAAAACTTGGGAATTAGTTCAAGAAAAAAGAAAACAAAATTCTCCTAAAGTAAAACATAGCAATATAGTTCAAAATCCTTTAGTTGGCTTAGTATTTTGTGAAAAATGTGGTAAACCTATGCAAAGAAGACCTTATAATAAAGCTGACAAACCAGCTACTCTTATGTGTTCTAATCCAAAATGTGATAATGTAAGTTCTAAGCTTTATATTGTAGAAAACAAGGTAATTGAATCTTTAAAAATATGGCTTGAGAATTATAAGGTAAATTGTAATATTAAAGATAATTTAAGTATGGATAATAACAAAATAATAGAACAATCTATTTTGAATACGAAAAAAGAATTAGAAAAAGAAAATACTAAGCTTGATAAAATATATGACTTCTTAGAAAATGGAATTTATAGTAAAGATGAATTTATCAATCGCTCAAAAGCTATAAAGGACAATATCGAAAATATAGAAAGTAAACTAAAAGAATACAATGAATTTTTAAATAAAAATAATGAAATGCAAAATGAAAAAGAAATGATGATACCAAAATTAGAAAATGTAATTGACTTATATGATAAACTAGAAACTGCTGAAGATAAAAATATTTTGCTAAAAAGTATTATCGCAAAAGTTACATATTTAAAAACAGAAAAGGCTATTAAAAAAGATGCAGATCCAACTAATTTTAAATTACATATATATCCTAAAATACCTAAACCTAAAAAAGTACATAAAAAAAATGGGGATAAAATTATCCCCAAGCCTTCTTAAGTTCTTTACATGCAACTACAATTTCTTCATGCTCTGCCACAAGTTCTTCAAAAGTCATATTGTGATATACAGTGCCATTATAGATGGTATGTTCATACTTGGTCTCTACTCTAATATAGAGTACACTGTCATCATGAGGAGGACCTAATACAACAGAAGCCGTTCCAATTAGTTCTTTATCAGCGTCTTTCTTGTTTTCATATATATCTACATGAAAATTTGTTTTAGAAGCTGTTACACCTTCTACTGTTATAGGTACATATTTTTCGCTTGTTATTGTAGGTACATAGTCTAATTTCATACTGTCACACTTTCTACTTGCAATAGGCAAGATTTGAAATAAAAAATTTTCAGTTGCTATTTAAAGTATAGCATATTTTACATAAAATTGAAAATTTGTTAACATTACATTTTACAGTCAATAGCAAAGATTGTAATTATGTCTTTAACTATTGACAACATCGTGGAGCTCATTCTTCTGTACCAATGTCATTTAATATAGCTTTAGCATTTTGGTCTGGCATTCCAAATCTTTGACTTAGATATCTTAAAGAAGCAGCAAGTTCTCCATCAGGTCCGCCATATTGAGAAATGATCACTTTAGCTAATCTTGGATCAGGTGTTTTTATATTTATTGGATATTGTAAAATCTTTTTATAATCCCACATAACTACATAATCCCCCTTTCCCAAGGCCATGGTTCTTCAAGCCATCTCCATTTTTTACATGGATAATTAGCAGTTAATGGACCATAAACTCTTTGATATTCAGTTTCTAGTTCTCTTAATGTTCTTGAATAATTATTATGCAAACATAAAGCTTTAGAGTCATCTGGATGAGTATCTAAATATAAATTTAATTCATCTAAAGCAAAATCATATTCCTTAATTTGCATTAGCATTTCTTTTCTGGTTTTATCACAGTCATTTTCATGACAATCACAACAACAATTTCTTTCTTCTACATTGTTTTGGCAACATTCGTTATTCATCCATTACACCCCTCTCCAATTTTGTTAGTATCTTTAATAAAGTTTATAAAATCAATTGATTGACAAGGATAATATGGATCAACTAATTCAGGGAATATAGTTCCTTTTTTTAATCCAACACAAGGTACAAAAGTTTTATCCATTTGTTGAATAGGAACATAACTTTGAGCAAACATTGGGTTATATGGGAATATATCTCCGCAACAGTTATCATCATCATATCCACAGCCACAATCGTCATTATCTTTGCAACAACAATTGTTTGAAACATCATTACATATTGTTTCATAATCACAAGAATTGTTATTATCCATATTAGTCATAGGACAACAGCAATTACGTCTACATCTACGAGTGAACACTATTATTTCCTCCTTATAAGTTTTTATGATATAGGAAGCTAATTCCTTTAATTATCATTATTATAAAATATGCAAAATTATCGAAAATTGTTAAAAAATATAGAAAGGAATGATTTAAAATAGAAATTTTAGATTTTTTGTTAGAATTAATATATCCGAATGTATGTGGAATTTGTGAAGAAATAGATAAAAATAGTTTGTGCGAAAATTGTAAATCTGGACTAGATACAATTACTGTTGCTAAAATTGATAATTATGAAAATAAAACTGATAAGTTCTTTAATGAGCACGGATATATATTTAAATATGAAGGGCAAATTCGAAAATTATTAATAGATTACAAATTTAATAATAAATCTTATTTATATAAAACATTTGCAAGTATCATTTTGAGTAATAAAAAAATGGTTAATTTTATAAATAATTATGAAATAATTATTCCAGTACCTATACATAAGAAAAGATTTAATTGTAGAGGATATAATCAAAGTGAATTATTAGCAAGAGAAATAAGTAGAAAATTAAAGAATATTCAATTTTTGAATAAATTATTAATTAAAACAGAAAATAATGTTGCACAAAGTACTTTAACTAAGGAAGAGAGAGTTTTAAATGTTAAAGATATTTATAAAGTTAAAAATAATAATTTAATTAAAGAAAAAAGTATTATTTTATTAGATGATATATATACTACTGGAAATACAGTAAATGAATGTTCAAAACTTTTGAAAAAGAATGGGGCAAGAGAAATAGGAATTTTGACTGTTTCAAAAGATTAAAAATTTTAAATAAAATGTATAAAATTTTCCTCAAGTGTAATAATAAGTTTATAAAAACAAAATTTATTTCTACATAAATTGCATTTTTATATAAATGTAGTTTAATAGAAACTAAAAGGAAATATAAACCTAAAATTAACTTAAAGGAGGAAAAGCGAAATGAAAGCAACTGGAGTAGTAAGAAGAATAGATGATTTGGGGAGAATTGTAATTCCAAAAGAAATAAGAAGAGTACTTCATATAAAAGAGCGGAGATCCGTTAGAAATTTTTACAGATAGAGAAGGCGGAGTAATATTAAAAAAATATTCTCCTATTGGAGAACTTTCAGAGTTTGCTTCTGGATATACAGAGACATTATCAAAGACAACTGGGCATATTGCTTGTATTACAGATAAGGATACAGTTATTGCTGTTTCAGGGGGATCAAAAAAAGAATTTTTAGAGCAAAATTTATCATCTGAATTAGAACAATTATTAGAGGATAAAGAAGTTTATACAAGTAGTGAGAATAATGAAATATCAATACCAATAACTCAAAATGATAATAAAGATAGAAAATTTAATTCTCAAGTAGTATACCCTATAATTTCTCAAGGAGATGTTATCGGAAGTGTAATTTTAATGTCTAAAGATGCTCAAACTAAAATGGGTGATACAGAATATAAATTAGTTCAATCAGCAGCAGGATTTTTGGGAAATCAAATGGAAATATAGATTAGAATAAGGCTTATGCGCATTTTTGTACATAAGCTTTTAATATATTATTATAAAAAAACGACTTTTTATAATAATATAATTGAAATTTATTAAATTATATTATATAATTAAATTAGTATGTATAAAAAGAGGGTAGATTATGAAAGCAATTGAAATTAGAAACAAATACTTGAATTATTTTAAATCAAAGGGACATACTGTTATACCAAGTGCACCATTAATTCCAGAAAATGATGCATCTGTTTTATTTACAACAGCAGGTATGCAACCATTAGTTCCTTATTTATTAGGTCAAAAACATCCTAATGGAACACGTCTTACAGATTATCAAAAATGTCTAAGAACTGTTGATATTGATGAAGTAGGAGATAATAGACATTTAACATATTTTGAAATGCTAGGAAATTGGTCATTAGGAGATTATTTTAAAGAAGAATCTATTAGTATGAGTTATGAATTTTTAACAAAAGAATTGGGTATTCCAGTAGAAAAATTATCTGTAACATGTTTTGGAGGAGACTCTGATTGTGAGAGAGATGAAGAAAGTGCAAAAGTATGGAAAAAAGTAGGAATACCAGAAGAAAGAATATATTTCTTTGGGAAAGATGATAACTGGTGGATAGCAGGTGAAACAGGACCATGCGGACCAGATACTGAAATGTTTTATGACACAGGAAAGCCGAAATGTTCTTCAGAATGTAACCCATCTTGTGGTTGTGGTAAATATGTTGAAATTTGGAATAATGTATTTATGGAATTTTATAAAAATGAAGATGGTACATATAAAAAATTATCACAAAAAAATGTAGACACAGGTTTAGGGCTTGAAAGAATAAACATGTTATTGCAAGGAAAAGAAACTCCTTATGATACAGAACTTTTTGTACCAGTAATGGACAAGTTATTAGAATTAACTCCACATAAAGAGAATATTCAAAGTAGAAGAATAGTTACAGAGCATTTACGTGCAAGTATGATGGTTATTTCAGATGGAGGAAGACCGTCAAATATAGATAGAGGCTATATATTAAGAAGATTAATTCGTAGAATGGTAAGACATTTAAATAAACTTGAAATAAACTTAAATGAGTTATCTAGTTTAGTAGATATTTATATAGATACTCTTGGAGAAATGTATCCTGATTTAGTATTAAAAAAGGAAGAAATAAAACAAGTTTTAATAGATGAAAAAGATAAATTTGTAAAAACACTTGAACATGGTCAAAGAGAATTAGAAAAAGTTTTAAATAGAGCAAAACAAGAAAACAAAACTATATTAGAACCATCAACAGTATTTAATCTTTATGAAACCTATGGATTTCCACCAGAAGTTACAAAAGAAATTGCAGAAGAACAGGGATATTTAGTAGATTTAAAAGAGATAGATAAACTATTTAAAGAACATCAAGAAAAATCTAAACTAGGTTCTGATAAAAAATTTAAAGGTGGATTAAGTGGAAGCGGAGAAATGGAAACGAAATATCATACAGCAACACATCTACTAAACGCTGCATTAAAAGTGGTTTTGGGACCAGAAACACATCAAGCTGGTAGCAATATTACTCCAGAAAGAATGAGATTTGATTTTCCTTGTGATCATAAATTAACTGATGAAGAAAAGAGGAAAATAGAAGACTTAATTAATGAATGGATAGAAGATGGTTTAACCGTTACAAATACAGAAATGAAAAAAGAAGATGCAGTAGCTACAGGTGCAGAAGCAATGTTTATAGAAAGATATCCAGATATTGTAACAGTTTATACAATAGGTGATGTATCAAAGGAAATTTGTATGGGACCACATGTAGAAAATACAAAAGTATTAGGGCATTTTAAAATACAAAAAGAAGAAGCATCATCAGCGGGAATACGTAGAATTAAAGCCGTTTTAATAAATTGAAAAATGATTGACATTTAGTATAGCTAGAATAGCAAAGTTTGAAAAATTTATGAAATAAATTTCACTCGCTAAATAGTTCTTCAAAAGAAAATCCTCAATGTACAACAGTACGTTTCTGGTAATTCTTTCTTGAATGCCTAGCCAAATAACAATTTTTTTCCAATTTTAAAATATTATATTTTAATATAAATAAAGGAAGGATCTATAACATGGACGATTGTATATTTTGCAAAATAATAAATAGAGAGATACCATCAGATATAGTTTATGAAGATGAAGAGGTATTAGCATTTAAAGATATAAATCCTCAAATGCCAATACATATACTTGTTATTCCAAAAAAACATATTGAAGCAATAATAGACTTAAAAAGCGAAGATGAAACTCTAGTTGGAAAAATATTTACAGCTATAAACAATATTGCTAAAGATATTGGAATAGACAAAACAGGATTTAGAGTAATATCTAACTGCGGAGAAAATGCAGGACAGACAGTAAAGCATTTGCATTTTCATATATTAGCAGGAGAAAAATTAGGAGAGAGAATAATTTAAGGAAGTTTAAAATCACATAAGATTTTTTTACATAATTATAAAACAAGAAAGGTAAATCATATGAAAAAATATAATAAATTAAAGATGTATAGTAAGTTTTTAACAGCATTAATCATTATATTAACTGTATTTTTAATTATATTAGTAGGATATGCCATATATAGTTTGTATGACAATTACACAGCAGATGAATCAGCAGAAGAATTAATGGCTCAATTCGAAAATAATTATGAAGAAATTGGGGAAGGACAAATTTCAGAAGGAAATCTGACAGAAGGAGCAGACAATACAGAACAGCCTTCACAAGGAAATAACAATAATTCTAATACCTCAAAACCAACTAACAAAAAGCCAACAGCCTCATCAGGTAATAGTGGTTCTTCATATAGTTTAGGAACTTTTTATAAAGGGTACAAAGTAATAGGAATAATTTCAATTCCAAAGCTTAAAATCCAATATCCTATATTTAATGTAGATAATACAGCAACACTTAGAGTTGGAACAGCTGCAATTTATCCATCAAATGTTGAAGAAACTTTAAACATTTCAGGAAATGCAGTAATAGCTGGACATAATTATAGAAATAGTAGAATGTTTTCCAAATTACACACATTACAAAACGGAGATTCTATATTTATAACTAATATTAATGGTGTTAAATTAGAATATAAAGTGTATAATAATTATACAGCTGGGGCAAATGACTTTGACTATGCAACTAGAGACACCAGAGGTTATATAGAAATTTCATTAAGCACTTGTACAAATGATGCTAGTACAAGAACTGTTGTATGGGCAAGAGCAGAATAAAGTATAAAAATATATTGTGCTTGATAAAAAATGTATTAAAGGGTCGAAAAAATCTAAAAAATGTGTTATAATATATATATTAGTTTAATAATGTAATTTAGAATAGGAGGGAACATGTATGGAAAATAAATATGGAAATTTTTTATCAATAATGTTAATTTTTGCAATAGTTATAGTTGTTGCAATATTAGGTTTTTTCGGATATAAAGTATATACTAGTAACAAAACAAAGAAAAAAGCAGAAGATGTAGTTTCTCAATTTGATAAAAATACAAATGATGCAGATAATGATGATACAAATAATTCTAATAATAATTCTTCAGAAACAGATGGAAACAATTCTTCTTTACAAGATATATTAGATAATTTAGGGAATGACAATTCAAACTCTATTTATCAACAACCAGGAAATAAAGATACCTATTATGAAGGATATAAGGTAATAGGTACAATATCTATTCCGAGTATAGATGTTGAATATCCAATACTTGAAGAAAACACATCAGCAACTTTAAAAATAGCTATAGTTGCAGTATATCCTCAAGATCCTGCAAATGCAGTTAATAAACCAGGAAATCTTGTGTTATGGGGACATAATTATAAAAACGGAACATTTTTCTCAGATATTGGAAAATTAACAACAGGTGCTAAAATATACATAAAAGATACATCTGGTACCAAGTTAGAATATCAAGTATATAATAGTTATGAAACTACTGATTCTGATATGACATATGCAACGCGTGAGACTAATGGATCAAGAGAAATAACCCTTTCTACATGTTCTAATGAAGCAGGTAAGAGGATTATTGTATATGCTAAACAAACATAAAATCGAAAAATAATTGTCCTTTGACGTCGTTAAACTTCAATTGAAATCAAACAACGTACATAAGTACGCCTTATTGATTTCAATTTTGTTTGCCTAGTCAAATAACAATTATTTTCCAATTTGGTTATATATTTATATAATTAACAAGAAAGGATACTAAAAATGATAATAGATGGAAAAACACTTGCAGCAAACATTAGAGAAGGTTTAAAATCAGAAGTACAAGAAATAAAAGACAAAGGGATAATACCTAATTTAGCAGTAATTCTAGTAGGAGAAGATAAACCATCTCAAATATATGTAAAAAATAAAAGTAAAGCATGTTTAGAAATAGGAATTAAATATGAAGAATTTTTATTAAATAGTAGTACAACAATGGAACAATTACTTTCATTAATTGATACACTTAATGAAAGAGAAGATATACATGGTATTTTGTTACAAAGTCCAATGCCAAAACATTTAAATATTGATGAGGCTTTTGAAAGAATTTCACCTAAAAAAGATGTTGATGGTTTTAACCCTGTAAATGTAGGAAAATTGTGTCTAAAGCAAGAAGGATTTGTTTCTTGTACACCTGCTGGAATAATGAAAATGTTTGAAAAATATAATATTAGTTTAGAAGGTAAAAATGCAGTTGTATTAGGAAGAAGCAATATTGTAGGAAAACCAATGTCATTATGTTTGTTGAACAAAGATTCAACAGTTACTATATGTCATTCAAAAACGCAAAATTTATCTGAAATTACAAAAAATGCAGATATTATAGTAATAGCATTAGGAAAACCTAAATTTTTAACAAAAGATATGGTAAAAGAAGGAGCAGTTATTATAGATGTTGGAATAAATAGAACAGAAAATGGAATTATAGGTGATGTTGACTTTGAAAGTGTAAAAGAAATTGCGTCATATATAACACCAGTACCAGGAGGAGTAGGACCTATGACAATAGCAATGTTAATGCAAAATGTAGTTAAAGCAGCTGAAAATGCACTAGAAAATTCTAATAAGGAATATACTATATTAGCAAAATAGTCTATTAAATTTTTATGGGGGATAAAATATAAATTTATGAATTAAGGGAGCATATTTGATTGGTGCTCTCTTTTTGACATTTTATATATAATCATATTTGGGGGAAGATCTTTCGTATGACTAATAAAAACACAATATTAATATTGATTATAATTTGCCTAGTAATTGATTTTTTAAAATAAAGAAGGAGATAAAAATGAAAATATTAAAAATTAAAAATGAGGATTATCCAGAAAAATTAAAAAATATTGATAATCCGCCCAAACAATTATATGTATTGGGAAACGAAAAAATATTAGATGATTTTGGATTAGCAATAATAGGTTGTAGACAATACTCAGAATATGGTAAAAAAGTAGCAAAAGATATAAGCTTTAAGTTAGCTAAACAAGGAATAAAAATTATAAGTGGAATGGCAAGAGGAATAGATAGTTTTGCACATATGGGGTGTATGGTAGCAGGAGGAAAAACAATAGCTGTACTTGGAGGTGGATTCAATAATATATATCCTAAAGAAAATATAGAATTGCTTAAAGAAATAATAAGAACAGGTGGAGCAGTTATTAGTGAATATTCACCAGATGTAAAACCAATAGGAGCTAATTTCCCACTTAGAAATAGAATTATAAGTGGATTAAGTGATGGAGTAATTGTAATAGAAGCAAGAAAAAAAAGTGGAACTTTAATAACTGTAGATTATGCCTTAGAACAAGGAAAAGAAATTTTTGCAGTTCCACGGAAATATAAATAATAATTCTTCTCAAGGAACAAATGAAATGATAAGAGAAGGAGCAAAAATTGTAACATGTATAGAAGATATACTAGAAGAATACTTTCATATCCTTAGGTAAATCCGCTTCTAATATCATATTTTCTCTAGTAATAGGATGAATAAATGTAATCTTATATGAATGAAGGGCTTGTCTATCTATTAATTCAGATGAATTACCATAAAGGGTATCTCCAACAATAGGATTACCAATATAAGCAGAATGTACACGTATTTGATGTGTTCGTCCAGTCTCAAGTACAAAATGAACTAAAGACAAAGAATTATTAATGTTTTTAATTAAATCATAATGGGTTATTGCAATTTCGCCATTTTTGAAATCAACACATCTTTCAATTATACTATTATCTTTTCTAGCAATAGGTGCAGATATTGTTCCAGATTTTTCTGATAAAATCCCATCTAAAACAGCAATATATTCTTTTTTAAAATAGTTATTTTTCATTTGACGAATTAGACATTCTTGTATATATTCATTCTTTGCAAAGATTACAAGACCGAGAAGTATCTTTGTCTAATCTATTAACAATTCTAATTTTACGTTTTAGTCCAATAGAATCAAAATAGAATTTTACTCCATTAGATAAACTATCAGAAAAGTGGTTACAAGAAGGGTGAACAGGAGTATTTGGCAACTTATTTATAATTAATAAATAGTCATCTTCAAAAGCTATATCTAAATCCATTTTAACAGGAAGAATATTATCATACTCTTCATCAAAACTGAAAGTAATAGAAACTATATCACCAACATTAAGATTAGTAAAATTAGGATTTATGATTTGATTATTTAAAAATATTTTATTATTAGTTTTTAAACGTTTTAATAATCTATCTGAAATATTAAATTCTTCTTTTATAATTTGTTTTATATTGTAATATCTATTATCAATTATTTTATATTCTAAATCGTACATTTAATTAATCCTCCTAGTTTAATATTATAAAAATTAATATATACAATTTAACATAACATTGTATATTTTACAACATCCAATAGGTAAAATATTGTAAATTACATATAATTGTAATGTTAATTTTAAGAATTACAATAAATGTATATAAAGAATTAAAATAAACGTGTCAAAAATTTTTTTAGTTTTATAAAAATAATCTATTGACAAAGAATGAAAAAATATGTTATTATAAATAAGAATTAAATATATAGGCGGATGTGGCGAAATTGGCAGACGCGCTGGTCTTAGGAACCAGTTCTTCGGAGTGGGGGTTCAAGTCCCTTCATCCGCACCAGAGTAGGAAAAGAGAGATTTTAGAACCTCTCTTTTTTCTTTAATTTAATGCAACTCGGTTTTATTTTCTAATAAATAATTATTAATCTTATAGTCTTCCTGTCCTTCAAATCTATCAAATACACTCTTGCCATCACTTTTTCTTCCAGCAGTAAATTATCCAACCCATTTATGCAAGATATACATATACAAATAATACTAACATGAAAAATGTAGTACATATAGATATATTGTAATGGCTAGAGAAATATAGTCATTTTATTGCATATAAAGTAAAAATATAGTAAAATTTACAAGAAGGAATAAAAATGTTATAATAAAGATACAATAAGAACATAGGAATTTGAAGTGGAGATTGTTCTGCCATGCACCTTAGAAATAAGGTCAAAAGAAATACAGGAAAGGGCACACCTGTAAAACCTATGTTAATGAGAGGCACTTGTTTAGGCAAGTGCTCTTCCAATATAGATAGGGATTTTGTGGTGGTAAAATATTGTGCCGACCACGCGCCGATTCGGTAATAACAGGGGAAACCCGAGAGCTGCAGGATTATGGCATGCCTGCCAAAATTCCTATTGACGTATTCGAAGTCCTTACCAAAGTAGGGACTTCTTCCAATTAAGAAAATAATATAATTTTTAATTTTTCTGTATCCTTTTATCCATTCTTTTTATATTTAATGCAAAGCATAAAAGTCCCCATTTAAGGTCAACTTTATCTAAGCCTCTAAGCAAAAATCTATAGTACCAATAACAGATTCATATAGAAAAGCGGAAAGAGTAATAAAAGAGACAACAAATGCAACACTAAGTTTTGAAGCAATACGAACAATAATAATGAAAATAGAAAACAAAATAATGTCAAAAGAAAAGGAAGAAAGAAAGTTATTAGATAAATGGCAACTAGTAGAGGGGTTAAAAGAGACATACATTGATAAATAAAGAATGTATAGCGGGAATAATGAAACCCAAGATTTTTAAAACTATTGACAGTATATCTAAACATTTGGTAAAATTTAATTATTAAAAAAAAGAATAGAAAGGACGTAAATTTATGTATTTAGAAAAGATTAACAGTCCAAAAGATGTAAAGAAATTAAATATGGAAGAATTAGAAAAATTAGCAGAAGAAATAAGAAAAGCATTGATGAATAGACTAACTAAAATGGGAGGACATTTTGGACCAAATTTTGGTATGGTAGAAACAATTATAGCAATGCACTATGTATTTGAATCTCCAAAAGATAAATTTGTATTTGATGTATCACATCAAACATATCCACACAAAATGCTAACAGGAAGAAAAGATGGATACCTATATGAAGAACATTTTAGAGAAATTTCAGGATATACAAATCCAGAAGAAAGTGAGCATGACTTCTTTAATGTAGGACACACATCTACATCAATTAGTTTAGCATCAGGTTTAGCAAAAGCAAGAGATTTAAAAGGAAATAATGAAAATATTATAGCAGTTATTGGAGATGGTTCTTTAAGTGGTGGAGAGGCTTTTGAAGGTTTAGATTATGTCGGATCAGAACTAAATTCAAATTTTATAGTAGTTGTAAATGATAATCAACAATCTATTGCAGAAAATCATGGTGGAATCTATAAAAATTTAGAAGAATTAAGAAATACGAACGGAATGGCAGAAAACAATTTATTTAAAGCTTTCGGATTAGATTATATTTATCAAAATGAAGGAAATAATATTGAGAAAATGATAGAA
Source organism: uncultured Clostridia bacterium (assembly GCA_949045875.1). GTDB lineage: Bacteria > Bacillota > Clostridia > TANB77 > CAG-508 > CAKPSH01. The sequence goes on along the minus strand of CARPYP010000002.1, from coordinate 90,467 downwards.
ACTTTTGAAAAAGTAAAAAACATAGATCATCCAATAGTAGTTCATATTAATACTCAAAAAGGTAAAGGATATAAACTTGCAGAAGAAAATAAAGAAGATTGGCATTGGTGTATGCCTTTTGATGAAGAAACAGGTAAAACAACAGTTGATTTTGGAGATGCCGAAGATTATGCTACTTTAACAGCAGATTATTTATTAGAAAAAATGAAGAAAGATAAAACAATAGTAGCAGTAACACCAGCTATGCCTGAAACAATAGGATTTGATATTGAAAGAAGAAAACAAGCAGGAAAACAGTTTGTAGATGTAGGAATTGCAGAAGAACAAGCAGTTGCATTGATTTCAGGAATTGCTAAAAATGGTGGTAAGCCAATACTTGGAACAAACTCAACATTTATACAAAGAACTTATGACCAAATATCGCAAGACTTATGTATAAATAATAATGCAGCAACAATCGTTTTAAATTACACATCAGTTGCAGGACTAAATGATGTAACACATTTAGGAATATTTACTATTTCAGCATTTTCACATATTCCTAATTTAGTAATACTTGCACCAACAAATAAAGCTGAATATATGTCAATGCTTGATTGGTCTATTGAACAAAAAGAGCATCCAGTAATGATATTAATGCCAGGAAATGGAGTAATAAATGATGGAAGGACATCAGAGAAGGATTATAGTAATATCAATAAATATAAAGTGGAAGAACAAGGTGAAAAAGTCGCAATTTTAGCATTAGGAGATTTCTATCAAATTGGAGAGGAAGTTTCAAAAGAAGTAAAAGAAAAATTAGGATTTAATCCAACATTAATTAATCCAAGATATGTAACAGGATTAGATAAAGAATTATTAGAAGATTTAAAGAAAAATCATAAATTAGTAATTACATTAGAAGATGGAATTTTAGATGGTGGTTTTGGTTCAAGTATAGCAAGTTATTATGGAGAATCAGATATGAAAGTTAAAAATTACGGATTGAAGAAAGAGTTTATAGATAGATATGATGTAAATGACATTTTAAGAGAAAATAGACTTACTCCAAAACAAATTGTAGAAGATATAAGTAACAATATATAAGGTGAAATTAAAGGTAGATAGGTGTAAATAAGTCTTAATATTTTATGCTAAAAGAAATTTGAGCACAGTGATATGTGCTCAAATTAATTCTATATATAAGTTCTATAAAATTATGCAGATTAATCCACCACTACCTTCATTTACAATACGTTCTAAAGTTTCTTGCAATTTTCCTTGGGCATCTTCAGGCATACGAGACAATTTATTTTGTAATCCTTCATTAACAAGCTCATGTAAATTTTTTCCGAAGATATTAGATTCCCAAATTTTTTGAGGATCACTTTCAAATTCTGAAAGTAGGTAATTAACTAACTCTTCTGATTGTTTTTCTGAACCTACAATAGGAGAAACTTCAGTTTCTATATTAGCTTTTACAATATGAAGACTTGGAGCAGTAGCTTTTAATTTTACACCAAATTTAGAACCCTGTTTTACCATTTCTGGCTCATCTAAAATTAAATCCTCCATTCCAGGTGTTACAATACCATATCCTGTAGCTTTTGCAGATTCTAAAGCATAAGATATTTTGTCATATTCTTTTTTGGTTTGGGCAAAAGAAGTAAGCACAGAGAATAAATCACCTTCATCAGATATAGATACACCTGTCATATCACTTAAAATTTGATAGAATAAATTATCTTTTAATTCAATAGAAATATTTATATTACCATTACCAAGATTAATCTCTTGTAAAACACTATTATTAATTATATCAGTAGAACTTATGTTATCAACACATGGTTTTACTTCTTTGAGTACACGTATATTACTGAAAGAGCTTTTGATATCAGAATAAAGAGACTGTTTCAACCAGTGTGAATCATCAAGAGTATTAACCCATTTAGGAAGACTTAAATTAATTTGTTCAATAGGGAATTCATAAAGAATTTTACTAAACATGTTATTAATATCTTCAATATCTAATTCTGAACAGTTAAGAGGTAATACAGAAACACCATATTTTTCCTCAAGTTTATTTGCAAGTTGATTAGTATACTCAGAAGAAGGTTCAGAGCTATTTAATACTATTACAAAAGGTTTATTTAATGCTTTTAATTCATTTACTACACGTTCCTCTGCTTCTATGTAATCTTCTCTAGGAATATCAGAAAAGCTTCCATCAGTAGTAATTAAAATTCCAATAGTAGAATGCTCATCAATAACTTTTTTGGTTCCTATTTCTGCTGCTCTTTCAAAAGGGATTTCTTCATCAGACCAAGGAGTTTTTACCATTCTAGGAACATCATCTTCTAAATAGCCAATAGCATTATTTACAAGATAGCCAACGCAATCAACAAGTCTAGCTTTAAATTTCAAATTATCACCAAGATTAATTTGAACAGCTTCATTAGGAACGAACTTTGGCTCTGTAGTCATAATAGTTCTACCACCAGCGCTTTGAGGTAATTCATCTTTAGCCCTTTCTTTTTTATATTCATTTTCAATATTTGGAATAACTAATAAATCCATAAAACGCTTTATAAAAGTTGATTTACCAGTTCTAACGGGACCTACAACACCTACATAAATATCTCCATCAGTTCTAGATTGTATATCCTGATATAAATTTGAATTTTCCATATTAACCTCCATAAACTATATACAAAATGTTTGTACTATAAACTTCATTTGTTAATGTATATTAGTCGAAAATGAAAAATATTACAAAAGAATAAAAATAATTTCCAGAAACTAACATTGATTACATCTATACTATTATTATATAATATTGGTAAGTAGGTGTTGTATATATGAGATTTATTAAATGCTATGGAAAAAAGCTTATATTAAAAGAACTTAAAAAAAGCTTTAATTTTTTTATTAATGAAACTAATACTAATAAAGAAAGTCGTGGATACGGATTAACAAGAGATAAAACAATATATGCAAATCATGTAGCAAGTATTGCTTCAGTAGGATATGGATTAGCGGCATTAATAGTTGGAGTAGAGCATAAATGGATTGAATATGAAAAAGCATATGATAGAGCAAATAGAACTTTAGATACTTTTATAAATAATGTAGAAGGAAAAAATGGATTCTATTATCATTTTGTAAATATGGATACAGGAAAAAGGGAATGGAATTGCGAAATTTCTATAATAGATACAGCTATTTTTATATGCGGAGCAATAACTACAGGAGAATACTTTGGAAAAGAAGTAAAGGAAAAAGCAGAGATTTTATATAAAAGAGTAAACTGGGAATGGTATAGAAATAAAGAGACAAATTATTTTTATATGGGATATACACCAGAAGAAGGGTTTTGGGGACACTGGGATATGTATGCAGAACAATTAATGTTATATGTTTTAGGAGTCAGTTCTCCAGTGTTTCCAATAAATAAAAACATGTATGATGACTTTAAAAAGAAGCGAAAAAACTACAAAAATATAGAAGATATAATATATACATATTGTGGAACATTATTTACATATCAATTTTCACATGCATGGATAGACTTTAGAAACATAATAGACAAAGAATCTATAAATTGGTTTGAAAATTCAATAAAAGCTACAAAAGCTAATAGGCAATATTGTATAGATAATAAAGAAAAATTTAAAACATATGGAGAAAATTCATGGGGATTAACAGCCTGCCTTGGACCAAACGGATATTGTAGTTTTGGTTCAAAGCCATGTGATACAAATCTAGAAGTAGAAAATGATGGAACAATAACACCTTGTGGAGCAATAGGTTCAATAGCATTTACACCAGAAGAGAGTATAAGAGCAATGGAATACTATTATAATACATTTCCTAAACTATGGGGAAATTATGGCTTTAAAGATGGATACAACTTAGAAAAAGAAAAACCATGGTTTGCAAAAGAATATATAGGAATTGACAAAGGAATAGAATTAGTAATGATAGAAAACTACTTAAATGGTACAATATGGGAATACATGATGAAAAGTAAATATGTAAAAAAAGGATTAGAAATACTACAATTTTCACAAATTAAACAAAAGGAAAAAATTTTATTGTAGATTATAATGTAAGATTTCCTCATTTACATTCGGAAATTTAAATTGGCAAAAGAAAAGGTTGCAAAACAACTTTCTTGAAATTATACAAATTAAATAAATTTTATAACAATAAAATATGTAATCATAAAATATATTGATACTACATAAACATGTCTTATGATATAAAATGTGAAAGGATGTAGTTATATATGATTAACAAAAGAATATATAAAAGAAGTTTAATAAGTGAAGCTATTATAAATCATATAAATAACAATATTATGGAATATATTGTAATGATTATTATATTTTTTATTGGTATTATATTAGGAACAATGTATATAAATAAGACCGATTTCACTCAAAAACAGGAAATATCTAGTTATGTTAATGATTTTATAGGAGATATACAAAATGGTAGTAATATTGATTCTAATAAATTATTAAAAACATCAATATGTAATAATTTATTAATTACAATATTATTATGGATTTCAGGTTTAACTGTAATTGGAATGCCAATAGTATATTTAATAGTATCTATTAAAGGATTTTGCATGGGTTATACTGTCTCATCAATTATAGCTACTTTAGGGGTTACACAAGGTTTAAAGTTTGCACTTTCAACAATGTTATTACAAAATATTATTATAATTCCAAGTGTATTGATATTAGCAGTTAGTGGAATAAAATTATATAAAGCAATAATGAAAGATAGAAGGAGAGAAAATATAAAGATTGAGATTATAAGATATACAATAATAGCAATATTTATTGGAGTTGTAAATATAATTTCAGCTATAATTGAGACTTATGCATCAACAAATATATTTAAAATTATATTTACATAACATAGAGTATAACAAAAGAAAGTAGATTTTCAATAACAAATAAAATAATATTTACAAATGTTTGTTGAAAAAAATGTTAAGCGCCAAAATCTTTATACTATTGCTAAAAATGTATAATGGGAAGAAAGTATTAAAAGGTAGAAGGCTGTTAACACAATTGGTGTTAACAGCCTTAAGTAATATAAATGTCACTTATGTTTTTTAGAAGAAAAAATTGAAACAAAATAGAACCATTAATAAAAGAAGTGAAAAATAATGGGATATGAAAAGTTTTTTAAGAGTATGAATTAGCATATAAGATTGATATAATAACAGACAGAAGCCAAAAAGGAACAATTATTGACATATGGTATAAAAAGGATTATAATTTAACGAAAGTTGTTAAAAATAAGAATTTAATGTAAAGAAGATACAAAAATGTTATTGCAACAATGATAGCAACAAAAACTTGAGAAATATTAGCAAATGAATGAGTAAAATGCTTACACAAGAGTTTTTATGCTTTTAGAAGGGAGAAAATAATGAACAAAATAATAGAAATTAATAATTTAACAAAACAATACAAAGGAGTAAAAGCAATAGATAGTCTATCATTTGAAGTAAATGAAGGAGAAATATTAGGATTACTACGGACCAAATGGAAGTGGTAAATCAACAACAATAAATTGTATTTTATCACTATTAAATTTTAGTGAAGGAAGTATAAAAATATTCGGAAAAGAAATGAGTCCAGATGCTTATGATATAAAAGCAAAATTAGGAGTGGTATTTCAAGATGTAGCAGTATTTGAAGAACTTACAGTATATGAAAATATAGATTATTTTTGTGGATTATATATAAAAGATAAAGAAAAAAGAAAGCAATATATAGAAGAGGCAATAGACTTAGTAGGATTAGAAGAATTTAAGAAGTATCATCCAAAACAATTATCAGGAGGACTTTTAAGAAGACTAAATATAGCTTGTGGAATAGCACATAAACCTAAATTAATATTCTTAGATGAACCAACAGTTGCAGTAGATCCACAAAGTAGAAATAATATATTAAATGGAATTCAAAAATTAAGAGATGGTGGTGCAACTATAGTTTATACAACACATTACATGGAAGAAGTTGAAATTATCTGTGATAGGATAATAATCTTAGATAAGGGAAAGGTATTAGCAACAGGAACAACAGATGAATTAAAAGAACTTGCGAAAATAGAAGAAAAAGTAACAGTAGAAGTTAATGGTCTTAGTCCCCAATATTTAGAAGCAATAAGAAAATTAGAGAATGTAGATGAAGTAACATATAATGGAAATATATTACTTGTTACATATAAAAAAGGCAAAAACAACTTAGTAGAGCTAATTGATTATCTAAAGAAAGAGAGTATTAGATATAATAAAATTTATTCAGAAAGACCAACACTTAATGATGTATTCTTAGAATTGACAGGGAAGGAACTTAGAGACTAATGTTTATACATAATTTTAAATATGCCTTAAAAACTCTCTTTAGGGATAAAATGCTAATATTTTGGACCTTTGCCTTTCCAATTATATTAGGAACATTTTTCAATATGGCGTTTTCCAATATTGAAAATAGTGAAAAATTAGAAATAATAGATATAGCAATAGTAGATAATGATGAATTTCAAAATAATGAGTTATATAAAGAAGCATTAAAAACATTAAGTGATGAAGGAAATGCAGATAGATTATTTAATACAAGATATGTTACAGAAGAAGAAGCAAAACAGCTATTAGAAAAAAATGAGATAACAGGATATATGATATTAGAAGAAGATACTCCCAAAGTAGTAGTTACTACAAGTGGAATAAATGAAACAATTTTAAAATATGTAGTAGAAGAAATTACTACTAATGGACAAATAGTAGAAAGTTTAATGGATAAAGAGATAAACAAGGAACTGAGTTCAGGAAACTATAATTTGTACAATTTGGATTATAAAAAAATATATGAAAATGTATTAGAAAAAACACAAAATCAAGAGGTAAGAATAACCAATATATCAAATAACAATTTAAGTTACACAATGATAGAATTTTATACATTAATCGCAATGGCTTGTTTATATGGTGGAATACTTGGAATGGTTGCTATTAATAAAAATTTAGCAAATATGAGTAGTAATGGGAAAAGAGTATCGGTGGCACCTACTACAAAAGGAAAAGTAATTTTTAGCAGTATTTTAGCAAGTTATATAACACAATTAGTGGGATTAACATTATTATTCATTTATACAATATTTGTATTAAAAGTAGATTATGGAACTAATTTACCATTAATAATTTTATTAGGAATAGTAGGAAGTTTAGCTGGACTATCAATGGGCTTAGCCATTGGAACAATACTTAAGACAAATGAAAATGTAAAAACAGGAATTGTTATAGCAGTTACAATGTTAGGCTGTTTTCTATCTGGAATGATGGGAATTACAATGAAATATATTATAGATACAAATGCACCAATTATCAATAAAATAAATCCTGCTAGTATGATAACAGATGGATTTTATTCACTATACTATTATGATACCTTAGATAGATATTACTTTAATATAATAAGTTTACTAATATTTTCTATAATAATGATATTGATCTCTTACACAAGTTTAAGGAGGCAGAAATTTGAAAACTTATAGCCATCTTGCTTCGTTACACTTCATTAAAAATCTAATCAACGTACACTAGTATGTCTCATAGATTTTTAATTTGTGTGCCTAGCAATATACTAAAATTTTCCAAATTATTAATAAAAAGAAAGGAAAAAAATATGACAGTATTTAAAACATTTTTAAAAGTATTAAATAAAAGTAAATTGCCTATTATTTTATATACAGTAATTTTAGTTTTCTTTGGTGCATTTAATATTCAGACAAGTGAAAATAGTACAAGTTTTGTAGCAAGTAAACCAGATATTTTAATTATAAATAAAGATAAAGAAGAAGGAATAACTAAAAACCTAATAGATTATATAAAGGAAAATAGCAATATAAAAGATATAGAGTCTAATGAAGAAGCAATTAATGATGCATTATTTTATAGAGATGTAAATTATATTATATATATACCAGAAAATTATAGAGAAGAATTTTTAAAAGGAGAAAATCCTGAAATTGAAATAAAAAGTACCGGAGATTATCAAGCAAGTCTTGCAGAAATGATGTTAGAAAGATACATAAAAATCGCAAATATATATGAGGGAAATATAGAAAATGAAGAAGAACTAATAAATAAAATAAATGAAACATTATCAAAACAAACAGAAATAGAGATTACATCTAAGTTAGACACAGATAATCTAACTAAAGCCTCATTCTTCTTTAATTTCGCAAATTATAGTATATTAGCAGGTTGTGTATATGTAATTTGTCTAATACTATCTAGTTTTAAAGAAGAAAAAATATCTAAAAGAACGATTATAAGTAGTATGAATTATAAAAAACATAATTTTGAACTACTTGTATCAAACAGTCTATTTGCCATTATATTATGGATATTTTATGTAATTTTAAGTTTTATATTAGTTGGAGATATAATGTTTACTACACATGGACTAATATATATTTTAAACTCATTTATATTTACCATTTGTGCTGTAACAATAGCGTTTTTAATAGGAAACCTAGTAAGTAACAAAAATGCAATAAATGGAATTGTAAATGTTGTAGCATTAGGTTCAAGTTTCTTATGTGGTTCATTTGTACCTTTAGAATGGTTACCAGACACTGTAATAAAAATTGCACACATATTGCCATCATACTATTATATAAGCAGTAATGAGATGATAGCAAAACTAGAAATAGTAAATTTTGAAACAATAATACCAATATTAAAAAACATGGGAATTATTTTAATTTTTATGATGGTGTTTATAATTGCTACTAATATAATATCAAGATACAATAGAAAAATCGGGTAAAATTTTTGAAAACAAGAAAATTAGTTTAGCCACTTTTTCTTTTGCTAATTTAAGTTTCTAAAAGTTTTGTATTATTTCCTAATTTGTATAAAAAATAATGAAGAATATATAAAATTGAATATAATATGCACTAAATATAACTATGAAGAATAAAATATTACGAGAATAAATTAGGGAGGATAGTTTTATGTATAATTCAAATTATGAAGAATATATGCAAAATGTATTAGGTTATAATATAAGACCTCAAAATACATATCAAATGCCAGAAAATATATATGAAATGCAAAGAGGTAGTAACTATGAAAATATAGATTTAGAAAATTTATATCCAGATATATACAGAATGATACAACCAATGGTACAAAAAGCATGTATGAGGGTAACAGGAGTAATAAATGAAGAAATGTTATGTAGTATGACAGACGAAATATATAATGCAATGACAGAAGAAACAAAAGAAGTTAGAGATGTCAAAAAAAGTAGCAGTGAGATTAGAACAAATAATTCACAAAATATAAAAAAAGTAGAAGAACCTAGACAACACAATTTTTTATTGAGAGATTTAATAAGAATTTTAATTATAAAAGAATTATTGAGGAGAAGAACTATAAGACCACCAATGAGACCTAGCTCAAATTTTCCAATAATTTAATTTAATTTCTTGTTCTAATTTTTTAAGTATATGAAAAGTCATTATTATATCTATGTATTTAAATTGCAGTCCTCAAATTAGTTTTAATTTGAGGACTGCAACAATATAGTAATAAATTATATTTTTCAAGATAAAAGTACTTGTCATTTTATTATTTTTGCTATATAATATTTACATTATAAATATTGTAAATGGAGGAAATCTTAATGTCTTTTATTGATGAAATAAAAAATAAAGCAAAAAAAGATATAAAAACAATAGTATTACCAGAAGCAAATGATTTAAGAACAATTGAAGCCACTGCCAATGTATTAAAAGAGGGATTTGCAAATATTGTTTTAATAGGAAATGAAAATGAAATAAGAAACCTAGCAAGAGATAATGATTTTGATATATCAAAGGCAAAGATTATTAATCCTAAGAATTCAGAAAAATATAATACATATGTAGAAAAATTTTATGAATTAAGAAAAGAAAAAGGAATGACAATAGAAAAGGCAAAAGAACTTTTACTTGATTCTGTTTATTTTGGAATGATGATGGTTAAGATGGAGGAAGCAGATGGACTTGTTTCAGGTGCAATTCACTCTTCTTCTGATACTTTAAGACCTGCATTACAAATTTTAAAAACAGCACCAGGTACAAAATTAGTTTCTGCCTTTTTTCTTATGGTTGTACCTAACTGTGGGTATGGAGAAAACGGAACTTTTATATTTGGAGATAGTGGATTAAATGAAAATCCTGATTCAGATAAACTTTCAGAAATAGCAATATCGTCAGCAAAAAGTTTTGAACAATTAACAGAAAAAACTGCAAAAGTTGCAATGCTTTCATATTCAACAATGGGAAGTGCCCATTCTGAATTAACAGAAAAAGTAGTAGAGGCAACAAAACTTGTTAAACAAAAGGCTCCAGATTTATTAGTTGATGGAGAATTACAATTAGATTCTGCTATAATTCCAGAAGTAGCAAAATCTAAAGCACCAGAAAGTGAAATCGCAGGAAAAGCTAATGTATTAATATTCCCAGACCTAAACGCTGGTAATATAGGATATAAATTAGTACAACGATTAGCCAAAGCAGAAGCATATGGACCATTATGTCAAGGAATCGCAAAACCGGTTAATGACTTGTCTAGAGGATGTTCAGCTAAAGATATTTTGGGAGTAATTGCAATAACTTGTGTTCAAGCACAAAACAAATAATTAATAGGTGATAATAATGACAAATTATATTAGAGTACTAGTCTTTAACAAAGAAAATGAAGAAATTTTCAAATTAGTTAGACAAAAACTTAATCAAAGCAATGTCCCTTTTAAATTAAAGCATGAAAGTAAATGGGAAGGTATTAGAACTCCTAAATATTTAGACTGGATGTCTATATATGTTCCAACAGATTATGTAGAATTATCAAAAAGTTTATTAGCTGAATATACAAATGATAGCAATTCAACAGAAGATACTGACGATTATAAAGATAATTTTTTTCTTATGTTAAAAAAAGTGCTAATAATAGAAAGAAAGCAAAATATTTGTTAGTGGCAATTCCTATTGTAATGTTTATTATTGCAATGGTTTGTGGAATAATTTCAAATTTATAAGGAAAGGAAAGAAAAGAAAATGAAAATTTTAGTACTAAACTGTGGAAGTTCATCATTAAAATATCAATTAATTGATATGGAAACAGATGAGGTAATAGCCTCAGGAAAATATGAAAGAATAGGAGAAAAAGAAGCATTTATTACACACAAAGCATGTGGAAAAAAAGTAACAATAGAGCATACTGCTATGGATCACACTGAAGCAATAGACTTTACCTTAAAGCAATTAGTAAATCCAGAATATAAAGTAGTAGAAAGCCTAGACGAAATAAATGCTATAGGACATAGACTTGCACATGGTGGAGAAAAAATTAGTGAATCTACTATAATAGATGACCATGTTATAGAATTATTAAAAGAATGTACAGACTTAGCACCACTTCATAATCCAGCAGGAATTATGGGAATTGAAGCATGTAAAAAAGTTATGCCAGGAAAACCAATGGCAGGAGTATTTGATACTGCATTTCATCAAACAATTTCTAAAGATAAGTATTTATACTCAATTCCTTATGAATATTATGAAAAATATGGAATACGTAAATATGGATTCCATGGCACATCACACATGTATGTTTCTAATAGACTTGGAGATATTTTAAATAAAGACATTAAAGATTTAAAAATAGTAACATGTCATTTAGGTCAAGGATCTAGTGTATGTGCTATTAAAGGTGGAAAATCAATAGATACATCAATGGGGTTAACTCCAGTAGCTGGTTTACCAATGGTTACACGTTCAGGTGATGTAGACCCATGTGTTGTAACTTTCATAATGAAAAAAGAAAATATGACACCAGAAGAAGCAGATAATATGTTAAATAAAAAATCTGGATTAACAGCAGTATCAGGAATGGTTCCAGACTTTAGAGAAATAGAGCTTGCATCATATGATGAAAATAATGAAAGAGCACAAATTGCAATAAAACAATTTACTTATTCAATAGCAAGTTATGTTGCAAAATATGCAGTTGCTATGGGTGGAATTGATTATATTATATTTACTGGTGGAGTTGGAGAAAATCAAATAAATATTAGAAAATCTATTTGTGAGCAATTAGCATTTATGGGGGTTAATATAGATGTAAATGCTAATGATATGCGTGGAGAGGAAAAAATGATTTCGACTTCTGATTCTAAAGTTAAAGTATATGTAATTCCTACTAATGAGGAGCTAGTTATTGCCAAAGAAACAGAACGACTAATTGAAAAATAATTGCCCTCTAGCGTGTTGCTCAAAAGATTTCTCCCCAATATGCATAGCATACCTAGGAGAATATCTATTTTACATGCTTAGCTATAGGACAATTCTTTACCAATTTATATTATATATAAGAAGAAAGGAAGAGTAAAAGATGTCAAAAGTATTAGAAGATATTTCAAGAACATTTAATGAATTCTTATTATTACCAAACTTAACAACAGAAAAATGTATATCAGAAAATGTATCATTAAAAGCGCCTCTTGTTAAATTTAAGAAAGGTGAAGAACCGAAATATTCAGCCAATATTCCTATGGTATCAGCTATTATGCAATCTGTATCAGGAGAAAAAATGGGAGTAGCACTTGCAAGAGAAGGAGGAATGGCTTTTATTTATGGTGCTCAATCAATTGAAGATCAAGCAGCAATGGTTTATAGAGTAAAAAAACATAAGGCAGGATTTGTAATAAGTGATTCTAATGTTAAAAGTGGAACTACATTAGGAGAGGTTATGGATATTGTAGCTGAAACAGGTCATTCAACTGTAATTGTTACAGATGATGGAACAGCATCTGGAAAATTTTTAGGAATTGTAACTAATAAAGATTATAGACCTTCTAAAGATGATAGAAATGCTCCAATAGATAATTTTATGACACCAAGAGAAAAAGTAATTAGTGCTAAAAAAGGAATTACATTATCAGAGGCAAATAACATTATTTGGGAAAATAAAATAAATTGTTTACCAGTTTTAACTGAAGATGACCATTTAAAATATTTAGTATTTAGAAAAGATTATGAAGAAAGAAAAAATAATCCAAACTCTTTATTAGACGAAAATAAACGTTATATAGTAGGTGCTGGAATAAATACAAGAGACTATGCAGAAAGAATACCAGCATTAGTATCTGCTGGAGTAGATATATTATGTATGGATTCTTCAGATGGATATTCAGTGTGGCAAAAAAACACTATTGAATTTGTAAGAGAAAAATATGGCGATGATGTAAAAATTGGCGCAGGAAATGTAGTAGATGCTGAGGGATTTAGATATCTAGCAGAAGCAGGAGCAGACTTTATAAAAGTTGGTGTAGGTGGAGGCTCTATCTGTATTACTAGAGAAACTAAAGGTATAGGACGTGGACAAGCGAGTGCATTAATTGATGTTGTAAGAGAAAGAGATAAATATTATGAAGAAACTGGAATATATATACCAGTTTGCTCAGATGGAGGAATTGTACATGACCATCATATAACAATAGCATTAGCACTGGGAGCAGATTTTGTAATGATGGGAAGATATTTTGCAAGATTTGATGAAAGTCCAACAAGAGTATTAAAAATAGGAAATAACTATGTAAAAGAATATTGGGGAGAAGGTTCAAACAGAGCAAGAAACTGGCAAAGATATGAAATGTCTGGAAAAGCTAAAGGTACACTTACATTTGAAGAAGGAGTAGACTCATATATTCCATATGCAGGACCATTAAAAGACACATTAGATGTAACCATATCAAAAGTAAAATCAACAATGTGTAACTGTGGAGCAATATCAATCCCAGAACTACATGAAAAAGCAAGACTAACACTTGTATCAGAAGTAAGTATCACTGAAGGGGGAGCTCATGACGTTATATTGAAGGAGATTGATAAGTCGTATAAAAATTAAGCTGAAAAATTTAATAAGAAAGCAGATAAATTTGCAAAATAAATCATAATATAAAATAACTATCCCTCAGTATACTGAGGGATAATTATCTAATGATACACTATTTAATTATTATAAGATTTTACATTTACTAGATTTTTTATAATTTATATGATAAAATTTATGTGAAAAATAGAGAAATATGTCTGGAAAGGAAGGATTTTAAATGAAAAAACCAGAATTATTAGCACCAGCAGGTTCTTTTGAAAAAGCAAAAATTGCATTTATGTATGGAGCAGATGCAGTATATTGTGGAACAGCTTCACTTTCTTTAAGAAGCAGAGCAGAAGTAAATGATGATGATTTAGCCAATACAATAAAATATGCTCATAGTATAGGAAAAAAAGTATATGCTGCTATAAACATTTATGCATGGGATGAAACCTATGAAGAAATAAAGAAACAAGCTAGAATGTTAAATGAACTTAAAGTAGATGGAATAATTGCATCAGATGGAGGAGTAATAGAGATTTTACATAAAGAGGCACCAGATATTGAAATACATATTAGTACACAAGCAAATGTAGTAAGTGCACATGATGCAATGTTTTGGTATAAAAATGGAGCAAAGAGAATAATTTTAGCAAGAGAATTATCAAAAGAACAAATAAAATATATTATAGATAATACTCCAATAGGATTAGAAACAGAAATATTTGTACATGGAGCATTATGTTTTGGATACTCAGGAAGATGTTTTTTAAGTGATTTTTTGGCTTCAAGAAGTGCGAACTTAGGAGATTGTGCACAAAGTTGTAGATGGACATATAATTTATATGTAGAAGAAAAAAATAATCCAGGAAATCTAATGCCAGTTGAATATGATGAAAAAGGTACATATATATTTTCATCAAAAGATTTATGTCTATTAAAAGAAATTCCAGACATTATATCAATGGGAGTAGATAGTGTTAAAATTGAAGGAAGACTAAAAACAGAATATTATTTAGCAAGTGTAATAAATGCATATAGAAATGCAATAGACGATTATCTGCAAGAACCCAATAATTATGATTATACAAAATACCTAAAAGAAATTGATAAAGTAAAAACTAGAAGTTTAACGACATTTTACTTTAATGACAGAAACAACAAAGATTTTCAGGAATATGAAGGTAAACAATATAATCCAGACTACGAATTTGGAGCAAAAGTAGTAGAATATAATATAGATAAATCTATTATAGAAATTAAAAATAAATTAACAGTAGGTGATACTTTAGAAATAATAATACCAGGAAATATAGATGTCTATACTTTTAATATAGATAGATTATGGGACTATGAGACAGATGAAGAAATTACAAGTGTAAGTCCAGGAAAAGCAGGACAAAAGGTTAAAATTCAATTACCTATGCAATGTGAAAGAGATTGGATAATTAGAAGAAGAAAATAAAAAACGTAGTTGAACATTGGTATGTGCCAATGAAAATATGATATATATTAAAAGGATAAATGCGATGTATCCAATACAATAAAATTTTATGATGAAAGGAAATATGAATGTTAGACAATAATAAATTGAAATTAAGATGTGATGAAGCAATTAAATGGATAAGAGAATATGTAAATAATTCAGGAGCAAATGGAGTTGTCGTAGGTAATAGTGGAGGAAAAGATTCAGCTACTGTAATTGCGATGAGTGTTAAAGCATTAGGGAAAGAAAAAGTACTTGCAATATCTATGCCATGTAATTCAATAAAAGAAGATTATGATGATGCAAAATTAGTAGCAGATGCATTTGGAGTAAAATTTATAAAAAATGATTTAACAGAAACTTATACAAAACTTGAAGAAAGATTAAATAATTCTACTAAAGAATTAGGTATAAATGAAATATCGAAAGAAGCACAGATAAATATTAAACCTAGACTAAGAATGGTAACATTATATGCAATAGCTCAAACATTAGGATATCTTGTTATAGGAACAGGAAACCTATGTGAAGCAATGGTAGGATACACAACTAAGTGGGGAGATAGTGCTTGTGATTTTAATCCCATTGCGAATTTTACAGTACCAGAGGTTCTAGAAATAGGAAGAATGTTAGGAGTCCCAGATAAGATAATAAACAAACCACCAAACGATGGCTTAGGAGGACAAACCGACGAAGAAAAATTAGGAGTAAAATATACACAAATTGATGAAATGATTGAGAAAGGGCAAACAGAAGAAAAAGCCAAAAAAATTATAATAGAAAAATATAATAAGTCAAAACATAAAAGAACTCCTATTCCATCTTTTAGCTTTAACCGAATAAATTGTTTAGACAATGAAAAGGAGAAAGAATAAAATGAATCAAGAAAAATTAGAATTAATAACAGATTTTTATGAATTTACTATGTCAAATGGATATTTATTAAAAAATATGAATGATATTGCATATTTTGATATATTTTTTAGAAATATACCAGACAAAGGCGGATATGCAATTGTAGCAGGACTAGAGCAAATAATTGAATTTATTGAAAATTTAAAATTTGATGAAGAAGATATTGAATTTTTAAGAAGTAAAAAAATCTTTTCAGAGAAGTTCTTAAATTATTTAAAAGACTTCAAATTTAGTGGAGATATATGGGCAATTCCAGAAGGAACTGTAGTATTTCCAGGAGAACCATTAGTTACAATAAAAGCACCAATGATAGAAGCACAGTTATTGGAAACAGTGTTATTACTTATGATAAATCATCAAAGTTTAATAGCAACAAAAACTAATAGAATTGTAAAAGAAGCAGGTGGAAGACCAGTAATGGAATTTGGTGCAAGAAGAGCACATGGTACATCAGCTGCAATATATGGTGCAAGAGCAGCAATTATTGGAGGTGCTGTTGGAACAGCTTGCACATTAACAGCAAAGAAATTTAATATACCCGCTTCTGGAACAATGGCACATAGTTGGGTACAAAGTTTTGATTCTGAATATGAAGCCTTTAAAACATATGCAGAAATTTATCCAAAAGGATGCACTTTATTAGTAGACACATACAATACTTTAGAAAGTGGAGTTCCAAATGCAATAAAAGTATTTGATGAAGTATTAAAACCACAAGGAATAAGACCAGTAGCAGTAAGATTAGATAGTGGAGACTTAGCATATCTCTCAAAAAAAGTAAGAATAATGCTAGATAAAGCAGGATATGAAGATTGTAAAATATGTGTTACAAATTCTTTAGATGAATATTTAATATCATCACTTATAAAACAAGGTGCAAAAGTAGACTTATTTGGAGTAGGAGAAAACTTAATAACAGCAAAAAGTGATGCTGTATTTGGAGGAGTCTATAAATTAGCAGCAATTGAAAAAAATGGAAAGCTAATACCAAAAATAAAAATAAGTGAAAATGTAGATAAAATCACAAATCCAAGCTTCAAAAAAGTATATAGATTTTATTCAAAAAATACAAATTATGCGCTAGCAGATGTAGTTGCATTAGCCGATGAAAAAATAAATGAAAATGAATATGAAATCTTTGACCCACAGGCACCATGGAAGAAAAAGACATTAAGTAATTACTATGTAAAACCACTTGCTGAAAAGATTTATGATGGAGGTAACTTAGTTTATAAATCTCCTACATTATCAGAAATTGCTGAATATAAGAAAAATCAATTAAACACCATTTGGGAAGAAGTAAAACGTTTAGATAATCCACAAAAATACTATGTAGATTTATCAAAAAAACTATGGGATTTAAAAGATAATATGTTAAAAAACAAAAAGTGTTAGATTATAGAAAAACGATATTTAATATAAAAAAACAATGCTTGTAGGGGCGCCCTTCGGGCGTACGCCATAAGTAGAAATATTATAAAATAATAAAAGGAGGAAAAAATATGTTAAGACATGTATTAAGTGCAGGACAATACACAAAAGAAAGTTTAGAGGAATTATTTGATTTAGCAAGTAAGATAAAACAGAATCCAGAAAAATATTCAAAAGCAATAGAAGGAAAAATTGTAGCAACTATGTTTTATGAACCAAGCACAAGAACAAGACTTTCATTTGAAACAGCAGTATTAAGATTAGGAGGACAAGTTATATCAACAGAAAATGCCTCATCAAACTCTTCTGTAAAAAAAGGAGAAACTTTAAAAGATACAGTTAGAGTATTACAAAAATATGCAGACGCAATAGTTATTAGACATAGTGATGTAAACTCAGCCACAGATGCTGCAAGTGTTGCGAATGTTCCAATATTAAATGCAGGAAGTGGTAAAGGAGAACATCCTACACAAGCATTATTAGACATGTATACAATAAGAGAAAAAAGAGGTAAAATAGACGGAGTTAAAGTAGCAATTTTAGGAGATTTAGTATATGGAAGAACAATACATTCTTTAATAAAATTATTAGCATTATATGATAATGTTGAAATATATGGACTAAGTAAAAAGGATTTTATGCTTCCACAAGAATATATTGATTTCTTAAATGAAAAAAACATAAATTACACAATATGTAATAGCTTTGATGATATTCCTAAAGATATTGATGTAATGTATCATACAAGAATTCAGCAAGAAAGATTTGAAGGAGATTTTGGAAAAGAAGAATATATTATAAATAAACAAGTATTAAGTAATTTCTCTGAGAATACAATAGTATTACATCCATTACCAAGAACAGGAGAAATATCAGAAGATATAGATGATGACCCAAGGGCTCTATATTTTGAACAAGCAGGTAATGGCTTATATGTGCGTATGGGTTTGCTATTACAAGCATTTAATAAAGAGCATATAAAAGGATTATAGAAATGCTATTTGGCTTGGATATGAACAAATAAAAAAAGATGTTTATATTAATACAAATACTATTATTAAAATTCAAGGAACTATTGAACATAATAATGCTGGAATTAGAAAATTACCAGGAACTGAATTAAAAAATTCTATTACAGGAGAAACAATATATAAACCTCCTCAAAATGAGCAAGAAATAAGAAAATATCTAAAAAATCTGGAAGATTTTATTAATAATAGTGAAGACAGTATAGATCCATTAATAAAGGTTTGTTTGATACATTATCAATTTGAAAGTATTCACCCTTTTTATGATGGAAATGGACGAACTGGAAGAATATTAAATATTCTGTATCTTGTGTTAAATAAATTAATTGATAGACCAATTCTATACTTAAGCAAATATATAAATAAAACTAAACAAGAATATTATAAATTATTTAATGAAGTTAGAGATAATAATAATTTTGAAGATTGGATTTTATACATCTTAAAAGGTGTTGAAATTGCTTCTAAAGAAACAATAGAACTAATTGAGAAAATTCAAACTGAAATGAAAAATTACAAAGAGGAATTTAGAAGTAAACTACCTAAAATTTATTCAAAAGAACTATTAGAAAGTCTATTTTATGAAGTTTATACAAAGATATCGTACATAGAAAAGGCATGTGATGTTACAAGAATTACAGCCACTTCATACTTAAATCAACTAGATGAAATAGGACTTTAGAATCCGAAAAAATTGGTAGAGAAAAGATATATAAAAATACTAGATTAATAAAATTATTGTCAGATACTAGTAATTTGTAAAGGAGATAATAAATGAATAGTAAAATTGGAAAGTATGGAACATTATTAACAGGAATTTGTGTATTTGTGTTTGCAATATCAATGATATTAAGTTTGATAAGCGAAAATAGTTGGACTTTTTTAAGCTATTTCTCTTGCATGTTTTTAGCAATAGGTTATGTTATATTTGCTTGTTCTATATATTCATTAAATAAAAATAACGATAAAAAATCATTAGGTATTATTGGAGTGGCTTTTAGTATAATATATTGCGTTTTAATTTTTTTAGTATATTATGCTCAATGTACTACTGTTAATCTAAACTCAAGTTTAAGCAATGAATCTCTATCAATAATAGATTTTAGTAAGTTAGGAAGTTTGTTTTTTAATTATGATTTATTAGGATATGGAATTATGGCTCTATCAACATTTTTTCTATCATTTATAGTTGATACAGAAAACAATAAAAATAAGATATTACAAAAGTTATTGCTGATACACGGAATATTTTTCCCTAGTTGTTTTATTGTTCCAATGTTTCCAATATTTAATGCAAATACAGGAAATGTTGTAGGAACAATTTTATTAGAAATATGGTGCATTTATTTTTTGCCAATTTGTATATTAGGATATAAATATTTTAAGAATAATGCAGAAAGATAAATTACAATTTGTGTTTGTGGGGGGCATGAATTTTTAGGTAAAATTTAAAATTGTAGAGGAAATGTAGGTCATTGAATAAAGGTAAAGTAATTGAAATATATAAAGTAAAAATATAAGATTCCATAGATTTTATTCTCTGGAATCTTTTTCAACTTCAAATTTTTCTATATTAAAAATAAGTATTTAAAAATTCTTGTAAAGTCATATAAAAAAAATATTTATTAGAATGAATAAATTACTTTCTGTTATCTCATCATATTAAACCATTCAGAGTAAACATCTGTTGTTATATTTAAGAAACCAGATTTTTTTACATCATCATTAGCAACAAGATTAACAGTTGCAATTATTTCATTATTTAAAGTATAATTTGCAACTCCAATTTTTTGACCTTTAGCAATAGGAGCTTCCAAATTTTCATCTAAAACAATGTTTTGAGTAACACTTTTTTCTAATCCTTTTTTAATAATTACAGAAGCAGAAGATTCAAACACAGCTTCTACTGTTTGAGATGTTCCTTTTGTGATTTCTGCAATTGTAGCAATATCTCCAGTATTTCCAAAAGATACAGCAGAATAATTAGTAAAACCATAATCTAATAATTTTTTAGCTTCTGCAAAACGAATTGCAGTTGTTGGTGCATGCATAACTACTGCTATAAGAGATAAATCATCCCTAGTAGCACTAGCAGATAAATTATATAATGCGAGACCAGTTGAACCAGTTTTTAGACCAGTACATCCATTATATGTACGAAGCAATTTATTTGTATTTACAAGTTCAGACTTTCCACCACGAAGAGAATCCATATATATAGTTGTATAATTAGTTATTTCTGGGTGCTTCATTAAAAGTTCACGAGACATTAAAGAAATATCATATGCAGAGGTGACATGATTATCTTCATCAATTCCATGGCAATTTACAAAATGAGTATCATTCATGCCAAGTTCTTTAGCTCTTGTATTCATACGTTCTACAAATACTTCTTCAGAACCACCTAAGTATTCTGCCATAGCCATAGTGCAATCATGTGTATTTCAATAAAAGCAGGAAAAGCAAAAGCTATTTAAATAAGTAATTTAAAATAGTAATTACCTATAAAAGAATATAAGAAAAATTAAATTTTGAAAGATTTAAGAAGGAATTAAAAAGATTAGTTTAATAAAATAATGTTTTATAAATTATAAAAGATGTATGAAAAGATCATACGTCTTTTATTTAAACATTGAAGGAGGTGATGAGTATATGTGAATGAAGATAATAAGCCAGGATATTATGCAGTAATACCATCTCAAGTGCGATATTGTAAAGAACTTAAATTTTCAGAAAGGTTACTATATGGAGAAATAACAGCTCTTCTAAATAAAGAAGGGTATTGTTTTGCTAGTAATCGTTATTTCGCAGAATTATACAATGTTATACCAAGTACAGTTTCAAGATGGATATCGCATTTAGAGAAATTAGGTTTTATAAAGGAAGTGTTAATAAGAGATGATAAGAAACAAATAATTCAAAGAAGATTGTTTACAATGGATATGGATTATAGAACTTTTTTAGCTTGTACCTATGGGCAAAATAAACAATACCCCTATATTCAAAATGAGCAATACCCTATAGGCAAAAATGATAAAGATATCAATTTAAAATATAGGATAGATAGATTATTTGATTATATTATAAATAAACCAGGTGAGATTCTAAAAAATGAATTTTCATCAATTAATGATTATAATAAGTTTTGCGTAATTCTTAAGAGGCTAGAAATGAACTATACAAAAGAGAGCATTTCAATATTTACAGAAGAAAACGTTCAGAAGATAAAAATAATTATTTTTTGTATAAAAGAATTGATGTCTAGTAGTAAAAATATACTAATACCAAATCTTAATAGACAGAGGTTAATTAATATATATGATACTTGTAAAAAAGTAGAACAAGAAAACAAAGGTACAAAAAATGAAATTAAGAATTACTTTGAATATTATTACGCAAGTGTAATTAACGATTTAGAAAAAAACAAAGAGCAAGGAGGTTTATAACTTGATAAAACCCTATAATTTAAGTGATAATTCAGTAAATTTGAATTTTATGCTAGGTAATATGATGGAGAAAAGTTTTTTTTTATAATAGTTATACTAGCTATATTGATAATAATAAGTTTATTAACTTGGTTGATTCGGAGCCAAAATAAAGTCCGAAAAAGTAACAAAGCTAGGAGTAAAAAATTTTATATTAATTTCAGTTCTTGAAATATTCATACTACTAATTCCTTTAGTTATTGCTTTTTTTAAATAAATGGAGGAGAAAGATGAAAGAAATTAATTTAAAAGAAAGGAACACAAATTTATTAAAGATATTAAAAAAATTAAAACTAACAATATTAACAACACCTATGATTTTAACATTTGCTAGAGTAGGAGTATATGCAAGTTCTATAAGTACTGCTGAAGTAGAAACAGCAACAGAAAATATCAAAAATGCAGTAGTAAAACTAGCGATGCCAATAGGCTCAATTTTAATGTTTGTAAGTATAGTAATTATAGCACTAAAAATGATTGCCAATTCAGGAAATCCAAATAAAAGAACTGAAAGTATTGGTTCATTAGCTTGGGTAGCAGGAGGTTTTATGTTATTAGGATTAGCATTAATTGTAAGTGGAATTGTTCTTTCTATTGCTACTAATGGTTCAGGACAAATGATAGGAAGAATTTCATAAT
This sequence comes from uncultured Clostridia bacterium, assembly GCA_949045875.1. Classification (GTDB taxonomy): domain Bacteria; phylum Bacillota; class Clostridia; order TANB77; family CAG-508; genus CAKPSH01. The sequence continues at coordinate 67,547 of CARPYP010000002.1, read as the reverse complement.
GCAGGTTTATCAAGTACCATACAATTTTGAGCATGAAGAGAAAATATTTCGGAGGATATGTTTCTGTCAGACAAGCACTATACTTATTCCTTACAATTGTTGGAGTATGTACTGTATTTGCTTTTTTAAAAATTGATGAGACAAATGCAGATAAATATTTTATTTATATTTTAGAAAGGTAAAAAGATGGGAATTACAATATTTTTTATATTAATAAGTATAGTTGTAGCTATATCAACAGCTATATATGTAAAAAAGAATAATGCTTTTTATAATTTTAAACCTAAAGAGAAAAGTAGTGTAAAACTAGTGAGAAAATTGAAGAAATCATAGATAATATGCAAAAGCAAAAAAATGAAAAAATGATTGATTATGGAAGAAGTATTATAGAATACCTAGAAAATATTATGCAAGAGGAAGATTTATACGTTAGAAAAAATTATTTAATAGTTACTTCATGTGAAGAAAGGACAAAGTCAGAAGCAAATTTAAAAGAATTTTACAATAATTTAAAATATGGTTTATCGAATATAAAGATTAGTGCTAAGTTATTAACAGATGCAGGTTAAGTAATATTAGTTTTTATACATGAAGGAGGTTTAAGAGTTTCTGAAGTAATAAATATACAGTTAGAAAGAGATATTAATTTAGAAATGCGTAAAATTACTATATGGGGAAAAGGAAATAGAATCAGAGAAATTATAATAACTAATGCTATGTTTGATGTTTTGGAGGAATATTTACCTATAAGGAATAAACAATTAGATGGAAGAGAAAATAAGTACTTAATTATAAGTAACAAATCAGTAAAAACAGGGAAAAAGATTGATAGAAGTATGGTTAATAAAATGTTAGAAAAGTATTGTAAAAAAATTAATGAAAATAGTATTAATCCACATATTTTTAGACATGATTTCGCTACTAATAAATATGAAGAAGGTTATACTGATATGATGCTAAAAAAGTCATTAGGACAAACGTCTAATGCAACAGATAGATATATACATCCAGGGGGAGAGAAAATTATAAATGAAATACGACAAAATTCGACAAAAAAATAAGAAAAGATAATTTAAACAATAAGGCGATTATATTACATTTTATGTAAAGTATGATAAAATTTTATTATAGTTATAATAGGGAGGTATTATGGTTAAGGTACTTATTGCTGAGAATAATATGCCAATCAGTATACATCTTTCAAATGTGATTAATTTTACGAAATCTGCTCAAGCAGTATCTATTATTAATGATGAAACTAAAGTTTATGAAACAATAAAATTATTGTAGCCTGAAATTGTTATACTTGATTTAAAATTACAAACGGAAGATGAATTTGATATTTTACGAAAGATAGAAAATGATATTACATTAAAAACAAGAGTTATTATATACTCAGAAGAGACAAATCATATGGCTAGAGTGTTGGAATTCAAGAGTGTAGAGAAAGTATTTAATAAAGTTGAATCCTATGAAAATGTTGGATTAGAAATTCAGAAGATTGCAAAAAATATTGCTAACGAAGAATTGGATAAAAAAATTTACGAAATACTCTTTAAAATGGGATTTAGAGCTGAGCATAAAGGAACACAATTTATTAAAGAATGTATTGAAATATCAACTAAAGAAAAACAGGAAAATTTAAAGATAATTTATGATGAATTAGCAGAATTAGAAGAAAAAAGCTCATATACAATTAAAGCTGATATTCAAGGAGCAGTTAATAAAATGTGGTTATATGCTAACAAGGAAAAAGTAAGGAAATTTTTACGATTAGGTGAATATGAAAGCCCTAGCCCTAAATGTGTTATTTCAATGGTAAGATACTATGTTGAGCAATAGAGCATTATTAATTTTAATTTAAATTATAATTTTCAATTGTAAATCAAAAATCTCATTCTTGACGAATGAGATTTTTGATTATTAATAAAAGATACTACCAATTACCTTGTAATGCTATTTTGCTACCAGCAGATGCTTGACTGAAGCCTGTATCAACAAAGCCATAATCAACGCCATCTCCTGAAACACGAACCCATTTACCTTTTGTACTTTTTACATATGTAACTTTCATCCAATCACTATGTTTTTGTCCTGGTGTGCAAGTATCTGTAGCTACATACATTCCTGCTGCTACTGTTCCCCAACGATCACTATTTTGACCTGCTTTATAAACTGGCATACTTCTTCTCATACGATAAATTTTATAGTCTTTACCCTCAATATTTTCTATTGCATAAGGAAGCTGATTAATACCTGCATGGTAAAATGTTTGATCGGAGATTATTCCAGAAGTTATTACACCACTTGAGTTTCTAAATGCTACAACTTCATTATGTTCTGTATTACAAATACAAAGTTCATTAGGGTATAATCTTCCTACTATTTTGTTTGATAGTATAGGATATTCTCTTATTATATAGGTATTTTTAGTATTATTTATACCAATATAAATTTGACTCATAATTTTCTCCCTTCTAAATATGTAAAATTTTGCTAAATCTGATCAGATGATTAGTATGGTGATATTATATCTATTCTTTTAGAATTTAATTGTAAAGTTGATTAAAGTGTATAAAAATTTAATATTAGAAATAACTATCTTAAAAATACTCTATTTTTCACTATAAAACGCAATTTTTTTTAATATGTTGCTATTTTTATTGTAAATTACGATTAAAAAGGAGGAAATCTTATGGAAGAAGAAATGTTAAAAATATTTAATAAAACAACTACTACAATAAGTGGCATTTGCACAATACTCACATCAATATTTGGAATTGAATGGGTATTGTTTGCAGGATATTTGCTATTGAATCTAGTGGATTATTTTACAGGAACTATAAAAGCTAAGGTAAAAAAAGCTGAGAGTTCTAATAGAGGGTTAGTTGGGGTGGTTAAAAAAATTTGTTATTGGATTCTTATAGGGGTATCATTTTTTATATCATATTTACTAGTACAATTAGGAAATAAAATTAACATTAATTTAGAATTTATTATGCTTTTTGGCTGGTTTACACTTGCTTGTCTTATAATAAATGAATCTAGAAGTATCATAGAAAATCTAATTGAAATTGGTATAAATGTTCCAGAGTTTCTAAAAAAAGGATTAGAGCAATATCAAAAAATAATAGATAATACAATAACTAATTTAGAGAATAAGAAATAATTGCACTTTATGAATGGTATATAATATTTCTGTTACTGTGTGAAAAAAGTATCTTTTTTTATCTTTTTCGATATTTACATAATTTATACTATATACTAAATATAATAACTGTGATGGTGAAAAGGCAATATATTAGTAAGTAAATTAAGAATATGATATTGATTATGAGCCTTAGTCTTACCTTTAATTGAGTTCTTGTCATGAATAAGTAAAGAATTAAAACATTTATTTTTATAAATTTTACACTTAAATTCAATTAAAATAACAATTTTCTTATGTACAAGGGGCGAGATTCGTCTCTTTTTGTATTTACAAAAAACAGTTATAATCAATTTAGAAGTTTATACAGAGTTTTTATTTTTATATGTTACCGAAAAAGTTACTTCAATACTTTTAATATAATAATTAATTTACATGATTTTGTAAAAATAAAACGATAAAAAGTTTTAGGATTGAAATTATGTAAAGAATTTTACACTATTATACATTACTATACATTTTATTACATTCAACACCATTTTTTATGCAATATTGTAAGAATGTAGTAAAATCACTATAAAATAATAAAGCAATATAGGAGGGAGGAGTATGAAGAAAGGTATTGATTTATCATATCACAATGGCACTATAGATATGTCAGAGGTGAAGTTAAGTGGAATAGAATTTATTATATTAAGACTAGGATATAGAAAAAAAGAGAATCATATTGATAAAAAATTTTATGAAAATTACAATAAAGCCATTCAGCAAGGAATTCCAATAGGAGTATATATATACTCTTATGCTCTTAATACAAATGATGCTTTAAAGGAAGCACAGTTTGTTTTAGATACAGTAAAAGATCTTAAGTTGGAGTATCCTATTTATATTGATATGGAGGATGCAGATAATTATAAATCACAAAATAAAGTAAATTACTCTACTTGTATTGATATATGTGAGACTTTTTGCAATCGCATAGAAAATGCTGGCTATTATGTGGGAATTTATGCTAATTTAGATTGGTTAAATAATAAAATAAATGACAGTAGATTAGACAAATTTGATAAATGGGTAGCTCAGTGGTCAAATAGTTGTAAGTATAAAAAGGAATTTGGAATGTGGCAATATTCATCTAATGGAAATATATCTGGAATAGCTGGAAAAGTAGATTTAAACTATGACTTGAGAGATTATCCGTCTATAATAAGAAATGCTAAACTAAATTTATTAACTGAAAAAAATAATATCTATGTAGTGCAATCTGGTGATACTCTTACTAAAATTGCAAAAAAATTTAATACAAACTGGAAAGAAATCTATAATTTAAATAAAGAAACAATAGGTGATAATCCTAATTTTATCCAAATAGGACAAAAATTAATTGTTGAGGAGGAATAGAATGGAGGACAAGAGAACAAAAGAATTTATACTAAATGAATTATCAAAGTTTAGTTTTAGAAAATATACAAAAGGATTTAGATATCTTAATGAGGCAATATATTTATGTATAAAGGATGCTGAAGCTATAGAAAATTTACATAAAAATGTATTCCCTTTTATTGCAGAAAAATATAAAGAGAAGTCGCCATCCAATGTTAAGTGGTGTATAGAACAATCTGTAAGGACTATGTATAATAATACAGAAGAGAGTAAAATATGTAAATATTTTAACATAGAAGAAAATACAAAACCTAGTTTGAAATCCATTATATATACAGTATTGTGTAAATATGAATGGAATAATAATTAATAATATGTGATAAATGTATAATTAAATAAAGCATAGAAAATAATTCCCTAAAGATTAGGAAAATCCTGTTTAAGAAAAAATATGATTTTTGAAATTGACTTAGAATGAAGTTTAACAGCATTTATAGATTTAAAATAATCATAAAGAAGCAAGTCTTTAGAAGAACTATTTAACAATATTATTCTCTTATAATCGTCAAAGTTAAGAAATTTTGCTGTAGCAATTGCAAATATGAATTGAACATATTTCTCTAATGGAATATCAAAGTTAATTAATATATTACTATCAAATTCATTTAATATAGTATTAATAATATCAAATAGGTTATCTTTGCCATGTTTTTGAATAAAATGTTGAAAAAGGGGATATGATAAGTTCATAAAAAACACCTCTTAGTATTTAGATACTAAGTAAAGAAAAAAAGTTTCAAAATCATGAAAATTATTATTGTCCTAGTTGTTTATTCTGTTTAATGAAATTTATTGTATATAATATAAAATCCTTTTCTTCTACTGTAAGATGTGATATTTCATCGAGAAGAATAGAATCCATACATTCAGATTTATTAGAAATAAATTCTTTTAAAATGTGATTTGGAGTTGTATTTAATGCATTGCATATTTTTACTAAAGTTAAACTAGAAGCTGTATTCTCTCCACGTTCTATTAATGAAAGAGTATCAGAAGAAATTTGTGCTTTCTCAGATAAAACTTCCTGTGTAACATCTCTATATTTCTTAATTCTTTCACCAACATTTTTTTTAAAATTACTTTCGTCAATACTTTGCATATATTTCCTCCTAACTCATTTTATAAATTATATCAATTGTGAAAGTAAAAATTAAGATATTATAATACGAATGAAAATATTACAAGAGCCGACAATTTGCAACAAAAATCGAAATGTGCTAAAATAAAATCGTATTAAAATACGAAAAGGAGAAGAGATGGCCAAAAGTTTAATTTATAATTTATTATCTAATGATAATAGAATAAAAAGATTCAAATATTTTCATTTAGAAGAAGAAGAAACAATTATATGTTTTTTAATGCAAATTGGAGATAAAAAGGATGATATGATAAAAAGCTTTCAAAGAATGATATATTTGAATGAAAGTATAACAATTGCAAAAGTTAATTCTATATGGGGAAACGATAATATTATGAGGAAGTCCAAAATAGGTGAGAATAAGGAATTAAAAGAATATAAAAAACTAAAGCATAAAATAAAAAAGTATATTAAAAGATTTGATTTAACAAATAATAAGGGGATTATAAAATCATTTGAGGCATTAATTTCATACGAAGAAACTATTAGAAGATTATATATTGCTGGAGTAGAAGATATAAAAATACACTGAATATATTACGAAATATGTAAAGTTATATTTTACTTTTTAGTAAAATTAAAATATAATAAAAGAGGTAAAACTATTTTAAGGAAATATTATCTAATAAAAGGTGAGTTAATGGAAGAATTAGTAAAAAGGGTAAAAAATGGAGATAAAGATTCTTATATGATCTTAATAACGGATATGAAAGAAGAGTTATATAGAATTGCAAAAGAAAGAATTAGGGATTATGATGATATAGAAGATGTAATTCAAGAAACCATAATAAATGCATATTTAAAAATAGGTCAATTAAGAAATAATAAATATTTTAAAACATGGCTTATTAAAATATTAATTAATAAATGTAATAGATTCTACAGAAATAAAAAATATGAAGATAATATGAAAAATAGATATAAAGAAAACTTAGAAAACAAAAATACGAAAGATGAATCTTTAGAATTTGATACTCTAATACAAGAATTAAATGATATTGAAAAGAATATTTTTAAACTGTATTATGAAGAACAATATTCAATAGAAGATATATCTAAAATTCTAAAAATTAATCCAAATACTATTAAAACAAAGTTACGTAGAGGAAGGCAAAAAGTAAATTCTACATATAAGAAGATTATAATGATAGTTGTAATCTTAGGAATTGTAACAACAGGAATAACATTTGGAAAAGACATAATAAATTATTTAAAAGGTATTTTTAATTTAAGTAGTATAGGACAAAATAATGATGGAATATTGATGGCAATAGAGGAAAAAGAATGGGTACAGAATATTGAAATGGACTATATAGAGTTAGACAAAGGATATAAAATAAGAATTGATTACTTATTACTTGATGATATTAATATGTATATGATTTATGACTTAAAATCGGATGAAGATTTGAATGAATATGATAGAATGAGCATAATAGATTTAACGATTAAAGATGAAAATAATAATATTATATTTAATAATAAAGATCTAATGGAAGAAACTATAGTTCAATTAGAAGGATGGAAGAATATAGAAACTGAGTCAAACACCAATATAAGAGAGTTAAACTATATGATATCAAATGGAAATTTCAATATGAAAAAATTAGAAATAACTTTTTCTAAAGTTATGATTTATAATAGTAATAATCCAAGCAAAGACAGTAAAATAATTAATGAAAATGAAAAGAAGATATATATCGACATAGATGAAAAATTTATTAATACCAATACTATTGAATATATTACAGAATATGAAGATAACAATAAATATAATATTCAAAAGGCTATAATAACAGAAACAGGTTTTTATGCTATTATAAAGAGTAAAAGTATGGATGTAAATTTTACATTAGAAATAGATGAGTATTATAAAAATAAATGTAATTATAGGCTATTAAGTTCGTATAACAGTGAAGAAATATATTATTATTTAATTTTATCAGATATAAAATTAGAAGATAATTACAAACAATTAGTATTAAAAAATAAAAATGAAGTTATAAAGTTATATAAAAAGGAAATCTAGGCAGAAATGCCTAGATAATTTAATATTACCAACTATAGGATGTTAATTCTATGTTTATAGTATCCGAAGAATTACATTTACATTCAATAGAAACATCACTAGAACCAGACAAACCTAAAAATATGTAGTCAAATTTCTTTGATGAACCATTTGTAGATATTGTATATTTATTAGTAACTTTACGACTAGCAATGGTTACATATATTGTTACATCGTAAATATTTCCAGATGCTGATGTAGACTTGGCTTCAATAGCCATAAAAGTGCCATCATAGTTTTTAGTAATTGGTCTACTACTACCTTTAAATTGAAAAGAACCTGTAGAATAGTATGCATAAGGCTGAATGCTATATGGACTTGAGGCATTAACTGGAGTAGAGCAAATAAATAGATATACCAATAAAAATGACATTAATATAGATGTACATAATTTCGTAACTAGACTTTTCATTAATACACCCCCTTTGTAAAGTTTTAATAATTATATCAACGAATATATAAATAAATACAAAAAGATAAAAAAAAATAAAACGAATTTGAAACCCAAAAGCAATATAGTGTATCTAATTAATAGTATTATAGTGGGGTGATAAAATGGTTAATATGCTAATAGCCGATAGAGATGTATTAAAACTAAAAAAGTTAATAAATGAAGTAGTAACAAAAAATAAAAATATAAGAATAGAAAAAATAGCAATGAATGAAAAAGAAACAATAGATATTTTAAATAATGAGAATATAGATGTAGCTTTAGTAGACTTAAATATTATTAGAAATAATAGAGATACGATATTTGATATGATTAAGATAGAAAAACAAGACAAATATAGAGACTCTATAATATTAACTACAAGAAATCTCAAAGAAGTGCAAAAATATATAGGAAATAAAATGATATTTGATTACTCAGCTAAAGATGATGATAATAATGAAATATTATATAAAATTAATAGGATGATTATAAGCAAAGACTTGGAGATAAAACGAAAAAGTATAATTAATGAGTTAAGATATATAGGATATAATATAGAACATATAGGTACTAAATACTTAGTAGATGCAATTCTTCAAATATATTTAAATAGAGAAGCTATGTTAGATAATCTTCAAAAAGATGTATATCCGATAATATCAAAAATACACAATAAACCTATACATAATATAAAATGTGATATTACTAGAGCAACAGAATGTATGTATTATGAATGTGATAGTGAAAGATTAAAAAGATATTTTGGATTTTATGATGATAAGAAGCCAACAGCAAAGACAGTAATTTTTACAGTATTGAATAAAATATAAAAAATATTAAGTTAAATATAGGAAATAATAAGGAGAGAAATATGAAAAAGAAGGTAATTATATTTATAGTTATAATTTTAATAATAAGTGGTATTATTGGAATAGTAACCATGAAAGGGATAAATGAGAAAAAAGAAGAAAAATCAAAAGAAGAGTCTAATTTTAATCAAGAAGATGAAAAAGTAAAAGACACAAACGCAGAAATAAATAAACTGTTGGAAAAAAGCGATATTTCTAATTATTTACCTAGAGATATATCAGAAATAAAATTAATAAATTACCAAACAGAAGACCAAAAGACAGATATTTATACAGATAGCGATTTAATATTAGAGTTAGTAAGAATTCTACATAATGCTACATGGACTGAGACAGATGAAAATATAGAATGTTGTTATTTGGGTATTGATATTAAAGGCAAAGATAGTACTACTAGGCTGGAGTTAGAAGCTATACATGTAACCGAAATGCAAGAAAAGCTAGGATATATAAAACTAATAAAAGGCGATTTGAAAGTTAATTTTACTGTAAATGGTGGAGCATATTATGAATTATATGGTTTTGAAAAACCAAAGTATTATCTTCATAAAAGTAATTTAGAACTACCTAATAAAGATATATGCTATAAAGCAAAAGAAAAAGCATTAACAGGTTTAAATGAAAACGAAATAAGAGAGCTACAGAAAACCATATACGATTATCAATGTATGATGGAGAGTATATTAGGTGAAAGTACATGGGTATTAAAAGAGAAAACAAGCTATTATTGGAGACAACAAATTTATGATGAGGTATTTACAGATAATATAACAGGAACAAAAGTGTATAATGGAGATAGGTTAATAAAAGTATTACAAGAGGTAAAAAAACAGGTTGAAATTATAAAAGATGAAGAAACTAAAAGAGATTTAGAAAAATTCTGTAATTTATTGAAAGAAGGGCTTGATGAACGTGATATTGAAAAGTGCTTTGAAGCACACGAGATATTACATGATTATAGTATTTGGGTAATAAATTATCCAGTAATGAATTTAATGATAGAACCATATGACTGGAGTGCGTTTAAAACATATTTTGGTAAGGCATCTATAATAAAATAAAAAATTATATCAGTACTATTTGTACTGATATAATTTTTTATGCTATGAAATCTACTTTTTGTCGAGAATTTTGAGAGTTAGTTTTTATATGTAATTTCTTTTATCTTTTTAACGTTATAAATTGCAGAAGTTTCAGAAATTTCAAAAGAATTTTTTAATACTATATTCGCATATACTTCATGAAGTTCTGTTTTCAAATTATTATTTTTCACTATAGTATCTTCAGATATTTCGAGAATTATCGGATATATAAATTTATCATTTTTAGATGATATATAAGTTATTTCTGCAAATAAATAAGTAACATTGAAATCTTCAAGATATGGAGTTTGATATCTAATATGTACATTTGATAATTCCTTTTTATCATTATATTCATTTAGGATAAGTTCTGACAATTCATTTTCTTTTAGTATATATATAGGTAAATCGCCATTAATTTTTGCTATGTTAGGAGATGAATTACTAGTAGAATATGAAATTGTACCATTATAAATCAATATGTCATTTTCTTCAATATCATCAAATGATATTGTGCAAGAGTTAGTATAACTTAAAATTTCAATATCTAAAGGAGTATATAAAGTAAAAAAAGTATAGTTAGGGATATCGCAAACAATATGATCATTATAAATCATATAATCATTTTTTATACTTAGAATATTATAATTATATTCTGTGTTAGTACCATTATATGATGAAAATATGATTCCTTTAACCTTTTCAGTATAGTCTTGAAATGTAATGTTTGATATATCTGTATGTGTAGTAACATTATCATGGGGGGTATAATTTGAAGTATCATTAATATACAAAACCTTATTTAGAATTAACTTTAAGGTTACAAAAATACATAATATAATAATGATAAATATAATAATTATTATTAGTTTTAGTAAATTAAATTTTTTCATTTTTTCCTCCTATCATATATTAGATACAAAATTTTCTATAATAGTTTCATAAATATAAAAAAATAAGTGTATATTCTAAAATAAAATATATATCCATACTAATTTATCTATATTATACATCAAAATCTACCCAATAGGAAGTAATTTTAGTATCAATTCTATTGGGTAGATTATAAAATTAAATATATGCTAAAACTTTATTATAAATAATAAGCATTAACAGTAGTAGTAATTTTAATTTTTTTATCTGTAACTCTAACATAACCAGTATCAGTTATTCTAAAAACATCATATTCAATATAATAAGGTATTGTATCATTAATAAATATGGAGTCGTTATCTTGAGTAGATGATAAATTATATATTTTATTATCTACATTAGCAACAACATGTCCTTTTGTGCAAGCCCAATCTTCAAATGGTTCAACATTCTTAAACCATACATCAACAATCATATTATCATATTTTTCACCATTCTCACCACTTGCTTGAATAGATAAGTTTAATTTTCTACCTGCATATTTAAGCTGTCTACCAACAAGATGTCCAGATTCTAATAAAACAGTTCCGTAGTAATAATCTCTTGGAGATAACTCAGTAACAACAGGAAATTTATTAGAGAAAATATTTTTATCTATTGCAAAGTTATCACTTATTTTAACATTTGTCTGAAATTGGTCAAGATTCCAATTAGTAGGCATTTTAAATCCCATATTACCAGAATATCCAGAAGAAGAATTACTAACAAAGCAAGTTGTTGCGTATCCTTTATCCATTACACGTGAACAAACATTTCTAGTTCCATACACACCAACTTTATAATATGTAGAACCTCCATCAATTGCTTTAAAATAGGGAAGGGCGTATTTTTCTATTTGATTATCAAGCATATCAATATCAACTGCAAAATAAATTATAGTTCCCTTAGGAATACAATAACTTCTTGCTCTTGAGTATGCTTCTTGAACGTCTTTCCATCCTTGAGACTCTGTAAAGTAGCTTATGCTTGGTTCACCATCTCTTTGATATATAGGATAAAAGTTTATACCATTATCTAACATACCTTTAGCTTCATCAAATGCCAACTCTTTTCCTTTATTACCACTAATATATCTTCCAACAATAGACACTCCTAAATTTTTCACAATATCTACTCTATTAATATCACGAATTTCACTATGGATAGTATATGCTGTATCGATGGCATTGTAAGGTCTATCTTGATTACCTGTACTTACTAATAAAGCCATCCAAGTGTTAGTATCGCATATATTTGTTTCCTCTAAAATCATATCTTTTTGAAACCTTCCAATAGTATTGCCCAAGAATGAATCCCATTTATTAGAATTTATACCAACATCTATTGGATAACCATTACATACTAATGCATATCTAACAAGTTCTATTGCATCTTGCTCAGTCTCATTATTAAGATTACCATTACTAGGGACAATAGGTAAACGTGATTTAGTACCATTGCCAAATTTGCCATCTATATTTGAGCCAGTAAATCCCTCTATTTTTTGGAGTACAGCTATAAGAGATTTATTCATTTCTCTACTATAAACTCCATCGCAAGGTGTTAATCCAATGTAATTTTCGTATTTGTTATTAAGTTTTTGTTGAATCTCTCTAATATTACTATTTCCACCACGTACAAGTTTAAATTGATCCATAGAAAGTAATGCTTTCATCATATTAAGGGTAACCGTAGAACTCGTATCTGAGCACCCAGCATCTTTTTTTATGGAAGTAATTGCAGAACCTGTTCCAGAGTAAAAATGATTAGTTATATCATTTGAGCCTATTGAATAACCTTTACAGAAACAAGCACCTTGAATAATTCCATATATATTATCTTCTGTTGTATCGTCTGAGGATTGTTGTTGTACACCATTAGGAAATCTTGCTTTAAATTTTGATGTAGTGGAAGGACCAAAAGAAGTTGATGTAGCTGTAATACCTAATTCTATTTGGAAAGCTCTAAGAAGTGCATGAACTGTGCCCCAGCCAGTAATTCCATCAACAACAATATCTTCACCATATCCTTGTTTACCATGATAAGTTTCGTTAAGCCATTGTTGAGTTTTTTCAACTAATATATCTGCCATAAAAAAACCTTCTTTCAATTATAAAATTTTTATATTCATTATGTTTCTGATCAGAATTTTAATAAATATTAATAATATTATAAAGAATGTTTGATAACAAAATTTAGAAGAAAGATAAATGTGGTGTTTTATTGTTGATAGTCGATTCATTAATAAAATCTAATTATTAAATATCCAAATTAAAAAGAGGTTTTCCTATTTATTACAGAAAAACCTCTTTATATTTGTTAATTAAAGTTTACCAAGAACCATAAAAAGCTATTTTAGAATAGCCAGATGAACTTCTTATTCCAGTATCAACAAAACCATGTCTCAATCCATCACCAGTAACTCTAACCCATTCACCAGCAGAACTTTGGACATAATCGATAGCTTTAAAATATGGTTTATCTGCTCCAACAGTAGCAGTATTAGTAGCAACGAGACAACCAGCTGCGACATATCCCCAATGGCCACCTTTTGGTTTTATTATTTCTTTCTTAGAACGCATTTTATATACTTTATATGTCTCAACTTTTCCATCTTTAGGATCTTTAATACTTGCAGTACCATAAGGATAATTACTGCATAGTCCTGCTTCTGGATAATATGAACCACTGACATCGCCAGGAAGAGGATGCTTGTAAATATTAACAGTAGCACTTGTAAATACACCTGAAGAATTTAAAAAGTTAATCCCTACAAAATCTCCTTCTCCACCATAGACGACATATGCTTCTCTTGGATTTAGTTTACCTACTAATTGGTTATTTTTGTCTTCATCATAAATGTTATATACATTGTTGGTTTTATTAATAAGTAATTTTGTGAATAATGCCATATGAAACCCTCCTTTCTTTAGGATATAATAAAATAATAATGCATCTATTAAGTAAAAAATTAAAAAATGGATAAAAAAGGTTTTATATGGTTGAAGAAAGATAATTATTAAAGACCACATTAATATATAAACAACCACAATTAACTACATTAATCTTTTTTTCTTATTTAATAAAAAAGTTTAAATATAATTAGTATATACAATTTATTATAAAGACTGATCAGCAATATAATGAATTAATAAAAATTAAGAAAGAGAAGTGATTATTATGGCAGTAGATGAAATGTTAGTAGAAACTCAAAGATGGCTACATAGAATATATGGAGAAAATCCATTGTTTACAATTGGAGTTCCAACAGACGGAACAGGAAGAGGAACGACAATTAAAGGTTTAATACAAGCCTTACAGATAGAAGTTGAAACAGTAGCTGATGGAATTTGGGGTGGAGGAACAAGCACTCAATTTAATTCTTTGTTTCCTTCAGGATTAAGTTCATCAACAGTATTGGAAGATGGAGATAAGTTAAAAAGAATAGTATGTATTTTACAAGGTGCTTTTTATACAGCTAGAGGAATTATACCAGGAGGATTAGATGGTGCTTTTGGTAATAACTTAACATCAGCAGTAAAAAAATTTCAAGAGCAAGTTGGAGTTACACAAGATGGAGTTGTTAGAGGTTATCTAATGAAAGCAATTTTAACAACAGATTCATATATACTTGTATCAGGAGGAGATGAAAATGTAAGAACTATACAAAGAAATTTAAACAATAAATATGGTAATAAAATAGGATTAATTGCAACAAATGGATTGTATGAAAAAAAGACGAATAAAGCATTAATTAGTGCAATACAAATCGAGGTAAATTCAGCAGTAGACGGACTTTGGGGAGAAGGTACAATGTCAAAGTTACCTACTCTAAGAAGATATGGAACTGTAACTAATAAACAAATGGTATATATATTACAATATTTATTATATGTAAATGGATATAATCCAAATGGATTTGATGGAGGTTTTGGTGCAGGTGTAGAATCAGCTGTAAAGCTATGTCAACAAGATTATAATCTAACACCAGATGGAGTTTGTGGAAGACAAACATGGGCAGCATTAGCTGTAAGTTGTGGAGATACCTCTAGAACAGCATTAGCATGTGATACAAGACATGAAATGACAAGTGACAGATTAGAATATTTATATAATAATGGATATAGAATAGTAGGTAGATATTTAACTGGAGGAATTTTTAAACAATTAAGACCAGGTGAACCCCAAAGAATATTGGATGCAGGTTTATCATTTTTCCCGATTTTTCAAGAGTCAGGATCAGATATAGACTATTTTACGAAAGAAAATGGTAGAATAGATGCACTAAGTGCGAAACATGCAGCGAAGAAGCATGGTATAGATTCAGGAAATGTTATATATTTTGCAGTGGATTTAGATGCAACAGATAGCCAAATTGATAATAATATAATTCCATACTTTAAAGAATTGAATAGCACAATAAGTTCTACAGCAGATTCTGGTGCTACATATAAAGTAGGTATTTATGGAACAAGAAAGGTATGTAAAAGAGTATTAGATAAAGGATATGCTGTTACAGCTTTCGTAAGTGATATGTCAACAGGCTGGGAAGGAAATTTAGGAGAAACAATTCCAAAAAGTTGGACATTTGATCAATTTAAAACAATTAAAAAAATTGAAACAGCAAGTGGAACATGGGATTTAGATATAGTTTCATATAACAGTAATTCAAACTTTAAACCAATATCAAAACTTGGAACACCAGGACTTGCAGGACATTGTACAATAAGAGAAGGAGCAGATAAATATTATTTAGGAACAGCTAAACAAGTACACTCAAGTAGAGGACAATTATTTAATGTGTTAGCAGATAAAATGAAATATTCTCTTAATTATATATTAAGTTCAGGAGAGCCATCGGATTTATCATTACGATTACAATTATATGAATATGGAAGAAAAGAACCAATAGCAAATGGTAATTATAATATACCTGGGAAAGAATATGAGTCAAATGAAATTAAAATAACTAACGGAGTAGATAAATATTTTGAATATTATTGTAGTTTCTATAGTGAGAATCAAGATAACAAAGAGGCAATAGGAGATATAGATATATATATAACAACTAAATAGAGGATGTTCTAAAGTTAAAAAATAAAAGAGATTCATTGAATCTCTTTTATTTTAAATATAAAATAATTCTAAATCCAATAGTATCTTTAGCATAATAAGGAAATGTAGGAACTCTACTATAGATTGCAGAAGAATGAGTATGCCAATGTCCACCCTTAATCACAGCAGTAAGATTGGTTTGGATAGCGACATCGTCAATACACTTTTCTGTAGACCATTCACATACATTTCCAACTAAATCATATATATTATTTAACTTAGTATTAGAAGAAGTTCCAGTATTTGCAAGTCCATCTTTGTCTCTATTATTAAAATTTCCATACTCATACATGTTAGTCCAAAAGGAATTATTTGTAGAACTTATCCATTTTAAAGTGGTATCGTAACAATATGAGGTCAATATCGAACTTGCAACAGTTTCATTATCTATGAAAGAATTACTTAGTTCAATAGCTTTGTCTAATGTGATATAGTTCCAAACCTGCAAATTTTGTTTTATAGCTAAATTTCCATTACTCCAACCTGTCCAATTCAATTCAGTATTATCCCTAGTTTTTTTGTTTAGTAAATTTCCATTTTCTATTCCAGTTTCATATCTTCCAATATAAAAACCACCATATTTTTCAACACTTTGTTTAATAACCAAATTTACTGTATCATTATCAACAAATAAATCACCAATATCTGAAACTAATAGTTCATCATTTGATAAATAGAAATCGTCTGTTGAATATGTATATCTTCCATATGTAGTTAAGTCAGAAGAATTAATAGAACAAGGGACCCAAACAAATTGATTTCCATTACTATCTTCAACAACCAACCCATTATTCCAGCCTTTAGGTCTACCATACTCATCTAGTTCCCAACTAGCATCAGGTAATTCAACTTTAGAAAATCCATTAGGAACAATATTATTAAATAAATAAGGTATATTAGATTGAGAAGTACCATCTACTGGAATGTTAATTTTTGAATTTTCATATATAAAATATGAAATAATAACAAATATAATAAATAATAAAAATAATATAATAAATAATTTCTTTGACATATAAACCTCCTTACATTAATTAGATATAAATTTTATAAAAAAAGTTTCAAAATTTAAAATAAAATATTAAATTTTCATTAATACTTTTCGTTCAATAGGCTTAAAGTAATTATGCACTAATTCATCAGTAAATATATTAAATGCTTCTAGGTTTCTTTTTTGTTTTGGTGAACCCTTTTTTCTTTTGTAGGGCTTAATGGTTCTACTCATTTTCATCACCTAAGATGATTATAAATAGATTTATGTTAAAAGTCCGAAAAAGACTAATAAGAACAAATTTAAGGAACAAAAAACCAAAAAAGATTAGAAAAGACAATTTTAATCTAATTATTTTTTTCTAGCCACTTTTTAAAGTCTTCCTCAGATAATTTTTTGGCTCTATATGATGCAACTTTAATTTTACCTAGTCTCTTATATTTTTCAAAATCTGTTATATATTCGTTTATATCTGGATTTCTTCTAGCAAGCATGGCTTTTTGAGAATATATTTTATAATACTGTTCTAAAAGTTTATCTTTATTCAAATTCTTTTGAAATACATTTTGCCTTCCAATCTCTCTACAAGTTTTATTAGAGCAGGGAGCTATATTATTACAATACTCTATTTTAGAGTTAGAAGAAATAAAATAGTTATTACAATTTTTACAAACTTTAAAAAATAGCTTGTTTTCTACGATATTACAAAGAATAAAATATAATAGAGATTCTATTGAAGGAGGAAGCGAAACTGTAATTTTCTTAACTTTATTTTCTTTATTTGCTAAAATCTTATATAATTCATTTTCAGATTTATTTGCTATTGGGCAATCATTTACTTTATAAAAAATAACATTTTCCATTTTATTTTCTCTAAGTAGAGGTAAATTCTCATGTACTGTTTGTAATACTAAAAATCTATCTAGACTTGTAAAACCTTGATTTTTTCTTCTAGGGTTAATAATGCAATAATCCATAATCTCATCTAATTGTTCTTGAATTCTCTTTAAAGAAGAACACTTTTTAGAGTATATAGTATCTATAAAAACTTTAAAGTCATTTTCATCAAATGATTTAGTTCTGAATATTTTTTTATAGCTATTATCTAATATTGAAAAAGAATATTTTAGAAAGAAATCTTTAAACTCATCTATTTTATCAAAGTCAGTATTAATAAAATCTATAAAAAAAGTACCCAATGGCTGAGCTATAATTGAATAGGAGCTTTTGAACTCATATTTACAACTTTTTTTGGAAAAAACAAGGGGAAAATAATAGATTATTTCTTGTTTTAATTCTTGATTAATTAATATACCTATATGATTGAAAACTTCTGAAAGATAGTTATAATCTATCATAAAGTACTCCTTTCTGTTAAAAACAGATTTTAAGATTTATAAACAAATCTGTTATGTTCAAATAACTGTCCAACTTATTGACTTTGTACAAAAGGGAAAATATAATGCAGTTAAAGTTAAAAACAATGAAATATGAAAAATGTTTTTAACATAGCTGATATATAGTATAATTTTATATTTTCTACCTCACAACTCCTTTAAATTATACTATATGTCGCCTTAAAATGCAATATATAGGGACTTTAAGGCTCTATATAGAAAAACTTATGCCCAAAAGGGTGTAAACACTTTTTTAACCAGAAAGGAGGAAATATAGTAATGTGGAAAAAAACAAAGTTATTGAGAAACTATATTTTGCAGAAAAGAAGACATTAACAGAAATTGCTGAAGAATTAAAGGTATCAGTTAGTTATATTACAAAAGTACTAAAGAAAAATGAAATGTATAATGTTGAAAAAGAGAAGCGAAAAGAGGAAAATCTGGCTAAAAGAAGGTTAAAACAAAAAGAAATTATTTATAATAAAAGAAAACAAAAGAAAAAATCTGACTCATCATATCTAGCATTAAAGAGTTCTCATGAACAGGCATCAAAGGAATTATCAAAGAGCAGAACTCTTGGCACAGAAGCATTAAGACAATGGTGCTTAGGTGCATATAAGTATAATCCTGAGAAAAAAAGATATGAGTTTGATGCAGGTACTTCTGTTAGATCAATAGATTTACCACAGTATATAAAAGTATAGAGAAAATAAAAAAGGCCATAAGGCTTTTTTATTTTGGAAAAATGGAGGAAAAAGTGAATAAAACTGAATGCAAAAAAATTTTAAAAAAAGCATACAAACAAGCAATTGCTCACAATAAAAACATTACACCAAGTAGTATAGAAGATGAAATGAAAAATGTTCTGAAAGAACATGGTTTAGAATATATTGCATATTCTAAAATAGCCATAAATAATATGCAAAATAGTGCAAATGATATTATTACTTTAAAAGATTTATTAGAAGAAATTGATATACTTCCTAGAATATATACTAAAAGATTAGCAATAGAGAAGTCAAAAAATATTTAATTTTTTCTCAGATTAATTTTTGTTAATAAATATTACAAATTTATCATACATTTAATTGAGGTGAATGAATTGGAATCAAGACCAAAGGAAGACAACAATAAACAAAAATTCAATATATATGTTACTTATGACAAAAATGGAAAAAGATTTCAAGATATAGTTGAAGATATTCTAATAAGAAAATTTAATGAAATTTAGAAAAATTTTTCTGAGCTTGATAAGCAAAAATTATTCTGATAATTTTTGCTTATAGGTAATTACAGAAGGGAGGATAAATGTATGTAGAAAATAATATTAATACAACATATAATGTAGCAATCTATATGAGATTAAGTAAAGATGATGGTGATAAAGAAGAAAGCGAAAGTATAACAAATCAAAGAAAAATTTTAAAAACCTATGTTAAAGAAAATGGATATTTATTGTATGACGAATATGTTGATGATGGTTATAGTGGAACTAATTTCAATAGACCTGGATTTAAAAGATTATTGAAAGATATTGAGATGAAGAAAGTAAACATGGTGATAACAAAAAATTTAGCAAGACTTGGAAGAGATTATATAGAAACAGGAAGATATATAGAAACATACTTTCCAGAACATCAAATTAGATATATAGCAGTATTAGATGATGTTGATACATTTTTAGATAGAAATTGTGATACAGCAGCATTTAAGAATATAATGAATGACTACTATGCAAAAGAAACATCTAAGAACATAAAGAAAACAAAAAATAGAAAAAAGAAAGAAGGATTTTATTATATATCATATGCACCATTTGGTTATAAAAAAATTGATAAATCTGGAAAATTAAAGATAGATGAAGTGCAAGCAGAAATAGTTAGAAGAATATTTGACGAATTCCTAAAAGGTAAGGGAACATATCAAATTTCTAGATTACTTACCGAAGAAAAGATTGTTACACCAGGGTTACAAATGAAAATGAAAACAGTAATGAATAATCTTACTGAAACTACTAATATATGGACTCATACCGTAATAAAGAGAATTTTAACAAATCCAATATATATAGGAAAAGTAGTACAAAACAAAACTAAAAAGATAAGCTATAAGAGTAAGAAAATAATTGCACTTCCAGAAAATGAACATACAAATATAGAAAATCATCATGAACCTATTATAGAAAAGGAAATTTGGGATGCAGTTCAAATGATATTTGAAAATCATAAAGGTGAAAAAATCAGACAAGAAGATCCTCTTTTAAAATCATTATTATATTGTGCTCATTGTCATAATAGATTAGGAATAATAAGTAAAAAAGATAAATATAAAGACAAAATAACAATAAGAAAATACATTATATGTTCTACAGCAGCTAGAGCAGTAAGTAACAAGAAATGCTATAAACAATATATAAATTATAACAAAGTTGAACCATTAATTTTAGAAAAAATTGCTGAAATATTTGAGCAATTTTTAAATTCAGAAGTTTTTGATAATGAAAAAGCAGTAAAAAAATTAATACAGGCAAAAAGTAATAAAGGTAAAATTGCAGAAAAATTGGATAGTGTTACAAAGGAGCTAGAAAGTACAAATAAGAAGCTAAATACATTATATTCGGATAAATTAAATGGGATTATAGAAGAACAAGATTACTCACTATTTTCAGAAGGATTATTAAATGAAAGACATAGATTAGAAAAAATCAAATCTGAAACTGAAGAAGAATTACAATGTTTTGAAAACGAATCTGATAGTAAGAAAATTGAAGAGAAAATGAAAAATACATTAGAACAAATAGTTAAAAATAAAAATTTTTCTAAAGAAACATTACAACAGATAGTTAATAAAATAGAAATAGATAAAGACAAAAATATTCTAATACATTTTAACTTTTATGAATTAAATTGCATTGGGGGGTATTTTAATATACATGAGCAAGCAGCAAATCAGTAACATTGCATTATATATGAGATTAAGTAAAGATGATGGAGATAGAGAAGAAAGTGAGAGTATTAGAAATCAAAGAAATATTATCTATGATTTTATAAATGAAAATTTTGTTTTTGAACATTGTTATGAATACACAGATGATGGATATACAGGAGCTAATTTTAATCGCCCTGGATTTAAAGAGATGTTACGAGATATAGAAGATAAAAAAATTAATTTAGTAATCACAAAGAATCTAGCAAGATTTCGGAAGAAACTATATAGATTCAGGCGAGTATATAGAAAGAATTTTTCTAAATCAAAATGTAAGATACATAGCTATATTAGATAAAGTAGATAATTTTGAAGACAAAGTATCCAATGATTTTGTTCCAATAAGAGGAGTTTTTAACGAAATGTTTTGTAAGGAAACATCTAAAAGTGTAAAAAACTCCAAAAGAAAAAAGATGCAAGAAGGATTTTATGCTTGCAATACACCTCCTTATGGATATAAGAAGAATCCAGATGAACAAGGAAAACTTATTATAGATGAAGAGTCAGCAAAAGTTGTAAAAATGATTTTTGAATTAAAGCTAAAAGGATTAACACAAAAGGAGATATCAGAATATCTAAATAAGAAAAATATTAAAACGCCAGCTCAATATTTAAGAGTAAAAGGTCTATCAACAGATATATCTCAAATTTGGACAAGAGCATCTATAGGGAAAATATTAAGTAATAGAGTATACTTAGGTGATTGTATTAGAGGAAAAACTCAAAATATTAGTTATAAAACCAAAAAGAGAATAAATGTAAAGAGAAAAGATTTTATTGTAGTAGAAAATACACATGAACCAATAATAACAAGGGAAATATATGATAAAGTACATAGTAATAGTAAATCATGGGGAATCACAAGAGAAATTTCTAAAAATATAGAAACCAAATTCGGAAAATATATTTATTGTTATTATTGTGGTAAAAGAATAGAAAAACGAAATTCAAGAGGAAAGATAAATCTCCATTGTAGTAGTAATAGAAATAGTAAAGAACTTTGTGATTTTTCAGATAATTACTTTTATGAACAAATTGAGCCACTTATTATTAATCATATACAAAAATCATTTGAGGAATACTTTAAAGAAAATACAGTTAAATTAAGAACATTAAAAAAATATAACAATTTAAAACTAAAAGAACTAGAGTCGAAATATAAAGAGCAAGAAATGGCATTAAGAAAAACAACATTTAAAATATCACAATTATATAATGATAGATTAAATGAAGAAATTAGTGAGGATGACTATAAAAAACAATATGAATACCTATTAAAAGAAAGAAAACAATATAATAATGAAAAGAATTATACTGAACAAGAAATAGAGAAATTTGAGGATAAAAATATAAATATAGGGAAATCAAATAAAGTAAAGAAGATTATAAAATCATTAACAAATGAATCTTTAACAAGTGAAGATATAGAAAAATTAATTACAAAAATTGAATTAGGAAAAGGTTTTATTTATATCCATTACAAATTTAAAGATATAGATAGGCAAAGATTACCTACAACACTTGATTAAAATTAACTTATTCAAATGTTGTAGGTATAATTTTAAATTTCTAGTGTTAAAAATTAAAAAAATACAATTATAGAAATTGCATTTATAGACTATAAAATTTCAAATTATTTCCTGCTACTATTGAACATTACAATCATTAGCAGATACTACGCATATAGCTTTTAACATATCATTTACACTTAAAGTTTCTCTAGTATCTAGCCATATTTGTGAACCACCCATAGACCTTGCATTTTCACTACATGGAATTAAAGTATCTAAAGCGATTTCACCTCTATCTAAAGCTTCCATTATTAGTAAAATAGACATAACTTTTGTTACACTTGCAGGACGTAATTTTTCATGAGAATTTTGTTCATACAATATCTGTCCAGTAGATTGCTCAATTAAAATTGCACCAGTAGATTCTAAATTTAAAGAACCACTATTTAAGTCAGAAGACACAGCGATAGACGAATTACCAGAATTTGTATCTGCGACAGTTGACCAAATATATTCATAAGTAGAGGCAAAAGAACAGCAGGAGTAAAATAATACAAAAAATAAAACTATAAAAATAAATATTAATCTTTTTATATACATAAAACCTCCAATCTAGCTATTTGTAATAATTTACAAAATAATAAATAATTATGCCGAGCCTAAGATTTTCTTAGAATTTTCATTTGCTAGAAAATCTTAGGACGGTTTTTATTAATATATATGTCTGATGAATTAATAATATTCAAAAGTAATAAATATTAACAATATGAAAATATAAAAAAATTTTATTTCTTTATTAGACAAATAAATCAAGCAAAACATGATGAGATATAAGACAAAAATCATATAGAAAAATATTAGAATTTGTCTTAAAAAAAATTGTAGAAATTCTATTGCAAATATAAAAATTTTAATGATATAATGCTTATAACGATTTACAAGAGAAGGAGATGTTATAAAATATGTTACAAAAAATTGGAGATTTCAAGGGAATTGATATTGAGGTAATAAAAGGCTTTAATAATATCGTTTATTCTGGATTATTAGATGAAGCACCAAAAGAAATAAAACAAATGAATTATATTAGAACAGAACCAAACATAAAAAATAGTAAGTTAATATTTGTTGTATAAAATATATTTATAAAATCTCTATGCAATGCTTAGGGATTTTTTTTATATTCATTGTTCAGACTATTGCAAAAAATGTTTGTTCCATATATAATAATCATATCAAATTAAAAAGGAATGAATATAGTTAATGGATGAAAATAATATAACAAAACCAGAAGTAGATGGTATTGAAGAAGAACAAATGGAAAAGTCTTTAAGACCTAAGACATTAAGTGAATATATAGGACAAACTAAAGTTAAACAAAGCATGAAAATATACATACAAGCAGCTAAGAAAAGAGGAGAACCATTAGATCATGTTTTACTATATGGACCTCCTGGACTTGGAAAAACTACATTATCTAATATTATTGCTAATGAAATGAACTCAAAAATAAAAATAACATCAGGTCCTGCAATAGAAAAATCGGGAGATTTAGCTGCAATACTTACAAATTTATCGGAATATGATATTTTATTTATAGATGAAATACATAGATTAAATAGAGCAGTTGAAGAGATATTATATCCAGCTTTAGAAGATTATTCATTAGATATAATGATTGGTAAAGGACCCTCTGCTAGGTCAATAAGATTAGATTTACCAAAATTCACATTAATTGGGGCAACAACTAAAGCAGGTTCACTTACAACTCCATTAAGAGATAGATTTGGTATTGTAGCTAGACTAGAATTATATAGTGAAAATGAACTAAATGATATTATAAAAAGATCTGCTCAAATTTTAGAAGTTGAAATTGATGAAAAAGCAAGTGAAGAAATTGCACGACGTTCAAGAGGAACACCTAGAATTGCTAATAGATTATTAAAAAGAGTTAGAGATTATGCAGCTGTACTAGGAGATGGTAGTATAACTATAAAGATAGCGAAAACAGCTTTAAATAATTTAGAAATTGATGAATTAGGATTAGATGAAATTGATAGAAAGATACTAGATACAATAATTTCAAAATTCAATGGAGGACCTGTTGGAATAGATACAATAGCAACAACTATTGGGGAAGAAGTAGATACATTAGAAGATGTATATGAGCCTTATTTAATACAAATTGGTTTTCTTTCTAGAACTACAAGAGGAAGGGTTGCATTGCCTGATGCTTATACACATTTAGGATATAATTTTGAAAGATAGTTGCGTTTGGCGTTGTTAAACTTCAATTGAAATTTAATCAACATACACAAGTACGCCTCATTGATTTCAATATATATATTATTATTTAAAATATATAATTAATTTTGAAATATAGAAGGAGAAATAATGAAAAAATATAGGGAAGACATACTAGTATTTGTATTTTTTGTGATAACAACATCTGCTATTATTCTTATAAGAAATCTAAACAACTTAGACGAGGTTTGGATTTTCAATACAGCAAGAAATGTTGCAAATGGATTATTACCATATAAAGATTTTAATTTAGTAACAACTCCAGGATTACCAATACTTTGTGGAATGATTTTAAAAATTTTTGGAACAGAAATGTTTATTATGAGAATAATAGCAATTATCACAAATTCACTTATAATGTTAATTATATATAAAATATTGAAAACTTTTAAAATAAAGAAGGAGTTTTCATTATTAATATCAATAATAATAATGAAACTTTTTATAGGAAGTATGTGCATTGATTATAATTTCATAATATTACTAATAGCATTAATAACATTATATATTGAGTTAAAAACATATAAACAGAACAATAATATTTTTGAATATAACTTAAAAAAAGAAATACTATTAAGTATTTTAGCAGGATTAAGTATAACAATGAAACAAACAACTGGAATTTGTTTTGTTATTGCATTTATAGGATATAAATTATTAGCAGTAAGAAATAAAGAAGATTTTATATCAGTTTTAAAAATATCAATAATAAGATTTTTATCTTCTATGATCCCTGTAATTATATTATTAATATATTTACTATGTAATAATATAATGAGTGAATTTATAGATTATACAATTTTGGGAATAAAGGATTTTTCAAATAGTATTTCATATTTAAACTTATTAAAAGGTAAATTAAGTATATTAGCAATATCAGTGCCGATAACAATAATCATATCTTTATATATAGCCATAAGAAAAAATAACCAAATTATAACCATATTATTTGCTTACTCTGTTTCAACAATAGTTGTAGTATATCCAATATCAGATAATGTTCATTTTCTAATAGCAGGAACGATAACAATTATTACAGGAATCTATTTATTAAAGGAACTATATGAAAATAAATTTAAAGGTATTTTAAAAAAATCAATTATAATATGGGTAGAAAATTTTATAAAAGCATTTGTATTAATAATAATATTAATTATGCTTGGAGTTTCAATATATAGATTAATAAATTATATTATTAATTTTAAGGAATATATAAATTTAGAAAATTTTAAATATATACCAGTTTCTAAGGAACTAGAGGAACAAATAATAAAAATTGATAACTATTTAGAAGAACAACAAAATGATGTATATATTGTTGATGCTAGAGCAGCAATCTATATGATACCAATAAACAGATATAATAAAAATTATGATATGTTTAATAAAGGAAACTTTGGAGGTAAAGGCTCAAAAGGAATAATAGAAGATTTACAATCTAAAGAAAATATTACATTATTAATTTTGAAAAACAAAAGAAATTTGAATTGGCAAACTCCAATAGAAGTAATAGAATATATACAACAGAAATATGAAAAAACAGGAGATATAGAAATATTTGATATCTGGAAATAAATTTGAGAGAGGCACGTTGTGTTTGTGGATATAAAAAATTAAAAAGGAATGATATATAAAATGAAGAAAATTTCAATAGTCGTACCTATGTATTATGAACAAGAAGTTGCAAAAGAATGTTATAAAAGAATAAAAGAGGTACTAATAGGATTAGAGAATGAATATGAGCATGAAATAATATTTGTAAACGATGGTAGCAAAGACAAGACACTAGATATATTAAAAGATATAGCAGTTGAGGACAAGCTTGTAAAAATAATATCATTTTCAAGAAACTTTGGACATCAATCAGCTGTAACTGCAGGAATTAAAAATTGTAATGGTGATGTAACTGTTATAATAGATGCAGATATGCAAGACCCACCAGAATTAATTGTAGATATGCTAGATAAATGGAAAGAAGGATATAAAATAGTATATGCAAAAAGAAAAAAGAGAAAAGGAGAAAGCCCATTCAAATTAATAACAGCTAAAATGTTCTATAAAGCCTTAAATGGTTTATCAAATGTAGAAATACCAAAAGATACTGGAGATTTTAGACTAGTAGATAAAGAAGTAATAGAAGTTATTAAAGAATTACCAGAGCATAATAAATTTTTAAGAGGTTTATTTAGTTGGGTAGGATATAAACAAACACCAATAGAATATGAACGTAATGAAAGATATGCAGGAAAAACTAAATACCCATTAGGAAAAATGTTAAAATTAGCAACAGATGGAATAATAGGATTTTCTACAAAACCATTAAAAATAGTAGGAGCACTTGGAATATGCTCAATATTAATTTCAATTATAATTTTAATATACTCAATATTATCGTATATATTTTCATGGAACAACTTAACAGCAGGATGGACATCAATAATGGTAACAGTTACTTTTTTTGCTGGTATACAATTAGTGTCTTTATGGGTAATGTCAGAATATATTGCAAGAATTTATGATGAAAGCAAAAATAGACCTGAATATATTATAGAAGAAAAAATAAATTTTAATTAAAAAGGAAAAATAAATGAAAAGTAAAATTTTAAAAATTAGTTTTGTACTATTAAGTATATTACTGATAATTCCATCAATTATATATTTAATATCAAATAAAACAATAATGGGGTTTGATATATATTTTAATTTCTTTCTTAATGATAATATAAATAAAATTATTTCGACATCAGCATTTCTAGTATTATTTATACTATTAACAATAATTTATTTTATCATTTATAAAATGGATTGTTTTAAAAATATTAAAAGGATATTAATATTTATTACTCTAATTGGTATTATATTTATGATAATGTTACCATGGACAAGCTCAGATATATTTTATTATATGGGAGTAGGAGAATTAGATGCCAGATATAATCAAAATCCGTACTATGTTACAATGAGAGAATACTATATACAAAATGAGGAAAATCTAGATGATGATATATTATTGCAAGGTGCAACAAATTACTGGGGGAATACAACAGTAGTATATGGACCAATAGCACAATTATTCTTTAAAATTTGTTCATTCTTATCAATGAAAAACATTACTGTAGCATTATTCATATTTAAACTCGTTAATTTATTAATACATATAATAAATACATATCTATTTTATAAAATTAGTGGAAAAAAGAAATTTGCAATTATGTATGGATTAAATCCTTTCATATTTATAGAAGCGATAGCAAATGTACATAATGATATAATAATACTATTCTTCGTTTTACTATCATTATATATTCTTCTAAAACGAAGAAACTTACTACTTAGTATAATTGCTCTGGCATTAGCTACAGGAGTTAAATATTTTACTATATTATTATTACCAATATTAATACTATATCACTTTAGAACAGAAAAAAGACTAAGTATAAGATTTCTAAGATGTATAGAATATGGAGTGATTTTTCTAGTAATATTTGCTCTTGAATATGTGTTGTATTTTAATGATTATCAAATATTTTTGGCAATGATGGTGCAGACTTCAAGATATCAATGTTCAATTTATTCAGTGTTATTACAATATAATAAAAACTTAGTGTATATAGTTAGAGCTGTATTTATAGTAATATTTTTTATGTATTATGCAGTAATGTGTATAAATTTATTAACAGAAAAAAACATAAAATTTTATAAGGTAATAAAAAAATACAATATAGCATTAATCCTATTTTTATTAATATTAACAAATTTTCATCAATGGTATTTAATATGGCTATTTGCAACAATAATATGGCAAAAGCCAAACGCAATAAGAAACATTATAGGGTTAAGTTTATGTACAGAAATTGCTAATTGTGCATATATGTTTTTATATGAATCATATAGATTTGATAAATATTTTGTAGGAGCCATAATTGTGCTATTTATGATATGGAAGATTATAACAAATAAGGAAAGCGTGAAAAATTTGCGAAGCAAATTTTGCTCGCATCTTAAAATATAATGAATTTTCATATTGATAAGAAAATTTCAAAAATAGAAATGAAATTTCATATTGATAGGAAATTCCAAAAATAGAAATGAAATTTCATATTGATAAAAAAATTTCAAAAATAGAAATGAAATTTCATATTGATAAAAAAATTTCAAAAATAGAAATGAAATTTCTTATATTGGGAGATAGGAAAGAAGGGACTGGAATGAAATTATTAATACATACCTGTTGTGCACCATGTAGTGTGTACTGCATAGATAGTTTAAGAAAAGAAGAAATTGAACCAACAGTATATTGGTATAATCCTAATATACACCCATACATAGAATATAAAACAAGAAGAGATACTTTGAGAGAATATACAAAAAGTATAGGCATAGAAGCGGTATTTCATGAAGAATATGGTTTAGATGAGTTCTGTAAAAATGTAGTATGTGATTTACAAAATAGATGTGTAAACTATTGTTATAGAGTCAGATTAGAAGATACAGCGAAATACGCAAAAGAAAATGGATATGATACAATTAGTACAACTTTATTAGTAAGCCCTTATCAAAAACATGAATTTATACATGAGTTAGGGGATAAAATTGCAAAAGAATATGGATTAAAATTTTTATATAGAGACTTTAGAGTAGGTTTTAGGGAAGGACAAGCAAAAGCAAGAGAATTAGGTTTATATATGCAGAAATATTGTGGATGTGTATTTTCAGAGGAGGAACGATATAATAACCACATAAAAAAAGACTTGGAAAATATGAAAAAACAATAAAGAATATCTTTGAAGAAAAAGAAGGAAAGATTTTGTATACACCAATTTTAATAGTAGGAACAGGGATAGCAGGACTAACTGTAGCATACAATTTAAAAATGAAAGAAATAAATTCAGTACTATTAACTAAAACTGAAAATGTATATGAATCAAATTCTGTAATTGCACCAGCAAATATGAGAATGTTTGAGGATATAAATCGAGGAATAGATTTATATATGGAACAATGTAATGGAAATTATGAAATGATAAAAGAAATTTATTCAAATCAATCATTTTTAATTGAGCTATTTAATAATTTAGAAATTAAATATAAAAAAACACCAATAGGTATTATTCCAGATGAGGTTCCAGTTGGTACAGGTGGGGGGTATATAATAAAAAATCTCTTAAAAAATACTGGAATAATAAAAACTAGCAGTAGTTTAATTGATATAAAAATACATAATAGATACATATCGTGTTTAATATTTGATGAGAAAAATAATGAATTTTGCCAAATAAACTGTTCAGTAATTGTATTTGCTACTGGTGGTTTTGCAGGACTTTTTAAAACAAATGATAATTTAAAAGTAGCAACTGGAGAATGTACATATTTATTGCAAAGTAAAACAGGAAAACTAAAAGGAGCTTCAACAATAATGTTTCACCCCTTTGGAGTAAATGAAGGAAAGAGAATCTTAGTTGGAGATGTAGTTTCATTATTAGATAAGATATATGAAAAAAATCAAAATGGGGATTTACAAGAATTATACATAGATAATGAAATATTAGAAGCAATAAAAAATAATAAATATCATAGTAATCATATATTTTCACAACTAGTAAAATCCTTTAACAATAAAGAAATATATTTACATTATAATGATATAGATAAGATTAAGGAAAAATTAAAAGAAAACGGATACTCAATAAATATAATAAAAGATAATTTTATAAGAGTTTGGGTAACTGCACATTATACTGCTGGTGGAATAGAAGTAGGAAAAGACTTTAAAGTATTAGATAATATATATGTATGCGGAGAAATTGCATTTGATGGTAATAAGGGAATTGGTAGATTACCAGGACATCCTTTTGCATCAGCAATTATTTCTGGAAAAATTATTGCTGACCAAATTATAAAGAGTAAAGATAAATATGAAAAATATGATGAAATTGAAACTTTTGAAATCACAAAATTACTAGAAGGAAATAAAACTGATAATTTTGAAAGTAACAAAAATAAATTCGATAACTTAGCTGAGAAAGTTACAGAAATACTATGTAAAGAAAAACAAATAGAGGAAATAAAAATTTTAGAAAACGAATTAGCAGATTTTGCAGAATATTTAAAAAGTAATATGAAATGTGTTCAAGAAGTATATTTATACTATAGAACTAAATTATTAATGGAGGTTTTAAAGCTTGAAAAATAATTGCTATTTGGCCTTGTTAAACTTCGATTGAAATCACAAGTACGCCTCATTGATTTCAACCTCGTTTACCTAGCCAAATAACAATTCTTTTCCAAACTAGGTTGTACTTTAGAAAGGAATGAAATTAAAAATGAAATTAGATAAAATAAGAGAAATTTTAAATAGTTATGATGAAGCTATAAAAAGATTAATAACATTAAGAATGTCTATTATTCCACTTGTAGCATATACAAAAATGGAAAACAATTTACCACTTTTCCAACCAAAAAGAGAAGAAGAAATTTATAAAAAAATTGAAGAATTTTCAAATGAAAATGGTGTTGATAAAGAATTATTGAAAAATATTTACAAATTAATTATTTCAAATGCATTAAAAATTGAAGAAGAAATATCGGATAATCCTAATAATACCGTAATAGCAGAAGATATAGATATATTAAAACTAGACAATATTACTAAAGGCTTCAAAGAATTAGACAGTATTTTAAATGTTGAGATTCCTAAAATTATATCAAATATTGTAAATGATGAGAATTTAAAAAATTATAATTTGACTCAAAAAGCAACTTTATATTATAATAAAAAAATAAAACTAGAAGAAACCTAGGAGGAAGAATTTATGTATAAAATAGGAATAATTGGATTAGGTTTTATGGGTGGATGTCTAGCTAAGACATTAATAAAGTCAAAAAAAATAGAGGAAATATGTGCATTTGATAAAAATAAAGAATTTTTACAAACAGCTTTTAATGAAGGAAATATAACTAGGATTGCTAATGAACTAGCAGATTTCAAGGACTCAGATATTATTTTTCTATGTACACCAGTTGGATTAATATCAGAATTTGCTAAAAAACTAAAAGATATAATAAAAAATGATTGTATAATAACTGATATAGGAAGTACGAAATGTACAATTATAGATGAGATAAAAGAAATTGCTATTAACTTTGTTGGAGGACATCCAATGGTTGGCTCAGAAAGAACAGGATATAATACATCAAATGATTATTTATTTGAGAATGCATATTATATTTTAATTGAAAATGATAATAAGACAAGTATTACGATAATGCAAGAAATTATAAAAGAGCTAAAAGCTATACCAGTTTTATTAGACTCTAAAAGCCATGATTATGTAATGGCAACTATTAGCCATGTTCCGCATGTTATTGCAGCTGCTCTTGTAAATTTAGTTAAAGAACTTGATACTAATGATGAAAAGATGAAATTATTAGCAGCAGGAGGATTTAAAGATATAACAAGAATTGCATCAGCAGACCCTATAATGTGGGAACACATATGTAAAGAAAATGAAGATGAAATAGTATTAGTCTTAGAAAAATATATTAATAATCTAAAATACATAAAAGAAAAAATCGGAAGTAAAAATGAGATGTATGAGTTCTTCAAAACATCAAAAGAATATAGAGATAGCTTTGCAATTAAAAGGATTAATGGGCAAACAAACCCAACCATTAATGTAAGTATAAAAGATGAAAAAGGCTCTATTGCTAGTATAGCAACACTTCTTGCAAAAAATGATATAAATATTAGAAATATAGGAATAGAAAATAATAGAGAAAACATGAGTGGAGCTCTATATATCGTTTTTGAAGGTTATGAAGAAAAGGAAAAAGGATTTAAAATTTTGAAAGAAAATAATTATGAAGTAAAAAGTTCATAAAGTAGGTGATATGATGAAAGTAGGGTATTTGGGACCAAAGGGCACTTTTTCATATGAAATATGTAATAATATCTATAGTGATGAATATGAAAAAATACCTTTTTGGACAATAGTAGATTTAATAAAAGCTTTAGAAAGTTATGTAATAGATGAGGCTATTGTCCCAATAGAAAATTCTTTACAAGGTTGTGTAACAGAAGCAATAGATACTATTATAAAAAGTAATAATATATCTATATATGCAGAAGAAATATTAAAAATAAATCAAAATTTAATGGCTAAAAATAAATATGACTTAAATGAAATTAAACAAGTATATTCACATCCGCAAGCACTAGCACAATGTAGAGGATATTTACAAAATAATTTAAAACAAGCAGAATTAATTGAAGTATCAAGTACAGCACTGTCTGCAAAAGAAGTATCACAAAAAGAAAATGTTGCTTGTATATGTAATATGAGTTGTAGAGAAGAATACAATCTAGAAATTATAGAGAAGAATATTCAAGACAATAACTCGAATGAAACAAAGT
Source organism: uncultured Clostridia bacterium (assembly GCA_949045875.1). Lineage (GTDB taxonomy): Bacteria > Bacillota > Clostridia > TANB77 > CAG-508 > CAKPSH01. The sequence continues at coordinate 33,741 of CARPYP010000002.1, read as the reverse complement.
TCTGGCGTTTACTTAATTATAATAAAGAGGTAATAGATGCAAATAAAATGACATTAATTTTTTCTACAGAAGATAAACCAGGAGCATTATTTAAAGTATTAAGAATATTTGAAGAAAATAATCTAAATTTAACAAAAATTGAATCACGACCAACTAAAAAACAATTAGGGCAATATTACTTTTGGATAGATGTAGATTTAAGTAATAATGTATATGAAAAAGTAATAAAAGAATTACAAGATGAAGTAATAGAGTTTAAATTATTAGGAAAATATAAATCTAACATAGGAGGATAAAAATGATATCTGATAAAATGAAAGAACTTGTAAAGAACAATTCAGTAATAAGAGAAATGTTTGAAGAAGGAAAAAAATTAGCTCAAAAATATGGAAAAGAAAATGTATATGATTTTAGTTTAGGAAATCCTAGCATTCCAGCACCAGAAAAAGTTAATAAAACAATAGTAGAAATATTAAAAAATGAAGATTCATTAAAAGTACATGGATATATGAACAATGCAGGATTTGAAGATGTAAGAGAAAAAATAGCAGAAAAAATAAATAATAAATTTGAGACAAATTTTTCTAAAGAAAATATTGTAATGTGTGTTGGAGCAGCCTCAGGAATCAACATAATTTTAAAAAGTATATTAAACCCAAATGATGAAGTAATTACATTTGCACCATATTTTATGGAATATAAAAATTATGTAAATAGTTATGATGGAAAATTAATAGAAATATCACCAAATACCAAAGACTTTCAGCCAAAATTAGAAGAATTTGAAAATAAAATTACGGAGAAAACAAAAGCTATAATTATAAATACGCCTAATAATCCTACAGGAGTAATATATTCAGAAGAAACAATAAAAGAAATTTCTAAGATATTAGAGAAAAAACAAAAACAATATGGAAAAGAAATTTTTATAATATCTGATGAACCATATAGAGAGATTGCATATGATAATAATGTAGTTCCATATATTACAAAATATTATGATAATACATTTGTAGTTTATTCATATAGTAAAACATTATCTATTCCAGGAGAAAGAATAGGATATGTAGTTATTCCTACACAGATGAAGGACAGTAAAAATATAATTACAGCAGTAACCATAGCAAATAGAATAATAGGATGTGTAAATGCCCCTTCATTAATGCAAAGAGTATTAATACAATGTTCAGATGAAAAGGTAGATTTAACTATATATGATGAAAATAGAAAATTACTATATAATGAATTAACTAAATATGGATTTGAATGTATAAAACCACAAGGAGCTTTTTATTTATTTTTAAAGTCACCAATAGAAGATGATTTAGAATTTTGTAAAAAAGCAAAAGAATATAATATATTATTTGTCCCAGGTAGTTCATTTGCTTGCAAAGGATATGTAAGAATTGCTTATTGTGTATCAAATGAAATGATAAAAAGAGCATTGCCATCATTTAAAAAGTTGGCAGAAAATTATATATAAAAAATAAATTTAGAAGGAGTAGTATATGGAAAAAAATGAAGTAAAAACAAAAACAGATGAAAAAAACAAATTATACGTAAAAGGAAATGAAGAAAAAATGGATTTAACAGAAGGACAAGCACAAACAAAGAAAATAGAACTAGAACAAATAGCAGGAAAGAATTTGAAAAAAATGAAAAAAGAAGCCAATGAGTTTAAAAAATTCATATCAAGAGGTAATGTAGTTGATATGGCAATAGGTGTTATTATAGGTGGAGCTTTTGGAAAAATTGTAACAAGTTTAGTAAATGATATTATTACACCTTTAATAGGAGTAATAATAGGAGGCTTAGACTTTTCAAATCTATCATGGCAAATAAAAGACTCTAAAATAGCCTATGGTTCTTTCATTCAAACAATTATAGACTTTTTAATTATTGCTATTTGCATTTTTACAACAGTACGATTATTTGAAAAATTAAAACATGAAGAAAAAAAAGAAAAGGCAGAAGAACCACCTAAAAAAAGCGAAGAAGTACAACTTTTAGAAGAAATTAGAGATTTATTGAAAAATGAAGAAAGATAAAATATGTAATAAAGGTTATAGCAATATATGGAAAATTTATGTAGAAAAATAAAAGATAACTGGATAATTATATTGAGTGTAGCAATTTCAATAATCATATATTTTATTATATCTGAACTTGTTAGTTTAAATGTAATGTATGGGACAGATGTAAATGTATGGAAATATATAGCAAATATGATTCAAGAAGGTAGAATTATATATAGAGATTTATTTGATCATAAAGGACCTATCTTATATTTGTTTTATTATTTATTTAAAAATTATTCGATAATATCAGAATTAATTATTTTTATAGTTAATGAAATATTTATATATAAGATAACGAAACTTGTCTTATCTGATAAATATACAAAATTAAAAAGTATAATAGTAACAGCTATCAGTATGATAACATTATTTATAGTTTTAGAGGATTTTCCGAATACTGAAAGTTATTCTATACCATTTATTTTGGTATCATTATATTATTTTGTAAAGAATTTAATTTTAAAATATGATGCTAAATCATTTGGGATAATAGGCTTTTGCATGTCTATTGTATTGTTTTTAAGAGCTAATATAATTGTTTTATGGATAATAATATATTTATATTTTGTGGCTAAAATGGCAGTAAAAAGAAATATAAAGGAACTATTTAGACTTATAGGTTATACAATTTTAGGAATGTCTGTATGTATTGTACCTATAGTGATATACTTAATACATAATAATATTTTAGAAGAGTTTATAGAATATTATTTAGTATTTAATTTAAAATATGCTTCATTTAGCAATCAAAATAATATTTGGGAAATATGTAAATACTTTTTTTCAGCAACTTTATATATACATCCAATTATAATATTTATAAATATAGTATTGATATTTTTGAAAAAGAATATTAAAGATAGAAAGTTATTAATAATAAATTTAATCTTTTATTTAATTTCAGTATATATTGTTATATCTCCTAAAAGAGAATATTTACATTATGCAATAATATTAATGCCATGTGTTATAATACCACTAAGTATATTAATAAAGGATAAATATAAATATAAATTGATTATTACTATAGGGTTAGAATTATATTTAGCTTTAATTGTTATTGGAGTAGGGTATTATAATATAAAATACATAAAAGAAAATTTAACAAAATATTTATTAAAAATTAATATTATTACAGATTGGCTAGAAGAAAATACACAAAAAGATGATAATATATTAGTTTTAGGAAATGAAAATATAATATATAATTTATCTAATAGAAATTATAAAGGAAAGTTTTTTTATCAGCTGCCAGTAGTATATAATAGTAATGATATAGCAAATAAGTTTTTACAAGAAATTAAAGAGCAAATGCCAGAATATATAATAGTTAATAAATATAAAGTTAATAATGATAATAATATTGACAGAGAAATTAGTAAAATACTAGAGGAACAATATATTCAATTAGAAGAATATGTATATAGGAGGAAATAGAGTGAAGAAAATAGCGATAATAGGAGCAGGATATTCAGGATTGGCATGTGCTAAGAAATTATTAGAAAAGGGATATACAGTTACAATATTTGAGAAGCAAGATGAAATTGGAGGAATGGCAAGAGGTATAACTAGAAATGGATATATAATTGATAAGCATTATAGGCATATATTTCAAAGTGATGCATATATGATAAAATTACTAAGAGAAATGGGATTAACTAAAGAATTACAATGGTTAGATACTAGAATGGCATATTATTCAAGTGAAGGATTATATGAATTTGGAACACCGCTATCATTATTGAAATATAAACCTTTAAATTTCATACAAAAAATAAAATTTGGGTTGTCAATTATACACTTGAAATTTATAAAAAATTACAAAAATATAGAAAAGTATACAGTAAAGGATTGGCTTGTAAAAAGATATGGAATAAGTATTTATAGTAAAGTATGGGAACCACTAATGAATGGTAAATTTCAGAATGAAAAAGAAAAAGTATCCATGGCATGGTTATGGGGAAAAATAAATTTAAGAAGTACTAATGGAACTATTAATGGAGAAAAGTTAGGTTACTTAAATGGAAGTTGGAAAAATTTAAATGATAGATTTTATTCATATCTAATTGAAAATAAATGTATTATAAAGTTAGAAGAAGAAGTTAAAAAAGTATATAAAAATGGAAAAAAATATATAATTGAAACAAATAAAAATAAATATGAAGAATTTGATGAGGTAATAAGTACATTATCATATACTATGATGGAAAAAGTTTTAAAAGAGATTTTAGATAATAATGAAAGAGAAAAAATAAAACAAATGAAATATATGTCAGCAAAAACTTTAATTATCAATAGCAAAAAAAGTATATCTCCATATTATTGGATTAATGTGGGAGATAATACAGTTCCTTTTGTTGGTATAATTGAACATACAAATATGGTAGATAAAATAAATTATAATTCTGAAAATATAATATACATATCAAATTATCTTGATAAAAATGATGCAAAATACAAAATGTCAGCTAAAGAATTAGTAAAATTATATTTACCATATATAAAAAAAATAAATCCTACTTTTAATTCAAAAGATATAATAACAGCAGAAACATTTGAAGAGGAATGTGCACAACCTGTAATAAAGACTAACTATAGTAAAAATAAATTAGATAGTAGATTATCATCAAGTGTATATATAGCTAATATGGCTCAAATTTATCCAGAAGATAGAGGCATGAATTATGCTATAAAATTAGGATATGAGATAGCAGATTTAATAGATAAAAATTAATGGAGGACAATAATGGTAAAAGTATTATTTGTATGTTTAGGAAATATATGTAGGTCTCCAATGGCAGAATATGTATTTAAAGATATGATTAAAAAAGAAGGAACAGAGGAAATTTATATTGATTCTGCTGCAACAAGTAGTGAAGAAATAGGAAACTCTATCCACTACGGAACAAGAAATAAATTAAAAGAAATGAATATAGATTATGGAAATCATTTGGCAAGACAAATAACAAAGCAAGATTATGAGAAATTTGATTATATAATAGGTATGGAAGATAGAAATATAAAGGGTATAAAAAGAATAGTAGGAGAAGATACTGAAAATAAAATTTATAGATTACTAGATTTTTCTAAAAATCCAAGAGATATAGCAGATCCATGGTATACTGGAAATTTTGATAAAACTTATGATGATATTGTAGAAGGATTAGAGGCATTTTTAGACTATTTAAAAAATGAAAAAAAGTATTAGTATTTTAAGGAGGAATTTGTATATGAAAAAAAGGATAGCGATAATAGTACTACTAATATCAATAATACTTATTTGTGCATTATTTCTAATAAGAAAATCTTTTGCACTTGATAATAATGTAAAAGACATTAAATATTATGATAATTTGATAGAAAATCAAAAAGTAGCAACAATTTTATTAAATGAAAAAACAGTCTCAAGAAATACAACTAAAAAAGAAATAATAGAATATGACTCAAAAATAAAAAATGTGAAAGACTCTAATAATAAAACATTGGAAGACACAGACTTAATCAAAACAGGAGACTATATAACAGTAAACAATGAAGACTATATAGTGGTTTTATATGGAGATGTAAATAAGGATGGTTCTATATGTGATATAGAAGATATAATGATAGTAAAAAATAATTATTCTGATAATAGAGAAGTTGATAGTATAGAAAGATTAGCAGCAAACTTAGTAAATGATGATGTTTTAGATACACAAGATATTGCGAGAATGATAAAAATATATTTAGGTCTACTTGGAGAAGATTTAACAACAAAAATTCCAGAGAATTATTTAGACTTTGAAATAGGAGGAGATAATGAACCAGGGAAGGATGATGGAAATTCAGGAGAGGATGATAACAAACCAGAAGAAAAACCAGAACCACAAGAAGATACACCAGTAGTAAAACATGGAAAATTAAGCGTTAATGGAACCAATATTGTAGATAAAAATGGAGAGAATTTTCAACTAAGAGGAGTAAGTACACATGGGTTACAATGGTTTCCTCAATATGTAAATCAAGAATCCTTTACATATATGAGAGACGAATGGGGAATAAATGCAATAAGACTTGCAATGTATTCAGACCCAAATGTTGGATATACAAAATCTTTACATGAAATAGTAAAAAATGGTGTTGAATATGCTAAAAATGCAGGACTATATGTAATAATAGACTGGCATATTTTAAGTGATGGAAATCCAAATATAAATAAAAGTTCAGCTATCGAATTTTTTAGGGAAATGACTTCAGCCTACAAAGATTATGATAATGTAATATACGAAATTTGTAACGAACCAAATGGAGATGTTCAATGGGAAAGAGATATAAAACCATATGCTCAAGATGTAATTAAAGAGATAAGAAATATAGATACAGATGCAATAATAGTAGTAGGAACACCAACATGGTCACAAGACGTTGATATTGTTGCTAAAAGTCCAATTACAGGATATGATAATATAATGTATACATTACACTTTTATGCAGCAACACATAAAGAATATTTAAGACAAAAAGCAGATATAGCATTAACTTCTAGTTTACCTATATTTGTAACAGAATTTGGTATTTGCGATGCTTCTGGAAATGGTGTGATAGATATAAATGAAGCAAATACATGGATAGATTTCTTAAATGAAAATAACATAAGTTGGATGTGTTGGAATTTATCTAATAAAAATGAGAGTTCATCAATATTGAAAGATACTGATAAAACAACAGGCTGGACAACAGAAGAATTATCAGAGGAAGGAAAGTGGCTATTAGAAGTATTAAAGAAATAAAACTTAGAAAGGAATGTGAATTAAATGAAAAATAAATTTATTTTAATAAATGTAATTCTAATAGCAATAATAAGTATATCTACTGTAAGTTTAGGATTTGATATTGACATAGAAATGGATAAAACGGAAAACTTAAAAGTAGGGGATGAAGTGATACTTACAATAAATTTTAGTGAGAAAATTGTTGGAGCAAGTTTTAAAATTAATTATGATACAAATAGTTTAAAGCTATTAGATAAAGAAACAAAAAATTTATATGTTTCAGAAAATAATAGACAAGTAGCTTGTGTATATATTGATATGGAAGATATAGGAACTGATACTATAAAAGTAAAATTTAAAGTATTAAATGTAGATAAAACAGAATTGAATTTTAGTTTAGAGGAAGCAAAATTTATAACTTTAGGTGATGAAAATTCATACTCAGGAAGTGAAATTAATGGAATAAATAAAACAATAACAATTGAGAAAGCTTCAGATGATAATAACATAGGAGATAATACAAATAACGATCAAAACAATAATTCAAACAATAATACAGGTAATATTTCAAATAACAGTACAAGTAATAAGAACAATAATATTAATAACAAAGACAACTCAACATTAAATACATATCTTCCAAAAACAGGAACAAGTAATATAATATTTGTTTTTATAGGAGTAACAATTTTAAGTGTAATATATTTTGGAATTAGATTAAGAATAATAAGTAAATGTTAAATAAAAACGGATGAACTAGAAAACTCCAGTTCATCCGTTCACTTTTTACTATGTAATTCTGATTTTTGTAAATATATTTACAAAATTGCCTAATAACTATTTAAAAATCTATATATATATGATATACTAATAGGCAAAGCTCATAGAAAGGGATGAGTAAAGTAATGAGAATACTATTTATGGGGACACCAGATTTTGCACAAGAATCATTAGAAAAATTATATAATTCAAATCATGAAATTATTGGTGTTGTAACAAATCCAGATAGACCAAAAGGTAGAGGGATGAAAATGGCACGGTAGTCCTGTAAAGGAATTTGCTATGTCAAAAAACATAAAAGTATATCAACCACAGAAAGTAAAAGAAAATGAAGAATTTATAAGTGAAATAAAAGAATTAAATCCAGAGATTATATGTGTTGTTGCTTATGGAAAAATATTACCAAAAGAAATATTAGATATTCCAAAATATGGGTGTATAAACCTTCATGGTTCAATATTGCCTAAATATAGAGGAGCAGCCCCCATCCAATGGGCTGTATTAAATGGGGATAAAACGACAGGAGTAACTACAATTTATATGAACGAAAAAATGGATGAAGGAGATATGATTTTAAAAGAGGAAATAGAAATAGAAGAATATGAAACAACAGGAGAATTATGGAATAGATTATCTAGTATAGGAGCAGAATTATTATTAAAAACTGTAAATGAGATTGAAAAAGGAACAGCTCCGAGAATATCACAAGGAGAAAATTATAGTATTGCTCCAATGTTAAATAAGGAAATGTCAAAAATAAACTGGAATGTAGAAGCAGAAAAAATAAAAAATTTAGTATGTGGCTTAAATCCTATAATGGGAGCATATACTATGTATGAAGAAAAAAAAATAAAAATATGGAAAATAGAAATATTAGAAGAGTTTTCTAATGAAGAACCAGGATATATTGTAGAAGCAGATGACAAAAAAGGATTAAAAATAATGACACAAGATAAAGTAATTTTAGTTAAAGAAATACAAGGAGAAAATGCAAAAAGGATGTCAATAAATGATTTCCTAAGAGGAAATAAAATAGAAGTTGGTAAAATCTTTAAATAAATTTATTCATGTATTCTAGAAAGGAAGGATATAAAATGAAGTATTTTGGAACTGACGGTATAAGAAGAATTGCAAATACAGAACTTACACCAGAGTTTGTATATGCCATATCAAAAGCTGGGGCAGATGTATTAACAAAACATGTTAAAGAAGGTGTAAAACCAAGAATTATAATAGGTAGAGACACAAGAATTTCAGGAACATTAATAGAAAGTGCAATGACAGCTGGATTTTTAAGTAGTGGAGCAAATGTTGAACTAGTAGGAGTAGCACCTACACCAGCAATTGCATATCTAACAAAAGAAACAAATGCAGATATGAGTGTAGTAATTTCAGCATCACATAACACATTTGAATATAATGGAATTAAGTTTTTTAGTAATAAAGGGACAAAAATTCCTGATAATATAGAAGAGGAAATTGAAGAAGCCATAGACAGTGGAATTGCACTAAACAAACAAATAAACAGTCAAGATATTGGAACAGCATCTGTTAAAGAAGAGCTAGTTGATGATTATTTTAAATTTGTAGTGAATATTTTTAAAGATGATATACAAAAATATAATAGAGAAGATTTTATAGTAGGAATTGATACTGCTAATGGTGCAACATATAAAATTGCAGAAAAAATATTTAAAGAACTAGGAATAAAATATAAAATAATAAATAACAATCCAGATGGAATAAATATAAATAAAAACTGTGGTTCAACACACTTAGAACAATTAAAACAGTATGTATTAGAAAATAAATTAAGTATGGGAATTGCTTATGATGGAGATGGAGACAGATGTTTAACAATAAATGAAAAAGGAGAAGAAGTAAATGGAGATATTATTTTAGCAATCATTGCAGACTATATGAAGAAAAATAATATGTTAGAAAAAAATAAACTTGTTGCAACTGTTATGAGTAATATTGGATTAAACAAATATGCAAATAATAATAATTTAGAGTTAGTTCAAACAAAAGTTGGAGACAGATATGTTTTAGAAGAAATGTTAAAAAATGGTGGAAATTTAGGAGGAGAACAATCAGGACATATTATTCTTTCAGACTTTAATTTAACAGGAGATGGAATTGTAACATCATTAATGATAATAAAAATATTATTAGAAACTAAACAATCTTTTTCAGAAGTATGTAGAATTATGACAATATATCCACAAACTTTAATAAATGTAAAAGTAAAAGAATTTGACATAAATAAATATCCTGAAATAGGAGAAATAATTTTAAAAACAGAAAAAGAATTAGAAGGAGAAGGAAGAGTCTTAATAAGAAAATCTGGAACAGAGCCTTTATTTAGAATAATGTTAGAAGGAAAAGATAAAAAATACATAGACAAAGCAGCTAGAGAAATTGCAAATATTATACAAGAAAAGATGGGATAGAAAGGAAAAAAATAATGGGAGAAAGAAAAAAATTTTATATAACAACACCAATATATTATCCAAGTGGTAAATTTCATATAGGAACAGCATATACAACAACACTTGCAGACACCATCAAAAGATATAAAGAACTAAGAGGATATGATGTAAGGTTATTAACAGGACTAGATGAACATGGTCAAAAAATCGAAGAAGTAGCAAAAAAAGAAGGAAAAACGCCACAAGAGCATGTAGATAAAATGGCAGATGATGCAAAAAAACTATGGTATAAAATGGATATTAAATATGATGATTTTATACGTACAACAGAAGAAAGGCACTCTAAAATAGTAGAAGAAATTTTTGATAGATTAATGGAACAAGGGGACATTTATAAGGGAGAATATGAAGGTTGGTATTGTATGCCTTGTGAGACATATTTTACAGAAACTCAATTAAATGATGGAAAATGTCCTGAATGTGGACGTGAAGTAAAGAAAATGAAAGAAGAATCATATTTCTTTAATATGAAAAAATATACAGACAGATTAATTGAATTTTATAATGAAAATCCAGACTTTATACAGCCAGAATCAAGAAAGAACGAACTATTTAATAATTTCCTAAAACCAGGGCTTGAGGACTTATGTGTAACTAGGACAACTTTTGATTGGGGAATTAAAGTAAGAAAAGACCCAAAACATGTAATATATGTATGGCTAGACGCTTTAACAAATTACATTACAGCATTAGGATATTTATCAAATGATGATACCTTATTAAAGAAATACTGGCCTGCCGATTTACAAATTGTTGGAAAAGATATTATAAGATTTCATGGAATATATTGGCCAATATTCTTAATGGCTTTAGACTTACCTCTTCCAAAAAAGATTTATGCACATGGATTTATAATGATGAAAGATGGAAAAATGTCAAAATCAAAAGGAAATGTCGTTTATCCAGAAATGTTAATAGATAGATATGGACTAGATGCTTTTAAATATTTCTTATTAAGAGAATTCACTTTTGGTCAAGATGCTGTATTCTCTCCAGAAGGATTTATTGAAAGATTTAACTTTGATTTATGTAATGACTTAGGAAATCTTTTAAATAGAACAATAGGAATGATAAATAAATACTTTGATGGAACAATACAAACAAATTTAAATGTAAAAACAGAATTTGATGATCAATTAGAAAAATTCACAAATGAAAAGATACAAGCAGTAGAGAAATGTATGGATAATTATCATATTAGTAATGCATTAGAAAATATTTGGAGCATAATATCTAGAACAAATAAATATATAGACGAAACTGCACCATGGGTACTTGCAAAAAATGAAGAAATGGATAAATTAGCTTCTGTAATGTATCATTTAAGTGAAAATCTAAGAAAGATAGCCATCATGATAATGCCTATAATGAATAATACTGGTAACGACATATTAAAACAATTAGGAATAAATGAAAAAGAACTACATGAATGGGAAAGTATAAAAAATGGAATTAAAATAAAAGATGGAACAAAGGTAATTGAAAAGGGAGAGCCATTGTTTATGAGATTAGATATGAATGAAGAAACCGAATATATCAAATCTCAAATGAAGTAGATTGTGTGCCCTTTTGTTAAAAAGTACTAAAATAATATGGAAAATGGAGAAAAATATGAGAGATACAATTTTAATAGTAGAAGGACCACAAGGAACAGGAAAAACTACAGTAACAAATTATTTAAGAGAAAAAATGAGTGCAACAGATTTATATAGACTATCAGGAATAAAAGATAAAACAGAGACAGGTAAAGAAAAAATCAAAATCAAATATGAAAAATTATTAGATTATATTGAAAACTGTAAAGACATAAATATAATATTTGATAGAAACTTTTTTTCAAATGAGGTATATGCTAGATTGGGATACCAAAAATACAATTTTGCAGATGTATATGAAAATTTATTAAACAGATTAGATAATATTGATGCTGATATATACCTTGTAATATTATATTTAGAGGAGGAAGCAGAATTTGAAAATAGGCTAAAAAGAGATAAACACGAATATCAAAAATTTGAGGTTCAAAGTAGCATACTTCAACAAAGAGAATACTTAAAATTAGCAGATGAAGTAGAAAAACAAGCAAAAAATATTAAAGTTATAAGATTTAATACAGACAATGATGGAAAATTTGAAGAAAGAATGGAAAAATATTTTGGAGAATTATTTTCAGAATAGAAAGGAAATAAAAATGTCAAGAATAGGCTTCTATGGAGGAAGCTTCAATCCACCAACAAAAGCACATATTGAACTAGCAAAAAAAGTAATAAAAGAATGTAATTTAGACAAAGTAATATTTGTACCAGTAGGAGATTCATATCAAAAAAAAGGAATGGCAAAAGGGATACATAGATATAATATGTTAGAAATAGCATCTATTAGAGAAGATAATCTTCAAGTATCAGATATAGAAATAAGGGAAACTAAAAACTATAAGACAATAGAAATATTTGAAATATTAAAAAATCAATATAAAGAAGAAGAGATTTACTTTATAATGGGAGCAGATAATTTAGAAAAGTTACCATTTTGGCATGAAAGTAATAGGTTAGTTAGTAATTACAATTATATAATATTAGATAGAGGTTTAACAAAAACAAAAGATATAATAGAAAATAATGAACTATTAAAGAAAAATGAGAAAAGATTTACAATAATCAACAATGTAGAGTTTTACGACTGTTCTTCAACTACAATTAGAGAACAGATAAAAAAAGGAGAAAATCCAGACAATTTAGATGATGGAGTATATAATTACATAAGAGAAAATAATATTTATTCACTAGAATTTAGAAAATGAAATATTAAGACTATTATGAATTTTATTAGCAAGAAAGGATACACATTATGAAAAGAATAAATAACTTTGTCTTATGGATGTTTTTTATAATATATGAAGAAATAATTTTCTCAATATCAGTATTTAATTCAATAAAATCATCAGGATATATAATTCTATTAAGTGCTATGTTTGCTGTTATCTTGAATTTATTAACAAGTATTAAAAGGAAAATAAGTATAGTACTTAGTTATATATTTACGATAATTATTATAGGAATTTTTATAGCGCAATTCATATATTACAATATTTATCAAGCAATAATATCTTTTTACTCAGCCACAAATGCGGCAGGTCAAATATTACAATTTTTCACAACAATATTAGAAACCGCAATAAATAAGTGGTATATCATGGTACTATTTGTATTACCTATTATAGGTTTAATAATATTACATAGAAAAGACAAAGTTAAATTTGAAAATGTAAAACTACAACAAAAATTGATTACAATAATAATAGGATTAATAGCACAAATAACAGCATTAATATGTATAATAAGTACAAACACAAATGAAATATATTCGAGTAGAAATTTATATTATAATGTAAATGCTCCAACTATTTCTGCTAACAAATTTGGAATTTTAACAACTATGAGATTAGATTTAAGAAGATTATTATTTGGATTTGAAGAGAAGAATACTTTAGTAACAGGAGAAGGGACTTTAGTAAAACAAGAAAATATAGATAGAGAAATACAATTTAATTCGTTAGATATTGATTGGAATAATCTAATAAATAATGAAACTAATCCGAATATAACTAGTATTTATGAATATATGTCAAAACAAGAACCAAGTAAAAAGAATGAATATACAGGAATGTTTGAAGGGAAAAATCTAATAGTATTTGTTGCAGAAGCATTTACTGACTTAGCAATTGATGAAAATATAACACCTACATTATATAAACTATATTCAAAAGGCTTTCAATTTGATAATTTATATACACCATTATTTCCTGTTAGCACAGCAGATGGAGAATATATGACAGATACATCATTAATACCTAAAGAAGGAACTTGGAGTTTAGAAAAAGTAGAAAAAAACTATATGCCATATTCTTATGCTAATGTATTTGAAAAATTGGGGTATTCATCACAGGCATATCATAACCATACAGCAACATATTATAATAGGCATAAATACCTAAAAGGTATGGGATATGATTTGTATTTAGCAAAAGGAAATGGGCTAGAAGAGAAAATGAACCTTAATAACTGGCCAAGTAGTGATTTAGAAATGATAGATGTAACTACAAGTGATTATCTAAAAGAAGGGGAAGGAAAATTTTTAGCATATTATATGACTGTAAGTGGGCATTTACAATATACACCTAATGGAAATAAGATAGTAGAAAAAAACTGGAACTATGTAGAAGCATTAGACTATTCAGAAAAAGCCAAAGGATATTTAGCAGCACAAATAGAATTAGATAGGGCAGTAGAATTACTAATAAAAAGGCTAGAAGAAACAGGAAAACTAGAAGATACCGTTATACTGATAAGTGGTGACCATTATCCTTATGGACTAACACTTGATGAAGTAAATGAATTATCAAAAGAAAAAAGAGATGATACTTTTGAAAAACATCATTCAACAGCACTAATTTGGAACAGTGAAATGAAAGAACCAATTAAGGTAGAGAAAATTAGTAGCAGTTTAGATTTGCTACCAACAATGTTAAACTTATTTGGAGTAGAATTTGAATCTAGATTGTTAATGGGGAGAGATATTTTATCAGATAACGACTCTTTAGTTATATATTCAAATAGAAGCTTCATTACAGGATATGGAAAATATGAAGCATTAACAAATAAATTTGAGCCGTTTGGAGAACTAGATGAAGGATTTAATGTAGACATATATGTAAAAAATATAAGCAATGTAATTTATAATAAATATCAAATGTCAAAACTAATATTAGAAAATGATTTCTATAGAAAACTTTGGACAGTATTAGGATGGGAAATAAATTAATATTAAAACTTTTTACATGACTATTATAATTATTTGTAGTTCACATAATATGATATAAGGTTCAAATAATTTGCAATATTTTCCCTTGACAAGCAATATATAAAATAATATAATATTATTAATTTAAATGAACTGTGAAGAGGACGGAAGTAAAATAAAGGTTGCTAGTAGAGATAATTAGTCGTGGCTGAAAGCTAATTTTAGTAAACATATTTGAAAAACTACCTTGGAGTTTCTAGTAGAAATATTAGCGTTTAGGATTATCGTTAAAATCTAAAAATGAAGTTAAACATTAGGGTGGAACCGTATATGAAAATATACCCCTATGGGTTAAAAATCCCATAGGGATTTTTAGTATTATAGGAGACGACTTAGAGCGTCAGCTATTAAAGGAACTGTTTAAATTTGCAGGAGTCATTAAGTATAAAAGGAGGTTTTATTATGTTTAAAATTAAATTAGAAGGTGGTAAAACAAGAGAAGTAGAAGAAAGTATATATTGGCATACCACATCACACATTATGGCACAAGCAGTAAAAAGATTATTTCCAGAAGCAAAAATGGCAATAGGACCATCAATAGAAAGAGGATTTTATTATGACTTTGACATAGAAAAATCTTTTACTGAAGAAGACCTATTAAAAATAGAAGAAGAAATGAAAAAAATTGAAAAAGAAAACTTAGTTATAGAGAGATTTGAACTTGCAAGAGAAGAAGCGATAAAGCTAATGGAAGAACAGAAACAGGATTATAAAGTAGAGTTAATAAAAGAATTACCAGAAGGTGAAACAATATCATTCTACAAGCAAGGAGAATTTATAGACTTATGTAGAGGACCACATTTACCAACTACAGGATGTGTTAGATGTGTAAAATTATTATCTACATCAGGAGCATATTGGCGAGGAGACGAACACAATAAAATGCTAAAAAGAATTTATGGTATATCATTCCCAAAACAATCTGAATTAGATGAATATTTAGCAAAATTAGAAGAAGCAAAACAAAGAGACCATAGAAAAATAGGAAAAGAATTAGAACTATTCATGACACATGAATTAGTAGGTTCTGGACTTCCAATGTATTTACCAAATGGTGCTACAATAAGAAGAATATTAGAAAGATATATTCAAGACAAAGAAATCGCATTAGGATATAGACATGTGTATACGCCATCACTTGCAAATGTAAAATTATATGAAACAAGTGGACATTGGGCACATTATAAAGAAGATATGTTTCCAGTAATGCAAATGGAAAATGAACAATTAGTATTAAGACCAATGAATTGCCCTCATCATATGTTAGTATATAAAAATAAAATGCATTCATATAGAGAATTACCAATAAGAATAGGAGAACTTGCACATGACTTTAGATATGAAGCAAGTGGTTCAGTATGTGGACTAGAAAGAGTACGTGAAATGTGTCAAAACGACGCACATCTTTTTGTAAGACCAGACCAAATAAAGCAAGAGTTTGGAAATGTTGTAAAACTAATATTATCTGTATATGAAGATTTTGGATTTAAGGATTATTCATTTAGGCTTTCTTTAAGAGACAAAGAAGATAAGATAAAATACTATGATGATGATGAAATGTGGGATAATGCAGAAAGTCAGTTAAGAGAAATATTACAAGAACTTGAAGTTGAATTCTATGAAGCAAAAGGAGAGGCAGCATTTTATGGACCAAAACTAGATGTTCAAATAAAAACGGCATTAGGTCATGATGTAACTGTCTCAACATGTCAATTAGACTTTTTATTGCCACAAAAATTTGAACTAGAATATATAGCAGAAGATGGAAAAGAACATAGACCAGTGGTAATTCATAGAGCAATTTTTGGAACTCTAGACAGATTTATGTCATTTTTAATAGAAGAAACAAAAGGAGCACTTCCAGTATGGTTATCACCAGTACAAGTAAAATTACTACCAATATCAGATGATAACAAAGAATATGCAGAAAAATTTTCAGAAGAATTAAAATTAGCAGGAATAAGAGTTGAATTAGATGATTCAAATGAAAAAATAGGATATAAGATAAGAAAGGCACAATTAGAAAAGGTACCATATATGCTAGTCATAGGTAAAAAAGAACAAGACACAGGGACAGTGGGAGTTCGTTCAAGGGTAGAAGGAGATATTGGAGCAATAGATAAACAAGAATTTATTTCAAAAATAAAAGAAGAGGCAAACAAACTAGGAAAATAATTTATAGAGGCAGGCCATGCGTCTGCCCAATTTTTTTGATATTACATCAATTGCTTGTTGGGACGTCCTTAGGGCGTCCATTATTGTAAAAATTTAATAAAACTATTTATTTTTTTATAGTTTTCTAATATAATAAAGAAAACTATAAAACAAAGGAGAGATAATAATGAACTTACCAAATAAACTAACAATTTTTAGAATGATTTTAGTTATAATAATGATGATTATACCAATAATAGACAGTGTAGTAGGTATAACGGGAGAATTTTTAGGAATAACGACTACATTTTGGATATTAAATATAATTTTTATAATAGCATCAATTACAGATAAATTAGATGGAACACTTGCAAGAAAATGGAACCAGGTTACGACGTTCGGAAAATTTTTAGATCCAATAGCAGATAAGATGTTGGTATTAGCAGCATTAACTATTTTAGTAGAATATAGAAAAATTCCTTCTTGGATACCTATAGTAATATTAATAAGAGAATTTATGGTATCAGGGTATCGCTTAATTGCAGTAGAAAAAGGCGGAAAAGTAATACCAGCATCAATTTGGGGGAAAATAAAAACAGTAACACAAATGCTTGCAGTAATTTGTTGTTTTGTAGATAAATTTAGTTTTGGGCAGTTTATTTTTAGAGTTTCAAATGTAGAAGCAATGATAGAAAATAGTGCCAGTATTTACATGAATAATTTACAATTTGGAATTAATATTTTATCAACATCACTTTTATTAATATGTGTAATAGCAACAATTTTCTCAGGATGGGATTATTTAAAAGAAGGAAAAGATTTATTAAAAGACTAATTTTAGAGGAAAGGGTTAAAAATAATTTGTGTTTTAGAAAGGAATGATAGTAAAGATGAATAAAGAAGAAGCACAAAAAAAGATAAAAGAATT
This sequence comes from uncultured Clostridia bacterium, assembly GCA_949045875.1. Lineage (GTDB taxonomy): Bacteria > Bacillota > Clostridia > TANB77 > CAG-508 > CAKPSH01. Next base: position 15,698 of record CARPYP010000002.1, on the reverse strand, counting down.
AAGAGATAAGACAGCATATTATGCAAAAAAATATTATGATGAAGATGAACCAGAAATTAGTGACTTAGAGTATGATATGCTCATGGTTGAATTAAGAAATTTAGAAGCAAAATATCCTGAATTTATAGACAAAGATTCATTAACACAGAAAGTAGGAGGAACTGTAAAAGAAGGGTTTAACAAAATAGAACATGAAGTACCACTACAAAGTCTACAAGATGTATTTTCAATAGAAGAACTTAGAAGTTTTGATGAAAGGGTCAGAAAACAGTTAAATTTAGAAGAAATTGATTACACAGTAGAAGCTAAAATAGATGGACTATCTTCAGCAATCGAATATATTAAAGGCGAATATGTAAAGGGAGCAACTAGGGGAAATGGAATAGAAGGAGAAGATGTAACAGAAAATATTAGAACTATAAAAAATATACCAAAAAAATTAAATGAAAAAGTAGACTTAATAGTTCGTGGAGAAGTCTTTATATCAAAAAAGGACTTTGAAAAAATGAATGAAGAGCAGGAGATTTTAGGTGAAAAAACCTTTGCAAATGCACGAAATGCAGCTGCAGGTTCATTAAGGCAATTAGATAGTAAAATTACAGAAAAAAGACCATTAGATATATATATTTTTAATATTCAAAGATTAAAAAGAAACAAAATCAAGTCGCATTATGAACAATTAGTATATCTAGAAAAATTAGGATTTAATGTAAATCCAGAAAAAAAATTATGTCATGGAATTGAAGAAGCAATAGAAGCAGTAGAAGATATAGGCAAAAGAAGAGAAAATCTAACATTTGGAACAGATGGAGCAGCAATCAAAGTCGATAATTTAGATTATAGGGAAAAGCTTGGAACAACTTTTAAAGTGCCACGTTGGGCAATTGCATATAAATATCCACCAGAAAAAAAAGAAACCATACTAAAAGATATACAATGTCAAGTAGGCAGAACAGGAGCAATAACACCAGTTGCAATATTAGAGCCTGTTGAACTTGCGGGTTCAACAATATCTAAAACAACATTACACAATGAAGATTTCATAAAAGATAAAGGCATAAGAATAGGAGATCATGTAATAATACAAAAAGCAGGAGATGTAATACCAGAAGTAGTAGATGTTTTAAAACAAAAAAGAAATGGAAAAGAAACGGAATTCGAGATGCCAAATGTATGCCCAGTATGTGGAGGGACAGTTGTAAGAGAAGAAGGAGAAGCAGCTTGGTATTGTATAGGAATAGAATGTAGTGCAAGAAATTTACAAAATTTAGTCCATTTTGCTTCTAAATCAGGAATGGATATAGAAGGATTAGGAATATCTGTAATAGAGCAACTTATTGAAAAAGGATATTTAAGTAATATTGCAGACATTTACTATCTAAAAAAAGAAGAAATAGCATCACTAAAAAAGAGTGGAAATAAATTCGCACAAAACTTAATAGAGGCTATTAATAAAAGCAAAAGCAATGATTTAGAGAGACTAATATGTGCATTTGGAATAAGACATATTGGAAATAAAGCAGCCAGAATAATTGCAAGAAGATATGGAAATATAGAAGGGGTAATGAATGCGAGTATAGAAAGTCTAAACTTAATAGATACAATAGGTGGAGTTTCAGCAAAAAGTGTATATGAATTTTTCCATCAAGAACAAACAATAGATTTAATAGAAAAATTAAAACATGCAGGAGTAAATATGGAAACACATGAAGACGTAGAACAAAGAGACGATAGATTTGCAGGGAAAACCTTTGTATTGACAGGAACACTTGAAAAATATACAAGAGATGAAGTAAGTAATGTAATAGAAAAACTCGGAGGCAAAACATCAAGCTCAGTATCAAAAAAAACAAGCTATGTACTAGCAGGAGAAGAATCGGGCTCAAAACTCACAAAGGCACAAGAATTGGGCATTACAATAATAACAGAGCAAGAATTTGAGGAGATGATACAATAAAGCCATGATAAATTTGCAGAGCAAATTTAACAGGGTATTATTGTAAGGCACAAGAATTTGGCATACAATAATAACAGAGCAAACTTAACATGGTATTATTGTAAGTATAAAATTAAGGAGAATAAAAATGCAAGAACATACATTTGAAGAATTTGAAGAAATACTAGACAAAGGGTATCAAGTATATTTTACATATCTTGAAAATAGGTATCTACTATTTAAGACAACAGAAAACTGTTATACAAAAAAGTTAATATATCAAGGCTCAAAAAATCCACCAGCTAAATTAGCAATGATAACAAAAAAGTATTTAAGTGAAATTTATAATTTTATGGAAGAAAAAGAATATAAATATGATACTTAATAAATTAAAGGAGGATATAAATTGAAAGTAGTAATTCAAAGAAGTAATAATAGCAATGTGAAAATAGATAATAAAATATATAATGAAATAGATAAAGGACTAGTTATATTTTCATGTTTTACAGAAGGAGATACAATTGAAGACATAAATTACATTGTTAAAAAGATTGTCAATCTAAGAATATTTGATGATGAAAATGGTGTAATGAATAAAAGTATAATTGAGACAAATGGCGAAATATTATCCATTAGTCAATTTACACTTTTTGCAGACACAAAGAAAGGGAATAGACCAAGCTATTCAAAAGCTTTAAATGGAAATGAGGCAATTAAACTATATGATAAATTTAATGAAGAATTAAATAAGAATATACATACATTAACAGGAGTATTTGGTGCAGAAATGCAAGTAAATATTCAAAATGATGGTCCAGTAACAATTATTATAGATAGTAAAAACAAATAATCAAGAATTGATTGATAAAGCTTATTATATGTAATATAACCAATACATCACTTGTAATAAATAGAAATGGCGAAATAATACACAGATATGACAAGATTTATATGTATACTGTAGATCGACAGGACTTAAAGATAAATGAAGGAAGAGATACTGTAAAGGGAAAAGAGCTAGGAATAGTTAAAATAGAAGGCGTAAAAATAGGCATTGGAATATGTTTTGACATAAGATATCCTGAATACTTTAAGGCTCTTGCATTAAATGGAGTAGAAATAATATTCTTGCCAGCTAATTTTAGAAAATCCACAGGAGAGATAGCTTGGGAAGTACTAACTAAAGCAAGAGCAATTGAAAATCAAGTATATTTTTGCGCTTGTGATCAAACTGGTGGAGTTGCTGAAAAGGAAAGATGTGGAAATACAAAAGTAATTTCTTATGATGGTACTATTATATCACAATTAGATAAAGAAGAGGGTATAGTTATAGCAGATTTAAATATTGAACAATTAAGAAAATTTAGAAAAGAATTTCTAATATTGAAGCAAGTAGAAAAGTTTTTATAACGTGTTAGATAATGGGAAATAAAAAAGGCTGTATTTTCAGCCTTTTGAATACTCTTGAATAATGTTAGATATTATAAAATATTGCTAAAGTGGTGACTCCTACGGGAATCGAACCCATCACTCCACCTTGAGAGGGTGGCGTCTTAACCGCTTGACCAAGGAGCCATTAACAAATAATATTGTAGCATATATATTAAAGACATGTCAAGAGATATGTTTATTTTTTGTTGCCTTAAATATAGAATTATTCAAATTAGATAATATTACTGTGTATATAAATCGTTCAACAGGTGACAAGGAGTATAAATAATTAATTAACATAAATTCAAAAATAGAATATTATATAATATAGGAGGACAAAAACATTGAATATATTATATAGTATTGGAGGAATTTTGATTCCATTTATTGGAACAAGTTTTGGAAGTAGTTTTGTATTTTTCATGAAAAAAAACATGAGTGAAAATTTTCAAAAGATAATAGTAGGTTTTGCCTCAGGAGTTATGATTGCAGCAAGTGTATGGTCACTTATACTTCCAGCTGTAGAGATGGCTGAAAACCAAGGAGTTATATCTTGGATACCAGCAACAGTTGGACTATTATTAGGAGTTATATTTTTACTTTTAATAAATAAAATGGCTGAGAGGTTTGAAAATAAATCAAATGGTAAAAAACTAAATATGCTATTATTCTCAGTTACACTACATAACATTCCAGAAGGAAGATGCCAAAAGAGAATGTCAGTAGAAATGTATGCTTGAGAGGTTTGAATTCATGAAGTTATGAAACGGATAAAATAAAAGGCACAAACGGATATATGAAAAATATCTGGAGTGTGCCTTTTTTGAAAATAAGACCTAGAAATATGTTGAAAAAGAGGGAAAAATGTGATATAAAATATACTAGAGTTATCATAAATAATTGAGGTGTAATATGAAAGAAGAAGATTTAAAAGATTTAGAAAAGAAATTATGGGAAGCAGCAGACAAAATGAGAGGTGCTGTTCCTGTTTCAAGTTATAAATTTATAGTATTAGGATTAATATTTTTAAAATATATATCAGACTCATTTGAAGAAAAGTATCAAGCTTTAATTGATGAAGGATACGGACTTGAGGAAGATAGAGATGCTTATTTAATGGATAATGTGTTTTATGTACCATCAAAAGCAAGATGGGAATATTTAAATGTTCATTCAAAAGATAGTAATATTGGACAAATAATAGATGAAGCCTTAGAAGAAATAGAAAAAGAAAATCCTAGTTTAAAAGGAGTTTTAATAAAACAATATAATAGTCCAGACTATAAAAATGTAAATTTAGGTGAACTAATTGATATATTTACAAATATAAAAATTGGAAGCAAAGAAGCTCAAGACAAAGATATACTAGGAAGAATCTATGAATACTTTTTAGGACAATTTGCATCTAATGAATTACAAAAAGGTGGAGAGTTTTATACACCAGCTTGCTTAGTTAGAACAATGGTTGAGATTCTTGAACCATATGAAGGTAGAATTTATGACCCAGCATGTGGCTCTGGAGGAATGTTCGTACAAAGTATAAAATTTATTAAGAAACATAATGGAAATGCTAGAAATTTAACTATATATGGGCAAGAAAAAAATCCAACAACATGGAAATTAGCGAAGATGAATCTAGCTATTAGGGGAATAAATAATGAAGGATTAGGTAAATTTGCAGACGACACATTTCATAATGATTTGCACAAAGACTTAAAAGCAGATTTTGTTCTAGCAAATCCACCTTTCAATATATCAGACTGGGGACAAGAAAAACTAGTAGATGATCCAAGATGGAAATATGGAGTACCACCAAAAGGAAATGCAAACTTTGCTTGGGTTCAACATATGGTATCAAAATTATCAATGAATGGAAAGGCGGCTATAATACTTGCAAATGGTTCACTATCTAGTGATACTGGTGGAGAAGGAGACATAAGAAGAAATCTTATAGAAGCAGACTTAGTTGATTGTATATTAGCAATGCCACCAAACTTATTCTATACAGTAACAGTACCTTGTAGTATATGGATTTTAAACAGAAACAAAAAGCAAAAAGGAAAAACATTATTTATAGATGCAAGAAATCTAGGAACAATGGTAACTAGAAAGTTAAGAGAATTAGATGAAAATGACATAGAAAAAATTGCAAGTACATATCGTAAATTTCAAAATAATGAGAATTATGAAGACATAGCAGGTTTCTGTAAAGAGGCTACAACAGAAGAAATCAAAGAAAACAACTATGTGCTAACACCAGGAAGATATGTAGGAACAGAAGAACAAGAGGATGATGGAATACCTTTTGAAGAAAAAATGAAAGTATTAACAACAGAACTAAAAGCACAATTTGAAGAGTCTCATAAGTTAGAATATGAAATAAAGAAGAACTTGGAGGCTATTGGGTATGGAATTTAAAAAATTACAAGATATTGAAATTGAAATAATTGATGGAGACAGAGGAAAAAATTATCCTAATGGAGATGATTTTAAAAAAGAAAAGTATTGTTTATTTTTGAATGCGAAAAATGTTACAAATAAAGGATTTGAATTTTCTGAAACAATGTTTATAAACAAGGAAAAGGACAATATACTTAGAAAAGGTAAATTAAAAAGAAACGATATAGTTTTAACAACTAGAGGTACAGTTGGCAATATTGCTTACTATTCTAATAATATAACTTATGAGAATATTCGTATTAATTCAGGAATGGTAATATTGCGATGTAACCATGACAAAGTACTTCCACAATATTTATATTATGTATTAAAATCAAATTATATACAAGAACAGATTAAGCAGATAAAAACTGGGAGTGCACAACCGCAGTTACCAATTTCTACATTGAAAAATATGCAAATAAATATAGTGAATATTACCACTCAAAAGAAAATAGTTAAGATATTGAATGACATAGATAAAAAAATCGAATTAAATAATCAAATAAATGATAATTTGTCAGAGATTATCAACTGTTTATATAAAGATACTTTTGAAAGTATTGAGGATTTTGATAAAGCAGAAAATATTGCAAATATTACAATAGGTAAAACACCTCCAAGAAGCGAAAAGGAATGCTTTACTAATAATGAAAGTGATATGAAATGGATATCAATTTCGGATCTAGGTAAAAGTGGAACATATATATTTAATACATCAGAAAGATTAACTAGAGATTCTGTTGATAAATACAATGTAAAGATAATACCTAAAAATACAATTATTTTAAGTTTTAAATTAACTGTCGGAAGAATTGCTATAACTACTGAAGATATGGCTACTAATGAGGCAATAGCACATTTTAATTTAAAAGAAGAAGATATGAGATATTTCTTATATAATTATTTAAAAAACTTTGATTATGCAAAATTGGGAAGTACATCTTCAATAGCAACGGCTGTAAATTCAAAAATAATAAGAGCAATGCCTATTGGTATTCCAGACAAAGCAATTTTAAAAAATTATAATGAAAAAGTACAAGTTATATTTGAAAAAGTATTAGAAAATGAAAAAGAAAATCAAAATCTAGAACAACTACTAGATACCTTACTACCAAAGTTAATGAATGGAGAAATTGACTTAGAAAACATAGAAGTCTAGTCATACAAATGTTATTTTTTGAATTTTCAGAAATTATTAATAGAATATTTATTCTAGATTTAAAGCGGTTAAATAGTATATATGAAGATAAATATAAGAATGTAGGAGAAATATCAGAGAAATATAGACTTGATAGACTTACTTCATTAGGATTAATAAAATCTGGCAATAAATCAAAATATGAAGAAGGAGCATTAATATTAGACAATGATGCAATTGATAAAACAATTGTAGGCGAAAAGTTATATAAGATGATAATTTAGGAGGCAAACCATGTTCGATGAACAAACACTAGAAAAAGTAACAATGGAAATATTACAAAATCTAGAATATGAATGTATAAATGGATATGAAATGGAGAGAACAGACTTCTCTAAAGTATTGTTAGAAGAGGATATTGTTCAATCAATAGAAAGAATAAATAAAGGTATTAACTCTGAGCAAGTTCAAGAAGTTTTAAGAATAATTAGAAACTTAGACCATAATAATACAATATTAAATAACAAACAATTTACAAAATACCTATTGGAGGGTATTTCTGTGCCTATTCAAGAAAACGGAGAAACAAAATACAAAACAGTTAAAATACTAGATTTTAGCAATATCAAAAACAATACATTCAAAGCAATAAATCAATACACAATCATCGAACATAGTGAAAAAAGACCTGACATAATTATTTTTATAAATGGTATGCCTCTAGTTGTAATAGAATTAAAATCTACAATAAGAGAAGATGTCAAATTAATAGATGGATATAACCAACTAATGGGTTACAAGGAAGTACATATACCAACATTATTTTACTATAACCAATTTATGATAGTAAGTGATGGGGTACAAGCAAGAGCAGGAACAATTACTAGCCCTTGGAGTAGATTTTCAGAATGGAAAAAGGTAGAAGATACAGATGAAGTAAAAGAAAACATGCCAACACATCAAACACTATTTAATGGAATGCTTAAGAAGGACAGAATATTAGAAATTATAAATAATTTTATACTATGGAGCGAAGATAACAAAATATTATCAGCATATCATCAATACTTTGGAGTAAAAAAAGCAATTACAAGCACAGAAACTGCAATAGATAATAGAACAGGAAAAGCAGGATTATTATGGCATACACAAGGAAGTGGAAAAAGTTTTTCAATGGTATTTTATGCAGGTAATATGATTAAAGTATTAAATAATCCAAGTATAGTAGTTGTAACAGATAGAAACGATTTGGATAATCAGTTATTTACTACATTTGCAAAATGTTCAGAATATTTAAAGCAAGAACCAGTACAAATAGAAAATAGACAGGATTTGAATGAAAAATTAGAAGGAAGAAAATCAGGAGGGATATTTTTTACTACACTACAAAAATTTGAAGAAGAAACAGGAGTATTTAGTAATAGAGATGATATTCTAGTTTTAGTTGATGAGGCACATAGGAGCCATTATGGGCTAGATGCAACAATTAAATTTGATAAAGCTAAAATGGAAGCATATAAAAAATATGGAACAGCAAAATATTTACACGATGCTTTTCCAAATGCAACATATGTTGGATTTACAGGAACACCAGTTGAAACCAAAGACAAATCTACAACCAATATATTCGGAGATATTATAGATACATATGACATGACACAAGCAATAATGGATGGGTCAACTGTACCCATTATGTATGAATCAAGAATGGCAAGAGTTGGGTTAAACCAAAAGATACTAGATGAGATAGATGACTATTATAATATGTTAGAAACAGAAGAAGGTGTAGAAGACTATAAAATAGAAGCATCTAAAAAAACAATGGCTACAATGAAACAAATTATAGAAGACCCAGATAGATTAGAAATGATAGTAAAAGATATTATCGAGCATTATGAAGAAATTGAAACAAGTGTAGCAAACAAAGCAATGGTAGTTGCGTATTCAAGACAATCAGCATTTACAATGTATAATAAATTCTTAGAGCTAAGACCAGAATGGAAAAACAAAGTAAATATGATAATAACATCAAATAATAAAGATGATGAAGAAATGCAAAAAGCAATAGGTTCTAAGAAAGATAAAAAACAACTAGAAGTAGATTTTAAAGATATGGATTCTGAATTTAAAATTGCAATAGTTGTAGATATGTGGTTGACAGGATTTGATGTACCAGGACTTGGAACGATGTATATAGACAAGCCTATGAAAGCTCATAATTTAATGCAAGCAATTGCAAGAGTAAATAGAGTTTATAAAGATAAAACAGGTGGACTTATAGTTGATTATATAGGATTAAAAAGATGGTTGCTAGATGCATTAAAAACATACACAAAGAGAGATCAAGGCAAAATCGTAGATAATAGTGAATTAGTAAAAGTTTTAAATGATAAAGTAGAACTAATTAGAGATTTGTTTAAAGGTTTTGAATATGGACATTTTGCTACTACAACAGATAGTGATAAATATGAAATTATTATGGTTGGCGCAAACTGGATGCTAAAAACAGAAGAAATAAAAAAGGCATTTATGAGATATAGCTATGATATAAAAAGTTTATATTCCCTATGCACAGGAACTTTATCACAAGAATTGAAAGATGAAATATTATTCTTTATAGCTGTAAGATCATTCATATCAAAGCTAAGCGGAGAGAAAATAGATGTTAAAGAAATAAATGAAAATGTAGCTAAGATGCTAGAAAGAGCAATACAAGATGATGAAATGCTACAAATAGGTGAAATACATAATAGTAATCAATTATCATTATTAAGTAATGACGTATTAAATAAATTAGCTAAAATGCAAAAAAAGAACATAGCAGTAGAAGTATTAAATAGAGCGTTAAAAGCGTATGTAGAACAAGTTGGAAAACAGAATGTTGTTTTAATGGAGAAATTCTCAACAAAATTTCAAAAAATTGCAGCATCATATAATGAGAGAACTAGTGTAGAAGATATACAAAAAATATTAGAAGAAATGATAAAGTTAAAAAAGGAAATTGAGGAGGAATTAAAAGCAGGAAACGAATATAATCTTTCAGTAGAAGAAAAAGCATTTTTTGATGCTTTAGGAGATGATCCAGAAGTTAAAGAACTAATGAAAGATGAAGTTTTAGTTCAGATAGCAAAAGAATTAGTAGAAACAGTAAATAATAATATGACAATAGATTGGGATATCAGAAAAGATGCAAGGGCTAGAATGAGAATTGAAATTAAGAAACTTTTAATAAAGTATCATTATCCACCAAATAAAAGTGAGAAGGCTGTTCAAACTGTCATTAAACAGGCAGAGTTGAAGTGCCATGCAATGATAGATTAGGAGAATATAATGAAAATAAAATGTTTAATTTGTGGAGATATAATTGAATCAAAAAGTGTACATGATTTAGTTAGTTGTAAGTGTGATAGTTGCTATGTTGATGGAGGACAAGATTATTTACACTTTGGAGGGAAAGACTATAATAAAATTCTAATTCTATTTAACGATGGTACAGAAATAGTTGCTAGTGATCAAGAAAATTACAAAAAGAAATATAATGAATGTGAAAATATAAATACTTAAAAATATTGTAAAATTAGTAAACGGAGGTAGAAAATGAAACAATTCATATATTTGGATAATGATATAATAAATTCCATTATTGCACAAAAAGATAACGGATTGATAAAAGATATAAAAACTGAAAATTCTAGTATATTTGATCAGAAAGAAGAAAATGTCATAGATGCAGATATAGATGGAAAAGTAGAAGGAGGGTTATTAAAAATAGCAAAAGCAGAAGCAAAATTGAGTCTAGGTGCTAAGCTAGGAAAAGAAAAGGATGTAACTAATACTACTCGTGAAATCTTAGAAAAAACTATGCATGATGCAACTTTTGATATAGCTTATGATTATATAAAAGCTAAAAAAATTGAAATAGGAAATAATTTAAATGATGATTGTGGAGAATATGTTGAATTAAAAAGAGTGTTTGATTTTGTTGATTTGGATTATGTGGAAGGATTATTTTCTAAAAACGGACTTATAGATTATTTAAAGAAATCTACAAGTGATGAAATAAGGAAAACAGCAACTATAATGACTAATAACTTAAATAGAGAACAAAAAAGAACATCAACCAACCAAATTAATGTTGAAATAAAAAAAGCAATAGATGAAAAAAATAAAGAATTTGACAATATAAGTAACATAATAAATGCTTTTAGAAAGATGATTCCATACAATAGAATGCTAATTTCGAATGATGGTTATTTAATACCATTAGATGAAAAATATTTTAGAGTAAATCCTTCAAGTATTGGTTTTATGTATGGAGGAGATATTACTTGTGTTGGAATGATTACTAATATAATAGGAAAAGATACAAATCCAAATGATGATAAAAATATATTTGCCACATTACAATTTTCAATAAATGAAGCATTGAGATCTATTTTACCAACAAATGAAGAAAATATTTGTGTGATACATCCAATAGCAATATATTATAATAAATAATAATTAATCAGAGTGAAAAAGCTTAATGCTTTTTCACTCTTTTATAGTTATAAATTTATGCATCCACCAATCAACTGTACACCATTAACAAACCCATTGCTATAATACTTCTCCACCGACAAGTCGGCATATAGCTGTTGACGCAAAATCATAGATTTTGACAACAGCTTAATTCCAATAATCAATATAATTCATAAAGTTCTCATCAAGAAAAGTAAGTTGTTTTTCAACATACTTTTTATCCTTTTTAGGAACACGTTAAAAAATTCTTTCAGAAATCTCATCAAAATAAATATGATGTTTTCTATCCTAATTACAAGTCAAAGAACATAAATCTTCCTCCATAAAATTTAACCTAATCCATAATTATACCAATTCGCCATAACCCTAATAAAACCAATAAAAACTTTTGGTCACAAAAATTCTCAAAAATACTAATTAAATTTCTCATAACCCGAAGATACAATAAAATGCAAAATAAAACACTGAAATAATATACAGAACAGCAAAAAATACTACAAATTTAAAATAATAAAATCATATTGAACAAAAGTGGCATATATGGCAAAAAAGTTCAATAAAAATATTGAAATATTAATTTTAGTATTATACAATAATATTGAACAATAGAGCCTAAAACTTCAAAAAACTTCAATAAAGAGAAAAGAGATAAAATTTTATGAAGATAATAGAAAGAAATGAATACTTAGATAGATTAATTTTAAGAAGAGAAAATGGAATGATTAAGATTTTCTAAATTTTTATCATCAGATATAATAACTGAATATTGTAAGAGGATATAATGTTGATGTTGGTGTTGTAGAAATAAGAGAAGGTGGAGAAAGAAAACAACTAGAAGTAGAGTTTTTATCAAATAAGAATAGTTTGGATCTATAAAGATAGTAAAATAATTATGATAGTTTTAAGTATTAATAAAGGTGGAAAAAATGAGTATTTTAAATAGTGCAAGTAGCAAATCAGTTTATAGAGGATATGATTATTATAAAGAAGGAAATGTAATAGCATACACACAATTATCAGACTTTGAATATGAAGGAGAAGTGCAAGGAACAAATAAAAATCCATATCATGTAGTAATAAATACTGAGCATCCCAAGAGTTCACATTGTGATTGTCCGTTTGCTAATGGAAATACTATATGCAAACATATGGTAGCTTTATTTTTCGCAGTTTCTCCAGAAGATTTAAAAGACTATGAAGATTGGTCAGAAAACGATTATGAAGACGAATACGAAGAATATGATGAAGATTATTATTATGATGACTATTACGATTATGATAGATATGAAAATTATAATAGGTATAAAAGCGATTTTGTAAAACCAATATTTTTTGATGAACTATTATCAAATTTCGTGAATAATTTGTCAGAAGAAAAATTAAAAAATATTTTAATAAATGAGCTTAAAAGAAATGAAGAATATACATTTAATAATTATTTAAAAAATGATTTTCAAAAATATAGTTCAGATAAAAACAATATACATGGTATAATAGATAAAATTAATAAGAGTTTTTATAAATTATCACATGATTATGATTATAATAATAAAGATTATACAGTTAATCTTTTATCAAAAAGTGAAAAAGAAAAAATTTCAAAAATATATGCTTCTAATAAAGAAATGAAAGATAATATAGATAAGGTATTTTTAAATCCTGAACTTGCTACATATAATGATTATAGATGGATTGCAATGTTATATAAAAGTAATAATTCAGAAAAAGATGTTCAAGCATATATAGAAAAACTGACATCATTTCATAATACACTAAAGCATTATAGCATAAAAAATACTGTTCCTAAATCAAATGTATTAATCACAATATATCTGCTAAACAATTATAATTTGATGGAAATAGCAAAATCATTAGTAAAAAATTGTAAATATGAAGAATATATTGATTATATAATAGAGAACTATAATGATTGTGAAAAACTATATAAAGCATTTAATGAAGAAGTAGAAAATGAAAAATATATAAACAGAGAATATATATCAAAAATATATTATAGATTTTATTTTGATTTACCATATGATGATATATATGCCCAATACTCGTACTATAGTTTTCTGCATAGTAAAAATATACGATATTTACTTGCTTTGAAGAACTCATCTAGATTTGATTACTATATAGATAAGTTATTGAATAATACTAAAGATGTAATTGCATTAGAGAAAATATATCTATTTTTAAATAAAAAAGAAGAATTATTTCATCTGTTACTAACCAAAGAAAATGAGTACAGACTAATTGCAAATATTGACAATTTAAAAGATGAATATAATAATGAAATATTGTCATATTTAAAAGCAAGATTTTATGAAGTAGTGGAAATCGAAAAAAGTAGAGAAAACTATAGAAGAGCAACCATTTATATAAAAGGTATAAGTATGTTAAACAATGGAGAAGAGCTAGTTAATAATTTTATAAATGAATTAAAAAAATCCAACTATTCAAAAAGAACAGCATTATTTGACGAAATATATAATGCTATAGTTAGATGATTTTTTAAGTATACCCATGCAGATAAAATGAAGGTTTTTCATAAATTTTAGCTAAATCTATTGATATATTACATAAAACATGATATAAAAATAACAGTTGTATAACTCAATTAATAATTTTTAAATCACAAATATTCAAATAAAAATCAGTTCTGTTTTATTAGAATTCTATGTTATTATCAATTTTTTAAATCTTGAAAAAATTCCACTGTTATGATATTAAATAGATGGGTGAAATAAATGAAAAAAGATAAGCTGGAAAAAATAGGAATACTTATATTATTTACTATCATTATTTTTGTAGGTCTATATATTAAAACTGCACAAGAAAATAAGCCAGAAAATGTAGTAACTAACAATCAAATTTCTTATGAAATATCTAATATTCCAAAATATAGTGGGAACATATATATTTTAATAAATAATAATATCCCTAATTTCTCTGAAGAAGATTTTAATATAGAAGAAGATTACTATTCAAATTTAGAAAATGGAAGAGTACGGAATGGCTATAATAAAAACTTGTTGGGGAAAAGCAAATGAAGATAATGAAAAGGACAATTATACGTCAATTACACCATCAGGATTTGTGCAAAAACAATATGATATAAATATAGTTCCAGGAAAATATCTATATCTTAGATGCCATTTAATTGGTTGGAATATTGGTGGAATAGATGTAGATAAGAGAAACTTGATTACAGGCACACGAGATTTTAATGTAAAAGGAATGAAACAATTTGAAGATAGGGTTTATAATTATTTAAGACAAAATCAAATGAATCATGTTTTATATAGAGTTACTCCATATTTTGAGGGTTATAATCAATTAGCAAATGGAGTAAATATAGAGGCATATTCTATTGAAGATAATGGAGCTTTACATTTTAATGTATATGTATATAATGTGCAAGATGGAATTGTTATTGATTATGCAACAGGAGAAAGTAAATTAGCAGACTAGGAGGTGTTAAGTTGGATTTAAATTTATTTAATAACAGAAATATTGGTAACGATTTGACAAATAAAAATAATGATTTCGTAAACACATTTATAGAAGAATTAAAAGATACACTAAAAAATATTATGAATGAAGGTAGAAATATGAATAAAAAAAAGAATACATTACAGGAATATAATATGAATGAAGAAAATAATGTATTAGAGGAATATAATTTATATGAAACAAAGAAGATTTTTTTAGACAATAAGAGTATAAGGGGTAATGATTTTGCTTGGATTATGGATAGCAATTCTGTTTGTATATCAGAACATGGGGATGGTGGACCATATTTTATATCCGAAATAGATTTACCCCAAAATACAAAAGTTGGAGAAGTATATGAGAAGATAGATGGAAAATATGTTTATAATGCAGAGGTAACTGAAGAAATAAACAAAATAGGAAAATAATTTGAATTTTCATATAAAGTGGATAAAAATCAAGGCACAAACGGATATATGAAAAATATCCGAAATGTGCCGTTTTTTAAACTTTAAAGATGCATATAATAAATTCCCTACATAGGGAATTTTATTAAAATCTTAATACAAAAAATCAAATTTAATAATCTAAAAGGCTTGACTTTTAAGTGTTTTAGGTGCTTCTTATTAGCACTTTCCTGCGTAAACTATTAAACATATTTTTAATAGAATAACTTTTATATGAGTTAAATAATCTGGGGAAAAATAGAAAGAAAATTTTGAGAAAAATATA
>CARPYP010000001.1:127963-160190 GCA_949045875.1 uncultured Clostridia bacterium | reverse complement strand
CAATTTTGTTGGGTAAAAATTTTTATAAATTTCCCCGAAAAAAATTGACACTATCTGTATTTGAATAATATTTGACATTCATCAAATATCTATGTATAATAAATATAGGAAATGACAAATCCACAAACGTGGTTTTGCCGATATAGATAGAAAAACTCACATCTAAATCGTCAAATTTACAGATGTGAGCTTTTTTTATTTATGTAGTTGCTTATCAACCCAGTTCTTATACAGAACTGCTGTCAAGGCAACGTTTAATGTTAAAGATAACATTAAGGATATTATAAAAAATAGTATCACTTTAACCATAAACATCACCACCTCTCCTACGATAATTCGTATAATTGGTGGCAAAACCACATCTGTTTATTATCATTTCCTATGTTTCATAGTATAGCATAATATTTACAGTAAAGCAACATAAAAGAACAAATTTTTGTAAAAGTTTTATGGAAAAATACTTGATTTTTATAAAGTAATTTGAACTATTGCAGAAAATAAGAGAAAACTATTATGAAGAAACATTGAAATGGATAGAAATAATAGAGAGTAATATTAATGATAAAAGCATTGATTATATCTTAAATGAATTTAACGATAATATAATAAGTTATAATATGAAAAAATTGTTAAAATTGTATATTTTAGAGAGACGAAAAAGAATTTTAGATATATATAATTTAGAAGATGGGGTGTAAAAATGGAAAGAGAATTAGTATATTTAGTTTGGACAGATGTAAATACTGGCAATAAGTATAGAGTGGCAATTCTATATAAAGAAAATGGAAGATTTTATTTTAAGTATATTTTGGAAAATGTAAAAGAAGCTGAAAAACAAGGCTTCAATTTATTAGTTGCATTTCCTCAAATAGATGTAACTTATGAAAACCCACAATTATTTGCAAGTTTTGGTGCAAGACTTCCTGATAAACGAAGACCAGAGATTAAGGAGATTTTAGAAACTTATGGGATGACAGAATATGATGAGTTTGAATTATTAAAAAGAAGTGGTGCAAAATTACCAACTGATAATTATGAATTTGTAATATGAGTTAAATAATCTGTGGTAGAAATCGACATAAAATTTTTAGAAAAATATTGAAATCTAGGGAAATCCCCAGCGAAAGAAACTCATACAAATAAGAAAAAACAGTTGTAAAAATATGGATGTATTGATATAATTCAATAGTATAAAAGATAATTAGAGGTGGTAATTGATAATATCAAAATAGATTGGGAGGATAATGGAGGCCTTCCAATAGAACAATTAGCAAATCAATTTGAGTAAAAGAAAGTATGCAAATAATGGATTTAGAATTTAATAATTTATGATATCAATAATGTAAATAGGAGGGGAAATGTCTTTAATAAAAGTAAGTAATTTAACTTTTGGATATGATGGAAGTTATAACAATATATTTGAAGACGTATCATTTAATATAGATACTAGTTGGAAATTAGGGTTAATTGGTAGAAATGGTAAAGGTAAAACTACGTTTTTAAAATTATTACAGGGAATGTTTGAATATACAGGAACAATATCAAAAAGTGTTGATGTTGATTATTTTCCTTTTGAAGTAACTAATAAAAATAGAATGTCAATAGAAATAATAAATGAAATTGCTCCAAACGTTGAAGATTGGAAAATTATGAAAGAATTGAATTTGCTTAATTCAGACACTGAAATTCTATATAGAAACTTTAAACTATTAAGTGGTGGAGAGCAAGTAAAAATACTTTTAGTAAGTTTATTCTTAAAGGGAAATAATTTTTTACTTATAGATGAGCCTACAAATCATTTAGATATTGAGACAAGAAATAATTTAGTTAATTATTTAGAAAAGAAAAAGGGATTTATATTAGTATCACATGATAGAAATTTTTTAGACAAAGTTGTAAACCATATAATTGCTATAAATAACTCTAATATTGAAATACAGCAGGGGAATTTTTCATCTTGGAAAGAAAATAGAGACAGACAAGATAATTTCGAAGCAATACAGAATGAAAAATTACAAAAAGATATAAAAAGACTTGAAATTGCTTCTAAAAGTACTGCAAAATGGTCAAACGAGGTTGAAAAAGATAAAAGTAAAAAATATAATTCAGAAACAACAATAGATAAAGGATATGTGGGACATAAAGCTGCTAAAATGATGAAAAAGTCAAAAGTTATGGAAAAAAGAATTGAAAAAGCAATAGACGAAAAGACTAACTTATTAAACAATGTAGACAAAAATGAAAATTTAAAAATTATTCCATTAGAAATAAATAAAAATCCATTAGTATTATCAAATAATTTACAAATAAAATATAATGAGCAAACAATATTTAATCCTGTTTCATTCAAGGTAAATAATGGAGATAGAGTTGCAATAGTTGGAAAAAATGGTATAGGAAAATCGAGTATATTAAAACTTATTAATGGCAAGCAAATACAATATAAAGGAGAACTTAAAGTAGTAAATGGTTTAAAAATATCTTATGTATCACAGAATACAGAAAACTTGAGAGGAAATTTAAAAACTTTTGCACAGGACAATAAAATAGACGAAAGTATTTTTAAAGCAATGTTGGTTAAAATGGGATTTTCAAAATCAAATTTTGATACCAGTATAGAAGACATGAGTGAAGGTCAAAAGAAAAAAGTTTTAATTGCGAAAAGTATATCAGAACAAGCAAATATTTATATATGGGATGAACCATTAAATTATATTGATATACTAACAAGAATACAAATAGAAGAGGCTATTTTAAATTATAGACCTACAATTATTTTTGTAGAGCATGATGAAACTTTTATTGAAAAAGTAGCAACAAAAATTATAAGTATAGAAAAATAGATATACAAGAAATTAGAAGTTTGAAAGGAGATAAAGTTATGGCAAGAGTGTTAAAAAATAAAGAATTACTCAATACAAGACTAGCAACAAATTATGGTGGTTGGATGTATTGTGATAAGTGTAATGAAAATATAGGCTATCTATGTTATTCTACTTATGATAGATTAGAATTAAAATATAAATGCAATTGTGGAAGTCAAGGTAGTGCAGTATTAGATTTTGAAGATAGTAACATAGGAGAAAATTGTGATGATGAATTAGTTATTATAAAAAATAGATTATGCTGTCCAAAAGATAAAGAACCTTTAATTACTATATTAGAAAAAAAAGTGACTAATTATGAAATGAAAATTACATGTAAATCTTGTGAAAGTATTTATAAAAAAGAAAAATAATAATTAAAATTATAAAAAGTAAATTATAAGTAATTCTTATAAGTAAAAAAGATAATAAGGAAAATGGTAATTAAAATATAAGGAAGGATGAACACAATGATAAAAGTAGTTATTTTAAATGATACAAGAAATTCTAATAAAGATAAATTTGAAAATGATGATGGCTTTTCTGCTTATATAGAAGTTGAAAACAATAAAATTTTATTTGATGTAGGACCAAGTGAAAAATTCATGAAAAATGCAGAGAAGTTAGGACTAGACCTAAATAAAGTAGATACCATAGTATTAAGTCATGGACATTACGACCATGGCGATGGATTAAAATTTTTCAATAACAAAGTAGAATTTATAGCTCATCCTAATTGTACCCTAAAAAGATGGTGGAAAGAAGACCATTCACATTATTCTGGAATACAACTAACAAAAGAAGAATTAAAAAACAAATATAATGTACATTTTACAAAAGAGCCATATAAGATCAACAAAGATACATATTATTTAGGAGAAATAACAAGAAAATATCCAATAAATCTTAAAAAGTGGGTACTTGCAAACGGACAAAATGACGAGATACTAGATGATTCGGGCATGGTTATTGATACAGAAGATGGAATAATAGTAATTGCGGGATGTAGTCATAGTGGAATATGTAATATAGTTGAACATGCAAAAATGGTTACGAACAATAATAGAGTATTAGCAGTAATAGGTGGATTCCATTTAAGAGAAGTAGATGAAGATACAAATAAAGTAATTGATTACATGAAAGATAATGTAGAAGAAGTAATACTAGCACATTGTACAGCAGACGATGTATGTAATAAATTTATAAATGATTTGAAAGATAGAATAAAAGTATCTGTTACAGAAGTTGGAAGAGAATATAAATTCTAGGTAAAATAAAAAATTGTGCAAGAAAAATCAAGAAATTAAATTATATAAGCATAAGATAAAAACGAAGATTATTAACCAAAATGAGTGTTAATAATCTTCGTTCTTTTTAAATTACCAAACACATATAATATAACAACAAATTAAAAATGAAGGGATGAATATATATGAATGGAAAAGGATTAGACTTTAAGCATAAAGAAGTTATTAATATAAAAGATGGAAGAAGATTACGGATATGTGCAAGATGTTACAGCAGACTTAGAAAGTGGGGTAATAACCTCTATAATGGTTGCAAGAAAGAGAATAGATATAGTAGGTTTGAATTTGAGAGAGTGCGTAGTAAAAAGGACTATGTTACAAAAAAGAATCAAATATTGATAATAGCTCTAGCTTATATTAATAAAATTTACAATCCAAAGAAGGAGAATATAATAACAAAAAATGATTACTACATACAAGATAATGGTACAAATCTAAATGAGATAGTTAATAATACTATAACAAATAATGATAATGACAAAAAGATAAGTATTGATGATTCAAAATTAAATATATTCTATTTTTATGTTGGACAAGCAGATTGCACTCTCATAATGAATAATAATGAAACAATGCTTATTGATGCAGGTGATGATACAGATGGGGAATTAATTGTACAATTTTTAAAAGATATAAAAATGGATAAAATTGACTATTTAATTGCAACACATCCTGATAATGATCATATTGGAGGAATGGCAGATATAATTAGAAGCTTTGAAATTGTGAATTTATATATACCAAATAGAGTAGGCAATAACAAAGCATATGAAAACCTTACAAATGCGTTAAAAAGTAAAAACGAAAGTGCAATATTACAAAGTGTCAATGTTGGAATACTGGAAATATTCGGAGATGCAAATTGGACTATAAAATGGGTAGATAATACTGAAGAATACTCAGATAATAATTCATCAATTGTTGTGCAATTAAACTATAAAGAACAAAAGTATTTGTTTACAGGAGATATTGAAACCCAAGTAGAAAGTAAAATTTTAAAAGACTTAGAACAAATTGATGTATTGAAAGTGGCACATCACGCTTCAAATAGTAGTACAAGTAATAGTTTTTTAGAAAAAGTTAAACCTAAAATTGCAATAATATCTTCTGGAAGTGGGAATAAAGGAAGCAAATGGCCAAATGAAAAATGCTTGAAAAGACTTTTAAAATTTATCCAAAAAGAAAATATATACATAACTGAAAGAGATGGAACAATATGGCTTATAAGTGATGGAACGCAGAGTATTATAAATAAAATGAATAATATTAATTTAGATGGAGCCAAAAGTAAAATAGAACCTAATTTACTAACTATCGAATATTTAGAAAGCATAAACTTAAGTATGCTTTCTTTTTTAATTTATAAATAAGTATTGAAAAAAGCTAAAAAATATAGTAATATAGGTATAGATTTTAATCAAGAAAAATTTATATCATGTATGTTTCTATACATAAATAATCCATTTATAAATTTAAGAAAACAAGGATGTGAAATTATGGACATTGATGATTTTTGTACTCGCGAAAAAGAGCTAGAACAAGGAAAAGAAACTAATACAAAGGATGAAATATCAGAATTTACAAAAGAACTTGCAAAATATTTACTATCAGTAGGAGGAGTGGGAATTGTGACAAGTACAATTAAAGGAATATCAAATATAATAAATAGAGATAATGAGATTACCTATAATGTGCTATCACGAATTAAAGGGAATGATTACACATTACTTTCCTATGAAGATGATGGAATAAAGGTTTTAAAAGTGGCAAATTCAAAATTGCCTGAAAATACAAATAGTAGAACCGTTCTGAAAGTTAGGGATGGAGAATTTATTATTAATGAGAAGGCTACAAAGCAGAATGAAAAGGAATGGATAAAAGCACAAAAAAATGTAAATGAAAAAGATGGTAACATTTATATAATAGAAGAAATTGCAGATGATTATGTATATGTAATGGATATAAAAACTGGTGAATATTTTGAGAGCGAAACAATAGGACGTAATTTAGCAAAAACGTTTCAAGAAGGAGATTTTGTTAAGATAGAAGATGGAAGAAGTATTTTATATGAAGGGGAAATAAAAGGAAAAACGAAGAAAATACAGGCAGATATTGATGAGATTTTGAATAAAACAATGAGGGAAAAAATACGTAAGGGTAAAAATCTAGAAGAAGGCTCGATATATATGATTAAAGATATAAATGGGGAGAGAATAGTGCTTATTAATGTAAAAGATGGAGATAAGTTTCCTATAGATGTATATAGCACAAAATATGAAAAAGAAATGCAATATGAAAGTGGCTTATATTCTAGTATGCATGAAATGTCGAAAGAAGATTTTGAAAAAATATTTATAGGTGGATGCTTAATTGTAGAAAATGGAAAGTATATACCATATAATGGCAAATATGAAGTGGGTTCAGATAATGCAAAAAAAGAGATAGAAAAGATACATAATGAGATTGAAACTGAAGCAAAATCAAGACAAGAAGGAGATATTTTTGCAGTTAATTATGTATATAATAGAACTGTAGGTTTGTTAAATTTAAGAACAAGGAGGGAAACAAAAGACACAAATATACCTAAAGAGTTAAGAGAAAATATAGACACTGGTGATTTCATAAAAATAGAAAATGGTAAGTATGTTAAATATGATGAAGAGATAGTGACAAATGATGAAGAATTAAAGGGAAAATTAGAAAAACTAGCCTTGACAAAAGAAGTTTTGACATCAGGATATCCAAGGGAAAAAAAACAATGTGAATTGCAAGAAAAAGCGAAAAGAGAAGGTGCTATATATTATGTAAGTGATATTGGAGAAAATGATATATGTTTAAAAGGGACAGATGAAAGAATGGTATTTTTTCCGAAAAAGGAAGATTGTGTAGAAGTTGAAATTGGAGATTTTGTAAAATATGAAAATGGAAAATATGTTAAATACGAGGGCGAAGTAACTGTTGGAAGTAAAGAAATACTTGAGGATATAAAAAGCTTATATGACAATATAGTAGATATTAGATGAATAGAAAAATTAAGTTAGAGGACAAGAGTAATGTGAAAAATGCGTAAAAAAAATACATTAAACTATGAATATGATGTAAAAAAATTGCATAAATTTTCAATATGTGCTAAAATTATATATAGGAGGTGTATAGTATGCTAACTAAATTATCTTTGCAAAATTTTAAATCTTTTATGGAAAAAAGTGAATTGGATTTTAATGCTACAGGTTATGAAATTTTGAATGACACAAATAAAGCAGATAACAATATTTTAAAAGGTGCTTTAATAGTAGGGGGTAATGCAACTGGAAAATCTACCATTTTGCAAGCAATTAGATTTTTGCTAGAGTTTCTAGTTTGGCCAAATGATGTAATATTAGGTAAATATGTATGCTTTTTTAAGGAAAGTAACCAACAAGCTAAGTTAGAATATGAATTTTTAATAAATAAATCCATAATAAATTTCATATTAGAATTTAATGAAAAGGAAATTCTAAGAGAGAATTTGCTAATAAATAATAAAAATGTTTTGGATAGATTGAAGACAAATGCAATATATACTGATGGAAAAGATAAAAGAATAGAAGTAAACAATTTACAAGCAAATCAATCAGCTATAAGAAAAATATACTTTGATACAAGATTTATAGATAATGAAACTCTAAAAAAATGGTATGAATTTTTAGAAAATTCAGTCTATATTGATCAAGAACTAAAGATGATATATAAAGTTGCAAATAGCTTTTCTAGAGGAATATATCAAGATTACTTTGAGAATAAAGGAACAGATGAATTTAACAAATTGTTAGAAGATATAGGATGTAATCAGTATGTAAAATATACTAATGAATATACTAATGGAAAAGTTTCATTTAAAACACCTGATAATAGTAAAGAAGCATTTTTAATTAGAAAAAATATGGAATTTGGAATGCCTTTAGGTTCAGAATCGGTAGGAAATAAAGTACTTGTTAATAATTTACCAGCAATTATAGAAGCTATGCAAAAAAATGCTATGATAATAATAGATGAATTCAGTAGTGGATTACACAATATTCTAGAAGAAAAAATTATAAAATATTTTATGCAACATTCAAAAGATGCACAACTATTTATTGTTTCTCATTCAACTAATTTATTAACAAATACACTATTACGACCAGATCAAATATATACAGTAGATTTTATTGATGGTAAAGGAAGCAAAATTAATAGAGTTTCTGATGAAAAGCCTAGAGAAGCTCAAAATTTAGAAAAAATGTATTTAAGTGGAGTGTTTAATGGAATACCAAATAATGAATAAAAAATTTAGAATTAATCAAAATAAAAATATAGGAAAAGTTCTGTATATTGTTGAGGGAGAAAAAACAGAGATAAAATTATTAGGACATATATTTAAAAATATATTAAATTATGAAAAAGTAATTTCTATTGATAGAAGAGGAAAAAGGCGCTTAAAGTATGTGAGTGGAACAAATAAGAATTCTAAAGTTTTTATTTGTAATTCAAAAGAGAGCAACATTAAAACTATGACTGATATAGAATTTATAGATAAACAAATTGATATATTAAAAAATTATGATGACGAGTTTAATTATGAAGATATTTCAATATACTACTTATTTGATTGTGATAGACAAGAAGATAAACCATATATAAGAGAATTGTTAGATAAGTATACTAATTCAAGAGAACCAAGTGAAGATAATAAGTTTGATAGTATTGGAGGAATGCTATTGTTAAGTTATCCTTCAGTAGAAAGTTTTATAATATCAAACTTCGAAGTAGATATGTTCAAATTTAGTGAAAGATGCAATTTTAAAACTCAAACAATAAAAGAATATATTGGTTCTAAGGGATATAATTCTAGTAATATGTCAAAGGAAACATTAGAGAATTCATTTATGGAGTTAGTTAAATCATTAGAAAAAATAGGAATAAATAAAATAGAAATAGACAACACAAGGAAGTTCAGCAATGAAATATATAATTATGAACAGTTACATAATAATCAGTATTTGCTAAGTTTACTACTAATATCTTTTGTGGACTTAGGTATAATTGAATTTGAAGAATGAGGAAAAACTTAAAGTAGAAGATATAATTTTTGTACTTTCTATTTTTATATCTAAAAATTAATTTAAAGAAAGTAGAGTGAAGAAGATGAAACTTTATAAAATAAATGAAACATTTTATTCTTCATGGTTAAAAAGAGCTATACATACAGCTAATATTATAAATTATAATAATAACAAAATTATTATTGACAAAAGATTAGAAGAAAGGAATACAGGCAATAAAGTATTAGCTGTAATAGGAGGTTTTCATTTAAGAGAACTAGATGAAAATACAAATAAAGCTATTGAGTACATGAAAAATAATGTAGAAGAAGTAATATTAGCACACTGTACAGCAGATGAAGTTTGCAATAAATTTGTAAATGACTTGAAAGGGAAAATAAAAGTATCTGTTACAGAAGTTAGAAAAGAATACCATTTTTAATTCAACAAATACTATTACCGTTGAATATTTTACTGACGTCGGTAAAATGATAAAAATGCCTAAAGGAGTAGAAAAATGATAAAAAATATAATATTTGATTTATCTGAAGTAATAATTTCTGGATTTCACAAAACAGAAGAGATAATTGAAAAAAATACTAATATAAAAGCAGAAGAATTTCTAGCAAAACGAAGAGAAGTAGAAGATATATTTTTAGAGGCAATGAAGGGAAAATACACAGAAGATGAATATATAGAAACGTTAATAAAAAATACTAATTGGAATGTAAAAAAAGAGATAATAAAAAAATCTATTAGGCAAAATTTAGATACAAAAATAGAAGGGACAATGAAGGTAATAGAAAAACTAAAAGAAAAATATAATCTTATTTTAGTATCAGATCATATACAAGAATGGGCAGAACACATATTAAGTACAAATAAAGAATTAGAAATATTCAAAAGCAAATATTTCTCATATGAATATGGAATGTTAAAAGAAGATGAAGGAACTTTTAAATACATTTTAGAAAAAGAAAAGATATTGCCATCAGAAACAATATTTATAGACGACAATATAACTAATGTGCAAATGGCAAATAGAGTAGGAATTCAAGGAATAATATTTGAAAATGCAAAACAATTAGAAAAGCAACTGAAAGAAATGGATATAATATTGTAGGGGCACATTGAATGTGCCCTTAATAAAATTATTCACATTTTTAGCCCTAAAAACACATATAATATAACAACAAATTAAAAATGAAGGGATGAATATATATGAATGGAAAAGGATTAGACTTTAAGCATAAAGAAGTTATTAATATAAAAGATGGAAGAAGATTACGGATATGTGCAAGATGTTACAGCAGACTTAGAAAGTGGGGTAATAACATCTATAATGGTTACAAGAAAGAGGATAGATATAGTAGGTTTGAATTTGAGAGAGAACATAGGAATAAGAACTATGTTACAAAAAAGAAACAAAAAAGGACAGACTATACAGTAAAAGAAAAATACAAATATGATGTAGTTTGTAAGGTCGAAATATAAATTTATCCTTATGCAATTAATACGAAGAAAATTGAAAAGGAGCAATAGTATGGAAGATAATAAAAATATATTAGAGAGATGGTTTGAATTCAGAGAAGAGGAGTTAGAAAGTGGATTAACTAAAGAAGATAAAAATTATATGTATGACTTTGAGAGATGTACTAATACCATTTTAGAAATTGTAAATGGAGAAATATATAACTCTGTAAGAAAGGAATTGGACAAGTTAGAGGAACAAATATTAAGAAGTATGGAACATTTCAATAAGAAATATTATATTGCAGGTTTTATGGATGCTTTAGAGATGTTATTAAAAATATAAATAGTTTTGGGAAGGCAAAGAGATGTACCTTCCTAAAATTGTATATTTTGAAATATGTAATATTGCAAATATAAAATATTTAATGTATAATATTCTCATAAAGAGAAACAAAATGCTGAAAAGAGGGATAAAATGAATTATCAAGATCCAGACGAATGTATAAAAAAAATGGAAGAAATTTTACCAGAAATCAAAAGTTATAGTGAAAAAATTTTGACTGAAACTGATACTAGAGTAAAAATAATAGATTTGATACTGAAGGAAGCTCTAGGATGGAAAGAGGAAAATATAATTAGAGAAGAAAGCATTAAAGAAGAAAAAGGTACAAAATACATTGACTATATATTTGAATCTAATATGAATAAGTTTATTGTAGAAGCTAAAAAAAATGATATATATTTTGATTTACCTATTTGTAGGAATAAATTACACTTTAATGGAATAATAGCTAAAAATAAGCCAACAGCTTCTGCATTGGAACAAGCTATTAATTATTGCCAAAAAAAGAAAGTAGAAATTGGGGTAATAAGTAATGGTTCTCAATTTATAGTTTTCAATATTTTAGATAAAAAAAATCAAGTTTATGTTTTTAAAGATATAGAAGAAATTATAGATAAATTTAATATATTTTTCAATATCTTTAGTCCATATAGCAACTCAAACATGGGATTAGAGAGAATATTGGGTATGACAGAAATACAAGCAAGAGAAATGCCACAATATAGTAAAAAAATCAATGTCGAAAAAATATATTCTGATGAAAAAATTAATAGAAATCCTATAGACAAATATGTGCAAGAAATCATTGAATCTTATATTTCTGATCTAAACTATGATGCAAATAGTGAAGTGGCAGATGAATTATATTGTACGGATAAAAATATAACAAATTATGAAAGTGTAATAAATAATCTGTTAAGAGATGATATTCCTAAAATGGATATACTAATACAAGATTCATCAAATTTTCATAATGATTTTTTGCAAATACAATCTAATAATATAAAAAAGATAGAGAGGCCTGCGCAAACATTATTATTAGTTGGAGGGGTAGGTGCACGGAAAAACTACATTTATAAAGAAATTCTTTAATACTAAAATTCCAAATGAAGTTAAAAAGAATTTAATATATTTATATATAGATTGCAGAAAAGTATCTGATGACGATAATATAGATGTAGAAAAATTTATTTATAGTAATTGCCTTCAACAAATAAGAGAAAAATATTCATTTTTAAAAATAGATGATTGGTATACTTTGAAAAAAATATATAATTTAGAGATAATGAGATATCAAAAAGGGGTATTAAAACCTATATATGAAAATAATGTTAAAGAATTTGATATCAAAATATCTGATATTCTAATGGAAAAAATTAAAGATGAGACGCAATTTACAAAAGATATTTTAAGATATCTTGGCACCAAAATGGATTTGAAAAAAAGTTTATGTCTAGTCATAGATAACGCAGATCAATTAAATGAGTCATTTCAAAGAAAAGCTTTTTTAGAGGCTCAAGCATTTAACGAAAATTTCCACGCATTAAGCATAATTTCATTAAGAGAAGAATCTTATTGGGCAATGCACAAAATAAAACCATTTGATGCTTATATTCAATATGCATATCATATTGTTGCACCAAGTATATCCAAAATGCTAAGAAAAAGACTGGATGTAGCAATAAGAAGATTAGATAGTAGAGAGGAAATTACATTAACTTCAAGTAATAATATAACAGTAAAAATAAAAATGAGGAATTTCTTGGAAATATTGAAAGATTCATTATTTCAAGGATATAAACCATCTGAAATCACTAAATTTATAGAAGCTATGTCTGTTAAAGATTTAAGAACAGCTTCAAAGATGTTGACAGCATTTCTAATATCAGGACATACTAATACGATGGAATATATAAGATTATATTTAACACATGGACAATATATAATCCCATATCATGCTTTTGTTAGAAGTGTGGCTTTAGGTGATTATAGATATTATAAATCTGAAAGAAGTCTTTTACCTAATATTTTTCTTATAGAAGACGAAGGCTTTTTTTCACATTTTACTATATTAAGAATCTTAACATACTTAAAAAGAAGAATTAATATAGGAAGTGCTATATTAAGTGGATATGTAGAGATAGAATCGATGTATAAAGATTTTAAAGGGATATATCCAGTTGAAGAAAAGTTTAGGAAAGTTATTGATATTCTATTAAAAAATAGACTAGTTATGGCAAATAATGGATATAATATTAATGCAAATGAAGCATCTCATATAAAAATTACTTCAGCTGGATATTATTTTATAGAAAATTTAATTTATGAATTTTCATATCTAGAAAGACTATGTGAAGATACTCCAATAACAAATATTGAGTATTATGATAAAATAAATCAAATCAGTGAGGAAATTAACTATCTAGAGAACAATATAACAAATAAGAAGGTTATCATCGATACAAGGTTGAAAAGAGTGGATATATTTTTGGAATATCTAGAAAAATGTGAAAGAGATGACAATAAATATATAGAATCTGAAGATATAAAATATGATTTTACAAGCCATATTATAGATAGATATAACAAGGAGAAGATATATATAAAGCAAAATCTAGCCAAACAAATGCAATGAAAGCTAATATGGAATAAAATTATAATGTAAATTGATTTATTTATACATATGTAATTAAAAAATAACTATTTTTATGGTATAAATATGTCAACACATTATAAGAAATATATATAAAACAGGTGATTATAATAAAAAGATTAAATATTTTTATAGACGAAAGTGGAGACTTTGGTTTTGTGAATGGAAGCTCAGGTTTATATGCAGTTTCATTTACACTACATGAAAGTTCAGATTCAATAGAAAATGAATTAAAATATCTAAATAAGAAACTAGCTCGGACTTAATTATGATGGAATGATACATTTAGCTTATTTAGTAGCTAAAAGAGGAGATTATTCACATTTTGACTTTGAACGAAGAAAAAGTATATTTTGGGCAATATTTTATTTCTCTAATAGAGTAAAAGTAAGGATAAGGACAGTTATAGTAGATAAAAGATATATAAATAAAAAAATGCAATTAAATATGACACTAGCAAGAGAAATAGGAAAGTTTATAAATGAAAATCAAGAATATATAAATTCTTTTGATAAGGTTGTAATTTATTATGATAATGGGCAAGAGACATTAGCTACAATATTAGATACACTCTTTGCCACCAATCCTAAAGTCGAAAGAATAATAGACTTCGATCATAAGAAAAAAAGATTATTTCAAGTTTCAGATATGCTCACAGTAATTGATAAGCTGGAGTATAAAAGAAAAAACAATATTCCATTTACAAAGAATGAAGAATACTTCTTTAGAGGAAAAGACTTTAGACATATTATAAATCTATTAAAAAGAAAAAGAATTTAATAAAAGCCATTCGTTAGAATGGCTTTTACTGACGCTTAGCATCAGTCCGGGTCAGGTCCTATTTGAACAAAACTCTTTCAGACCCAGTAGAATAATATCTACAATAAATATTATTCCTTAATTTATTTAATTATACACTAAAATTTTGAAAAAGTATATACTTTTTTTAAAAACTTTATTAAAATTGTGAAGTGAAAATTTAAATTCCAGTTTTAAGATAAGCAGAAGGAATTTGGTTTTTCGTTAGGAAATGACGCACCACATCCTGCTTTACTCACCTTTAAATAGTATTATATAAAAATACACACAAAAACCAATCGAATGTTCACAAAAATTAAAAATTTTTATTCTCAACCAATATATAAATATTATGAAATTTTGACTCTAAATTTTCCATAGTATTAAAATCAATGAGATTTTAATAAAAGCATTGCAAATAGAGAATTTGCAAAGTATACATAAAAAGAAAAGGCAATATTATTTGATATGATACATATAGTACCATTTTATATCTAAAAATAGTTTTGTAATTTTCTTATTCATACGCAAGAAATGAGATTTACAGATAAGTTATGAAGTATTAAAAATGACCTATAATTTTAAGTAGATAACGTTATTACAAATGGTAGTAGAAAGAATTATAATAGAATAAAAATGTAAAAAAAATTAATAATTGATATATATAATTTTATTTATGAAAAATATAGTATTAAAAAGTATAGCAAAATTGCAATTTTTAACGAGTATAAAATTCCATATTTTGAGGAACAAGAGAAATAAGAAATATCAATGCTTTGGGGAATTTCAATCCCTATTTGCCTTAGTGGAGGTAGGAATGCGACGTCAAAGATGTCGCATATCCTACCATAAATGGACAATTTATAGAAAAATTTTAGGTAGGTGTGAGGATGATTTATTATTGGAAGAATTGTAGTATAATATTTTAAGTCATTTATGGTGGAATAATTTGAGAATGTATGTTATAATCATATCGATTAGTAGTAATTCTTAGATCATATGATTAGTTGCAAATAGTAGGCTTTCATAATAATATAAGCAAGAAAAGATATTGGTTTTGAAGGAGGAAAATATGAAAAAGAAGTATTTAATGATTTTAGGAATAGTTATTTTATTAATTGCTTTAATAACAGTCTTATTCATAGTAAATAAAAATAATCAGATATTAATGTCAACTAATAAAGATGAAAATATAATTTTAGACACATCAAATGAAAAAAGGATAACTAGCATTATAGAAGATATAACAATACAGGGGATAGTTGAGATAAAAACTGATAGAACTATTTGTATATTGGGTGGACAACATTTTGGTGAATTAGGTTATGAAATGGAAGAATATACTACAACCAATATTGAAAATAAAAATCAAACGTGTATTGATTATATGACTTTAGAAGAATATGACGCTAGTTATATTGAAATAGGAGATATAGTAATTTGTACAGGAGACAAAATTTGCGAAATTGATTTTTCACCAACTAATTATTTTGACACAAAAGAAAATAAAATATTAGTATTAAAGAACTCAGACTATTCTAAAATGATAGACGAAGCATTAAAAAAAGAAATTCCTATAATAAGTACAATAGAAGATATACAAGGTGAAGAACGTATTTATTTAAAATATGATATACAAGATAAGAAAAATTCTAATATCGAGTATCATTTTCCATTTGTAAAAATAGTGTATAAGACAGATAATACAGAAGTTATAGGAGAGATAAAGGAAGGAAAAAGAGTAAAAATTGAATATCGTATTAATGATGCAAAAGATCAATATGCAGGAAATGAACTAAAATTAATAAAGGTTATAGAATAAATTTAATTATGCGAAAAATGAAGAGTAATTCATATAATGTATAAAAATCAAACAAATTATTGAGCAGAATATTGTTTATAAACTTATAGCATTTACCTTAATGGTAAGTGCTTTTTTAATAGTAAAATTTTTGAGATTTTACGGTAGAAAAAAGAAACTGTAATAAATGTATATATAATAGAGATACTTCTTTGTAAGATAAATTGCTATTAAAAGTCCTATAAAAAATATTTCACAATAAAACTCTTAAAATATTGGTATTAAACAGGTTCACTAGGATAAAAAATAAATTACTTCAGCATTTACTTAACCCCAATATTTTAATAAAATATAATTGTATTAATTGTGTAAATAAATTTGTAGGTAGTAAATCTAAGTGTAAAAAGAAGGAAGGGAGGATTTTATAGAATATATTAATCTAACTTTGAATATTTATAGAAACAAGAGGTGACAGCTTATGGAAAAAAAGCAAATTGTATCTAATAAACAAGTAAAGTTAGAGATTGAAATAATACTAAATAGGAAGTTGTTTCAAAATAAAGTGATAGATAGAGAGATATATGAAAATGTACAAGAGGAATTGTTAAAAGAGATTAATAAAGAAATGGAAAAAGTTTGATAATTTTCTTTTAAACTATAGAAATACAAAAAAGAGTAATGATAAATAATTACACCTACAGAGATACTTTAAAGGAAGGAGATAAAAATATGGATTTATATAATATGAGGAAAGAAATAAATAGTGGAAAAAGTATATATGATTTACCACTAAAGGTTACATACTATGCAAGAGTATCAAGTGAAAAAGATGAACAATTGAATTCATTAAGTAATCAAGTTTTTTATTTTGAAAACCATATAAAAGAAGTCTCTAACTGGACATACGTTGATGGATATGTAGATGAGGGTATAAGTGGTACTAGTGTAAATAAAAGAGATTCATTTAAAAGAATGATAGTAGATAGCAAAAAAGGAAAATTTGATTTAATACTTACAAAAGAAGTAACTCGTTTTGCTAGAAACACACTAGACAGTATCTCTTATACTCAAAAATTATTAGAAAATGGAGTAGGTGTGTATTTTCAATCTGATAATATCAATACCATTATGCCAGATTCAGAATTAAGATTAACGATTATGGCAAGTGTAGCACAAGACGAAGTAAGAAAATTATCAGAAAGAGTCAAATTTGGATTTAGTAGATCTGTTGAAAAGAAAAGAGTTTTAGGAAATAATAATATATTCGGATATAGAAAAGACAAAACAAAATTAGTAATATATGAAGAAGAAGCAAAAATGATAAGAGAACTATTTGAGATATATTCTAGAGGAGAAATGGGCTTTTATAAAATATCAGAATACTTTAGACAAAAAGGATATACAGGAAAAAATGGAACGCCTATATCATCACAAACATTAAGAAGAATTATAAGAAACCCTAAATATAAAGGGTATTACAGAACAGGAACAGTAAAAGTAGTAGACTATAAACTACATAAAGCACAAAAGATGCCAAAAGAAGAATGGAAAGTATTTGAATGTAAAGAAAACATACCAGCTATTGTTTCAGAAGAACTATGGGAAAAATGTAACAATATATTAGAAAAGAAATCGCAAAGCATCTTAGACAGAGTAGAAAATAAAGATGTATTTAAAAGTAGATATGCTTTTAGTGGGCTGATTTTTTGTAAGGAACACGAAGGAGAAGAACACATGCCAGGATTTAATAGAATATCAAGAAGTAAAAGGTCTAATAAACCTGCTTGGGCATGCAGTAGATATATAACACATGGACTAAAAGAATGTGAGAGTCCAATTATACAAGAATCAGAATTAATAGAAATACTAAAAGTAGTCTTAAATAAATTTCTATCTAATAAGGAAGAAATTATAGAAGATTTATTAAGTAAGTATAAGAAGTATAATTTCACAAAAGATTTTGATAGTGAGATATCAAATGTAGAAAGTAATATAAATGTGATACAGACAAAAAAGGATAAGTTACTAGAACTTACAATTAAAAGCTTATTATCTGATGAAGAGTTTTACAAAAGAAACGAGGAGTTAAATAAAGAGATAGCAAAACAGCAGGAAAAAATAAAAGAACTAAAAGAAGAAAAAGAAAACCTATCTTCTATAGAAGATAATATGAAACAGATAAAAGGAGCATTAGAAAAAGAAATAAAGATAGATGAAAACATAGAAGACTTAATAAAACTATTAGTAGATAAAATATATGTATCAAAGGTAAATGGGGATAGGAAACACGTAAAACTAGAAATATATTTTAAAATAGGAGAGCCAGTTACATTAGAGGGAAATTTAAGAAAACAGGAGAAGCAAGAATATGTTATAGACAATGAAAAGTATCTTTTATGTAACAGTAATAACAATGAACATTCTACAAAAGAGAATAAATATCAATCTTTGAACCATAACCTCTATAATTGTTCCAGGGAATACTAATAAAATAAACATATTCTTAAACAATAATGAAATAGTAATCCCATGGAAACAAATACGATGTATAGGAGAAGACATTATATTAGTTGAACTTGAATTATAATAAAAGTTGAATAATAACTAGCAAAATTGCACCAGGAACTCCTAATATACTCACAAAAAGAATAGTAATAAAATTCAAACCAATGTGAAAGCCGAAATAACTACCAGCGAAATTTACAATTAAAAGTATAATAGCACCAATCAATGAATTAGCCAAAAGTTTTAGCATAAACTTTAATGGTACTATAAAAATTCTGCATAATATAAATAAGATACATAAACCAGTTAAAAAACCAAGAATTGTATAAATATCCAAGCTAATCACCTCATGATAATAAGTATGTGATAGCTTGGCTATTTAGAACAGATTGCTTGAAAAAAATTGCCATTTGACGTTGTTGTTCTTCAAAAGAAAATCCTCAATGTACAACAAGTACATTTCTGGTATTTCTTTTTTGAACGCCTAGTCAAATAACAATTTTTTCCAACCTATACTTATGATTTAAAAAAATATAAATTATTATAATATAGTTATCCAACTTGATAATCCTCAAAAGATTTTAATTCAAGTTGTTGTAGTCTATCAATAGCAATACCACGAGACTTAGCATTTTTCATTAAATAGTCTAGCTTTGATTTAGTAGCTTTTATATGATAAGAGTAATAATCAATCATTTCTCCTTCAGCATATTCATAATTATTCGTAGCACTTAGCAACTCAGACTGAGTTTTAAAAATAGAATTAATTAACTCCATATTACGATTAATATTTTGAGCATCAGAGTTATTTTTATCTTTAAAATATTTTGTATAAGGCATATGTACCTCCTAAAAATCAAAAAATTCATACAAATAGTATTTTATGAAAAAAAATACAAAATATGCATAAGAAATATAAAAAATGCAAAGATATTTATTGTAGGGGCACCATTTGTGTGTAGGTTTAGAGAATATAGCCATTTTTTATTAAAATTATTGAAAAATCCTCATAATAAGTATATAATCAATACATATATTCTAAAAACCAAGAAGGGGAATGTTATATATGGAAGAAAAAATAAAAGTATTAATAAGTGAAGAGGAAATTCAAAAAAGATTGTATGAACTAGCAAAACAACTTGATAAAGAATATGAAGGGAAAGAAGTAACAGTTGTATGTGTAATGAGAGGAGGAGTATTTTTTACAGTAGACTTAACACTAAAAATGAAAACAAAATTAAAATATGAATTCTTAACAATTTCAAGCTATGAAGGAACACAAAGTACAGGAGAAATAAAATTATTAGAAGATTTAAGAGAACCAATAGAAGGAAAACATGTATTAATATTAGAAGACATAGTAGACTCTGGAAGAAGTATGACATTTTTATTAAATTATTTAAAAAGCAAAAATCCAGCCAGTTTAAAAGTATGTACATTAGCAGACAAAGCAAGTAGACGTGAATTTGAAGTACCACTTGACCACGTTGGATTTATAGTACCAGACAAATTCATCATTGGATATGGATTTGATATTGACAATAGATATAGAAATCTTCCATATATTG
This sequence comes from uncultured Clostridia bacterium, assembly GCA_949045875.1. Taxonomy (GTDB): domain Bacteria; phylum Bacillota; class Clostridia; order TANB77; family CAG-508; genus CAKPSH01. Next base: position 139,815 of record CARPYP010000001.1, on the reverse strand, counting down.
GATATATAGAAACATAAGAATAAAAAATAATTAACATATCAATGTAGGGGCGCCCTATGGGCGTCCGTTTAGAATAGATAAGAAGGGAATAGAGAATGTTTAACATAGAAGAAGAACTAAAAAAATTGCCATCCAAACCAGGGGTATATATAATGCATGACAAAGAAGATAAAATCATATATGTAGGAAAAGCAATATCACTAAAAAATAGAGTTAGACAATACTTTAGAAAAAATAATAAAACAACAAGAATAGAAAAAATGGTCTCATTAGTAGACCATTTTGAATATATAGTAGTAGAAAATGAAGCAGAAGCTTTAATACTAGAATGCAATTTAATAAAAAAGAACAGACCTAAATTCAATGTATTATTAAAAGATGATAAAACATATCCATACATAAAAATAGATATAAAATCGGAATATCCTAACGTATTTATTACAAGAAAAATAGTAAATGATGGTTCAAAATACTTTGGACCATATGCAAATGCACGGTAGTGCAAAAGAAATGGTAAATTTCATAAGAGAAAAATTCAAAATAAGACAATGCAAAAACTTCAAATCAAACAAAAGAGTATGCTTAAACTATCATATAGGAAGATGTTTAGGACCATGTGTAAATAAAGTATCAAGAGAAGAATATATGGAACAGATACATCAAATAGAGATGTTATTAGACGGAAAAATAGACAAAGTAATAAATAAATTAAAAGAAGAAATGACACAATCAGCAATATCACAAAACTATGAAACAGCAGCAGAACTAAGAGACAGAATACAAGCAATAGAAAACATATCACAAAGGCAAAAAGTATCAAATACAAACATAAATGATATAGACGTAATAGGACTTGCAAAAAATGAACTAATAGTATGTATAGAAATATTTTTTGTGCGAGGAAGTAAAATGATAGGAAGAGAACACTATTTCTTTGACAACTTAAAAGATATGGAAGACAAAGAAATACTATCAGGATTTATAAAACAATATTATATGAATAATCTAAACATTCCATCCAAAATAATGTTAAGAGAAGAAATAGAAGACAAAGAAAGTATAGAACAATGGTTAACAAACATAGCAGAACGAAAAATAGAACTAAAATCTCCACAAAAAGGAGAGAAACTAAGATTTATAGAAATGGCAGAACAAAATGCACTAATAACCTTAAACAATAAAGAACAAGACAAATACGACATATTAAATGAACTAAAAGAAAAATTAAAATTAGAAAAACTACCAAGAAAAATAGAAAGCTTTGATATATCACATATATCAGGAACATTTATGGTAGCAGGAATGTGTGTAATGAAAGACGGAAAAATAAATAAAAGTTTATCAAGGAGATTTAGAATAAAAACAGTATTTGGGCAAGATGATCCAAGATGTACAGAAGAAGTAGTAACAAGGAGACTAAAGCACTCAATAGAAAATCCAAAAGGAGGATTTGGAGAACTACCAGACTTAATCTTAGCAGATGGAGGAATAACACAAATAAGAGCAATAAAAACAGCAATAAGCAAATATAATTTAACAATTCCAGTATATGGAATGGTAAAAAACGACAAACATCAAACAAGAGCTTTAATAGGAGAAGACAGAAAAGAAATAGAAATATCAGAAAAACTATTCAATACAATAACAACATTTCAAGACACAGTACATGAAACAGCAATAGAATATCATAGAAAATTAAGAGAAGGAGCAGTAACAAAATCGGTATTAGACGAAATAGAGGGGATAGGAGAAAAAAAGAAACAAGCATTATTACAAGAATTTGGGACAGTAGAAAAAATAAAAAATGCAACAGTAGAAGAATTAACCAAGATAAAAGGAATAAACGAAAAATTAGCAAAAACGATTCTAAAAAAATTAATGGAAAAATTATGAAAAAGGTCATAATTTGTTGATTTTAGAATTAATTAATGGTAACATTATATATAGGGGCAATCAATATTAATAAGTGTAATTGCCCATTCTTCTGAGGAATTACTTTAGCAAAGGAAGGAAAAAATAAATGAAGCTACAACATTTAATAATAGTATTTTTAGTAATAATGTTACCAATGGCACTAATAATGTCTCAATATACAGGATTACAAATAGATACACTAGCAACAAAGACGAAATATGACACTGCACTACTAGGAGCAACATTTGATACTATGGCAGCATTTGAGCTAAACACAATTAATAGTACTAAATCTTCAGTAATAGGTGAAGAAATAAGAGATTTAGAAGCGGTAATTTCTACATTTGCTACAAGCCTATCATCAAGTATAGGATTATCAGGAGCATCAAATAAATACATACTAAGCTATGTACCAGCATTAGTATTTGGGTTATATGATGGATATTATATATATTCGCAAAATGACACAGGAACTGGAGTAGAATTAAAACCATATGTATATTATACAAAAACTTATAGTACTAATCCTCCTACTGATAGAGTAAACATTACAATAGCATACTCATTAGATAACTATGTAACTATTTATGGAAAATATATTGATAGAATAGGGCAATCAAAAACAATATCAGCATCAGGATATTTAGTAATACCAGAAGATATTGTTGTATCTGATGAATTTTCATATATAAAAACTAAAGATGAAAATGGAGATGTAATATCAAAAGTAATAAATCCAGGAATAAAATCAACAATAAAATATAAAGATTATGATATATTACCAGAAACAATTTATGAAAATAAAATCGACACGGATAGACATCAAATGTTAACTAATCAGTCCAAATATACAACAGATGCTATGATGTATTATTATGAAGCAAAGCAATTTACTGAGATATATAATGAAATAGTATCATGTCTTGCAGACGAGGAAACTTTAAAAATAACATCAAACAATAACCCAGAGGATGAAACATCTTTATTCATGAATGAAAAAATAAATGTAATGAAAAACTCAATAATATCAAATTTAAATAATGCAATATATAATTATGAAGGAAGAGCCTCAACCTATGAAATGCCACAATTATCAGGAGAAGACTGGGAAAAAATATTGAACAATATATCAGTAACAGCATTTTTAAAAGATATACCAATAGGAACTACTACTTATAATAATTATGTAGTAGTTAATAGTACCACAAATCAGAAATATAATAGTGCAAAAGCAATAGATTTTATAGAATATGATAAAACTACTATGAAATCAAAAGGATATTATCATAAAATAACATGTGACGAACTATTACAAAATACTAACAGTGAAATTATTGGATATCCATCAGTAGACTTTAAAAGATATAGATATACAAAACAGGACTCGACAGATTATTATTACTACTATAAGCATAATGAATATGCAGACTATGACTGTGAAATAGAAACAATAGAGAATTGTAATATATCGACAATAGAAGATTATATAAGAAATAAAACTAATGACTCAAATGTTCTTAAAAAGATTTTACAACCATATTATACAGCAATAGGAAGAATTAGGCATAGATTAGTAAAAGCCTCATCATATATTAATTTAGATGATATTACAAAGAACTTTACAGTAAACTACTACCCAGAGGGAGGAGAATGGCAAGATAATACAAGTAATATAAAAACAATACCAAGTACAAATGGAAGGTTACAAGTAATATCAGAGGAGCCAAAAAAAAGTTCAAAGATTTTTGGTGGATGGTCAAGCATACAAGGAGCAACAGAAGCAGAAATAAAAATTGGAGATACAATATATGGAAGTAGAGGAAAAACAATAAACTTATATGCAGTATGGAAAAATCCATAAAAAATAATTAAAAAATTTACGAATAAAATCAAATAACCAATCATATATATTATAAAAGGGAGAGTGTAAATATATGAAAAGGTTATTTGATTTTAATTTAAAAATATGGAAAAAGATGAAGGAAAACAAACTATTATCAATGGCATTAGGAATTTTTGTAACATTTTCAGTAATTAATAGTTTATTAATCTATAATTTTGTACAAGTTCTAAAACTAGTATAAAATAGGAGAATTTAATTATATTACAATAAAAAATAGAAATTGTAGAGAAAATGTAGGGGCGCACAGTGTGCGTCCGCTGAAAAGGCAGGATTGAGATATTTATATTATTTTTTAAAAAATGTATGGACGCCCATTGAATGTATTAATGCCCTTGATTTTATATCTAATGTATTGTAAAATATAGACATAAAATTTAAGGAGATAATTAAGAAATGTCAGAATTTGTGCATTTACATATACACAGTGAATATAGTTTATTAGATGGAGCAAATAGAATAAAAGACTTACCAGTAAGAGCAAAAGAACTAGGAATGAAGGCAATAGCCATAACAGACCATGGAGTCATGTATGGAGCAATTGACTTTTATAAAGCATGTAAAAAAGAAGGAATAAAACCAATTATAGGTTGTGAATGTTATATTGCCAAAAGAAGCAGATTTAACAAAGACTCAGGAATAGACAATACATATAATCATTTAATATTACTAGCAAAAAATAATGAAGGATATAAAAACTTAAGTAAACTGGTATCACTTAGTTTTGTAGAGGGGTATTATTATAAACCAAGAATAGACAAAGAACTACTAGAAAAATACCATGAAGGGATTATTGCATTAAGTGCATGTCTAGCAGGAGAGGTAAACCAATATATATTAGAAAACAATATAGAAAAAGCAGAAGAAACAGCACTTTGGTTTAAAAAAGTATTTGGAAAAGATTATTATTTAGAAATACAAAACAATGGAATAAAAGAACAAGTATTAGTAAATCAAAAATTAATAGAAATGTCTAAAAAATTAGACATTCCACTTGTAGCAACAAATGATGCACACTATTTAAAAAAAGAAGACGCATATAATCATGAAATATTATTATGTATTCAAACAGGAAAAAGAATGATAGATGAAGACAGAATGAGATTTGATACAGATGAATTATATGTAAAAAGTCCAGAGGAAATGAGTGAATACTTTAAAAACATACCAGAAGCGGTTGAAAATACAGTAAAAATCGCAAATGAATGTAATGTAGAATTTGAATTCGGAAACACAAAATTACCAAATTATGATGTACCAGAAGAATTTGAAACACACTATGACTTCTTCAAAAAAATTTGTGATGATGGAATAAAAAATAGATATGGAGAAAATCCACCAAAAGAAATATTAGATAGAGAAGAATATGAACTTTCAGTAATCTCCGAAATGGGATATGTAGACTATTATCTTATAGTATGGGACTTTATAGACTATGCAAAAAGAAATGGAATACCAGTAGGACCAGGGCGTGGTTCAGGAGCAGGCTCAATTTTAGCATATGCAATAGGAATAACAGACATAGATCCGATAAAATATAATCTACTATTTGAAAGATTTTTAAATCCAGAAAGAATAAGTATGCCTGACTTTGATGTAGACTTTTCAGACGAAAAGAGGCAACAAGTAATAGATTATGTAGCAGAAAAATATGGTAAAGACCATGTATCACAAATTATAACATTCGGAACAATGTCTGCAAGAATGGTAATAAGAGATGTTGGACGAGCATTAGACTTTCCATATGCAGACACAGACAAACTAGCAAAAATGGTACCAAATGAATTGCATATTACTATAAAAAAGGCAATGGAAGAAAATAGAGAACTAAGGGAACTATATGATAATGATGAAAAAATAAAAAAATTATTAGACATAGCCATTGCATTAGAAGGAATGCCAAGACAGGCATCAACACATGCGTGTGGAGTCGTTATAACAAAAGACCCAGTAGACACATATGTACCATTACATGTAAAAGATGGAACTATTGCAACACAATATATAATGACAACTTTAGAAGAACTAGGGTTATTAAAAATGGACTTTCTAGGATTAAGAACATTAACAGTCATAGATGATGCAACAAGGATGATAAAAGAAAACAAAGGAATAGAAGTACAATATGATGAAGAAATGAAAGACCCAAATGCATATAAACTATGGGGAGAAGGAAAAACGGTAGGAATATTTCAATTTGAAAGTGCAGGAATGACCAGATTTATGAAAGAACTAAAACCAGACAGTTTAGAAGATATCATAGCAGGAGTTTCATTATATAGACCAGGACCAATGGATCAAATTTCGAGATATATCCAAAACAAACTAGACTCAGAACACGCAGTATATACACATCAAGCACTAATACCAATATTAAATGTAACATATGGCTGTATGGTATATCAAGAGCAAGTAATGCAAATTGTACGTGACTTAGCAGGATACTCTCTAGGGCGAGCAGACTTAGTTAGACGTGCAATGGGAAAGAAAAAATTAGATGTAATGGCAAAAGAAAGAGAAATATTCATAAATGGAGAAACAGATGAAAATGGAAATATTATAGTTCCAGGATGTGTAAGAAATGGAATAACAGCAGAAGATGCCAATAAAATATTTGACGAAATGGCAGAATTTGCGAAATATGCCTTTAATAAATCACATGCAGCAGCATATGCAGTAGTAGCATATAGAACAGCATATCTAAAAGCTTACTATCCAGAAGAATTCATGGCAGCAACCTTAAACAGTTACTTAGGAAACTTAGACAGAGTGCCAATGTATATAGACGAATGTAAAAATATGAATATACAAATACTAAAGCCAGATATAAATAAAAGTAAAACAAAATTCACAGTAGAAGAAGGAAAAATAAGATTTGGATTAGGAAGCATTAAAAATGTGGGAACAGCAGTAGTGGATATCATTGTGGAAAACAGAGAAAAAAATGGAAATTATAAAAGTCTAGATGATTTCTGTGAAAGACTAAAAGAAGAATCCGTAAATAAAAAATGTATAGAAAGTTTAATAAAAGCAGGTACATTTGATGAATTTGGAATATCAAGAAGCACACTACTTGCATCATATGAAAATATCATAGATACTATACAATCAGAAACTAGAAAAAGTTTTCAAGGGCAAGTAAGCATGTTCGACTTAGGTGGAGATGGAGATAGCAAACAAGAATTAAACGAACTCAAATATACATATAATTACATTAAAGAATTTTCAGAAAAAGAACTTCTAGCAATGGAAAAAGAAATGTTAGGGATATATATATCAGGGCACCCATTAGAAAAACTAAGACAAGAAATAGAAAAACAAACAAACATAAACACAATAGAAATAGAAGAACTTTTAGAACAAATAGAAAATGGAGAAGACACAAACTATAAAGATGGGCAAACAGTTAAATATGCAGGAATAATATCAAATATAAAAAAGAAATACACAAAAAATAATACATTAATGGCATTTGTTACAATAGAAGACTTATATGGAACAACAGAAGTAATAGTATTTGAAAGTTGTTATCAAAAATCTGCAAACTATTTGATGGTAGACAATGTAGTATTAGTAACAGGAAGATTAAGTATAAGAGAAGACACAAACATATCAATAGTAGCAAACGATATAACAGAACTAACCAAGAGAGATACTACAATACTAAAACTAGACATAACAGGATTAGATGAAGACACAAAAGAAAAATTAAGAGGAGCATTAAGATTTTTTACAGGAGATAGAAATAATCTTCCAGTACAAATAATAGATGGTGAAGTTGTAAAACCATGTGGAGGAATATTCTCTAATAGAAACACAATACAGCAATTTAAGGATATATTAGGAGAAGAAAGAGTAAAGATATAATCTCATAATGATAATATAGTTATAGTAGGGGCGCCCTTTGGGCGTCCGTTAGTGTTTTTAATTTATATTTATTTAGATTTTTACTTGACAAGTACAAACAATTGTTTTATAATTTGTCTAGAATTTATATAGATTGGTAGTGGTATTTATGAAGAACGAACTTATAAAAACAGAAATAATAGTAAAAGATACTTCTATAAGAGTTATGAGAGTTGGAAATGTAGATTATATTTCTTTAACAGATTTAGCAAAATTTAAAGATGAAGAGAGATTTGATTATATCATTCAAAACTGGCTTAGGAGTAAGCATACATTGGAATATGTTGGAACATGGGAGTTACTATACAATCAAAATTTTAATTCCACCGAATTCGATGGGTTTAAGAATGAAGCTGGTACGCACTCTTTTGTAATGACACCTAAAAGATGGATTAGTTCAACAAATGCAATTGGAATAATATCAAAACAAGGAAGATATAATAGTGGAACTTATGCTCATCCAGATATAGCTTTTGAATTTGCAAGCTGGATAAGTGCTGAATTCAAATTATATTTAGTGCAAGAATTTGAAAGACTAAAACAAAATGAGAGTTATCAAAATAAAATCGAATGGTCTGTTAGACGAGAACTTGCAAAAACAAACTACAGAATACATACTGATAGTATAAAAGAGAATATAATTCCAACACTTACAGAAAAGCAAAAATTATATGCCTATGCTAATGAGGCAGATTTATTAAATGTTGCATTATTTGGAATGACTGCAAAAGAATGGAAAGACCAAAATCCTAATTTAGATGGTAATATGCGAGATTATGCAAATATTCTTCAGTTAGTTATTTTGGTAAATCTTGAAAATCTAAATGCTGAAATGATAGAACAAGGAATTGAATCAAAAATAAGACTTGAAAGATTAAATACAATAGCTAAAAAACAATATAATATTTTGCAAGATAATAATAGCATTGAAAAAATTGAAAAATTAGATAATAACAATAATAAATTATTAGGTTAATGATTTGAATTAACTGATAAAACATAAAATTAGTAGTATTCTTACATATTATTTTAAGGTTGCAAAGAAATAATAATGTTTTAAAATAATTATAACAATTCTTTTAAAACCATATTTATATCTTAGTAGGGGCGCCCTTTGGGCGTCCGTTTTTGTTTAACTTTAGGAGAAAACCCCCAGCTATGTGAAGTGCACCCAAAATGTTAGTTTTTTGTCTAACATTTGGGGTGCACTTCATACTGGGGGATATTTATAATGCTTCAAATAGCATGTCGTATAATGTCGATATCTTCTTATAAATCGGCAAAACTTCCCCAGTTTCGCTATTGGAAAAAATTACCAGAATATGTATAATAATTATATGTAAAAGGAGTGAGGTTATGAATATAAAATATGATGAAGTGGACAAGCTACTTACTTGCCAAATTACAGAAGAAATAGACCACCATACTACAGAAAAAATAAGGAGGATTTTAGACGATGAAATTGAGAGATATATTCCTAAAAGGATGGTATTTGACTTTGATAAAGTTTCTTTTATGGATAGTGCCGGAATCGGAATGATTTTAGGTAGATATAAAATGATGCGTATGCTAGGAGGCAGTATGGAAATGATTAATGTAAATTCAAATGTTAGAAAGATTTTCGAAATGAGTGGGATTCCTAAAATAATACAAATCAAGTAAGGTTAAAAAATAATTGCCATTTGGCGTAGCTGGAACAGCATAGCGTGAGAAATTTATGAAATAAATTTCGCTCGCTGAAAAAGTTCATCGAAAGAAAACCCTCTGGCGTGGCAAAAAGCACGCCTCCGGTATTTCTTTCTCGAATGCCTAGCCAAAAAACAATTCTTTTTTAACAATTATATATTAATATAAGAAAATTGAATTGGCATAAAAATGCTATACGGGAAAGGAAAAAATGAAAAATGGAAAATAAAGTGAAATTAGAACTAATGAGTAAATCTTCAAATGAGGCATTCGCAAGAATTGCCATAGCAGCTTTTGTAGCACAATTAGACCCTAGCCTAGAAGAAATTGCAGACATAAAAACGGCAGTATCAGAAGCGGTCACAAATTGTATAATACACGGATATGAAGAAAAAGAAGGGTTAATATACATAACATGTGTTTTAAACAATAGAGAAATAACAATAGAAATAAAAGACAATGGAATAGGAATTGAAAATATAGACATGGCAAAAGAGCCACTATACACATCAAAACCAGAATTAGAAAGGTCAGGAATGGGATTTACAATAATGGAAAGTTTTATGGATGAAATGAAAATTGAGTCTATTGTAGGAATGGGAACAAAAGTGACCATGAAAAAAGTAATCAAATAAAATACAAAGGATTGATATTGGAATGTATGAGAACAATATTGAAGATATAAAAAAGGCTCAAATGCGGTGATGAAATAGCAATGACCAAATTAGTAAAAGACAACCAAGGGTTAATATGGAGTATAGTAAAAAGATTTACAGGAAGAAATTATGAAACAGAAGACTTATATCAAATAGGGTGTATGGGATTTATAAAAGCTATAAAAAGATTTGATACAAGCTTCGAGGTGCAGATTTCAACATATGCAGTACCATACATATTAGGAGAAATAAAAAAATTCATAAGAGACGATGGAATAATAAAAGTAAGTAGAAGTGTAAAAGAATTAGGAGTAAAAATAAAGCAACTACAAAATGAATATTTAAAAAAGCACCATGAAGAAATAAACATTGCACAAATATCTAAAGAACTAAAAGTAGACAAAGAAGAAATAATATTTGCCATGGAAGCGCAAAGACCCATTGAGTCTATATATCAAGATGAAAACAATGATGATAATGACAAAAGAGAACTAATATCTAAGATACCAGTAGAAGCAAACCAAGAGTTAAAAATAATTAATAACATGGCATTAAAGCAAGTTATAGGAAACCTTAATGCCAGAGAAAAGCAAATAATAATTCTAAGATTTTACAAAGACAAAACACAAACAGAAGTTGGAAAAATGTTAGGAATTTCGCAAGTGCAGGTATCTAGGATGGAAAAAAGTGTATTAGAAAAAATGAAACAAAGGTTGGAGGCATAATGAAAAAGATAATTATATTTATAATATTAATAATAATTTTATGCTTTATAATACCGATAATATTTACACAAAAATTTGAAACAATGCAAATGTTTTCAGAAGAAAAGAAAATTGAAGAAATAAAAGTAGACACATCATATAATTATAACGATTATACAACAGTAAAACTATTACATGCAAAAAGCAATGAAATCGAAGAAGTTAACTTAGACGAATATATGTGTAATGTAGTATCTGCAGAGATACCAGCAAAATATAATATAGAAGCACTAAAAGCGCAAGCAGTTGTTGCAAGGACATATACAATATATACAATAATAAGAAATGCAGGAAAGCATGGAGAAGCAAACATCTGTGATTCATCAACCTGTTGTCAAGCGTGGATATCCAAAGAAAATAGACTTGCAAAATGGGAAGAAAATGTAAAAGAAGAATACTGGAACAAGATAGTAGAAGCAGTAAATACGACAATAGGAGAAATAGTAACCTATAATGGAGAAATCATAAATGCATTTTATCATGCAAACAGTGGAGGAAAAACAGAAATAGCCTCAGGAGTATGGGGAGGAAAAGACTACCCATACTTACAAAGTGTAGAAACAGTACGGAGAAGAAGGATATGAACAATACAATTCAGAAATAAACATTACATATGCAGAACTAGCAAAAAAAATGAAAGAAAAATACAACAACTTTGAATTTGGAGCAGAAAGAACAATACAAATACATGAATACACAGAAGGAGGAAGAGTAAAAACAATACAAATAGGAAATACTAAAATAGCAGGAACAGAACTAAGAAGCATATTAGGATTAAAATCAGCAAACTTCCAAATAGCAGTACAAGGAGAAAACATAAACATCAAAGTAACTGGATATGGACATGGAGTACGGAATGAGCCAAACAGGAGCAGACGCACTAGCAAACCAAGGGCACACATATGAAGAAATTATAAAACATTATTATACTGGTGTAGAGGTTGTAAATATAACGTAATGTCGTGAAAAATTTACGTAGTAAATTTTACTCGACAAAAATACTGAATGAAGAAATATGAAGTCGTG
>CARPYP010000001.1:0-127863 GCA_949045875.1 uncultured Clostridia bacterium | reverse complement strand
AAAAATTTACGAAGTAAATTTTACTCGACAAAAATACTGAATGAAGAAATATGAAGTCGTGAAAAATTTACGAAGTAAATTTTACTCGACAAAAATACTGAATGAAGAAATATGAAAGTCGTGAAAAATTTACGAAGTAAATTTTACTCGACAAAAATTATGGAAGGGGGAATAATGTTATAGAAATAGAATTTCTATAACATTATTATACTGGTGTAGAAATTGTGAACATAACCTAGACATTTTGCCTATTGTAGGGGCGGCGAAAGCGAGAAAAAATATAAAAAGAAGAAAATTTATTTTATTCTTTTTATACTTTTGCGAGTGTAGCATGGAAAATTTGCGAAGCAAATTTTACTGGGGCGTCTGCCCAAATGTGGATAAATTTTAATATTTAAATACATATTAATTTCAATAAAAAGAAACAAAATGTATAAAGCAGAAAAAAATGGAAATACTCTAAATATCAAAGGAGGAATAAAAATGGGAAAGAAAATCAAAAAAATTACTTATATCAGTATAATATTAACAATAATAGTAGTATTATGTCTTATTGCAGCAATGATAGTAAACATAAACAAAATGTATTCAGAATATAGAGAGCAAGCGCTAGACTACAAAACATCTATAACAGAAGGAAGTACAGGAGATGACTTTGTAGAAGGCTATGAAGAAGCAAGCAGTTCAATAGGAAAAACAGTAGAAGAATCAAAAAAAGAAGAAAACAAAACTAATGAAAATAAAATAGAAAACAAAGAAGAAACAAAAACAGAAAGCAAAACAGAAAACAAGACAGAAGCAAAAACAGAAAGCAAGCCAAAAACAGAAACAAAAGCACCAGAAGTAAAAAAGCAAGAAGCACCAGTTATAATACCAGATCCAAGCTTTATAAAACCAGTAGAAGGAGAAATAATAAAAGAATATAGTAAAGAAAACCTAATATACTCTGAAACATTAAAAGAATGGACAACACATACAGGAATAGATATACAATCAGAACTAACAACAGTTGTAAAAGCAGCAGCAGATGGAACTATAAAATCAATAAAAAATGATCCAAGATATGGGTTAACAGTAATAATAGAACATGTAAATGGATTTGAGACAAGATATTCAAACCTATTAACAGCAGAATTTGTAAAAGTAGGGGAAAAAGTAACAAGTGGACAAACAATAGGAACAGTAGGAAATACAGCAAGTTTTGAAGTGTTAGACAAGCCACATATGCATTTTGAAATACTAAAAAATAGTGAATATTTAGATCCAACCACATATATAAAATAATGTAGTGGTGGCGAAAGCGAGAAAAAATATAAAAAGAAAAAAATTGTTTTATCATTTTATGTTTTTGCGAGTGCAGCATGGAAAATTCGCGAAGCGAATTTTCCTGAAGGTGGCGTTCGTTTGTCATAGGTTAAACTATAAAATTGATTTAATATTAAAAAAATATAGTGAATATAAAATAAAAAAATGTAAATAATATATAGAAAACAAAAAGAAAGGAAAAGATCGAAATGGCAAATTTAAGTCAAACAGAACTTCAAAACCTAAGACATTTAATTGGAGCACATGAAACAACATATAAAAAGCTAAACACATATGCAACGCAAGCAGTAGATCCACAAATAAAGCAAATATTCACAAAATCAGCACAAGACGCTTTAAATACAAAGCAAAAACTAATGTCATTTTTAAATAATTAAGGAGGAAAAAGCAATGGATGAAAAGACAATGGTAAATGATATATTAAATGGAACAAAAGAAGAACTAAAAACCTATCAAGGGGTAATAACAGAAACAGACAATATGCAATTAAGAAGTACAATTCAGCAAATAAGAAACAACTGTGAGAGCTTTCAATACGAACTATATAGAGTAGCACAAAGCAAAGGATACTATAAACCAGCAGAACAAGCAACACCACAACAAATAACACAAGTAAAAACTGAATTAGAACAATAGGATTTATTAAAATATGATGTGGGGGCACGGAGTACCGTGCCCTTAAAAGTTGCAATTCACAGATATCCTAACATAAAAATTGGGGTTTGTGGGGATGATAAATTTATATATTAGAACTGTGAATTGTAACCTTTAAAAATATATATTAACAAAAATATAAATAAAATTTATTGATTTTTTAAATGTTAAAGTATATAATATCGCTATAAGAGGAGGAAAAAATGGACTTAGCAATATTAGAAAAAAGTATAGACTATGAATTCAGAGATAAAAAACTATTAGAGCAAGCTCTTACTCATACATCTTATGCAAATACAAAAAATGTTCAAAGTAATGAAAAATTAGAATTCTTTGGAGACAGTATTTTAGAATACATATCTAGTGAATACATATATAGCAATTATACAAAATTAAAAGAAGGAGAAATGACTAAGGTTAGAGCAACAGTAGTATGTGAAGAAAGTCTTTATGAAGTAGCCTTAAAGCATAACTTTAGTGATTTTTTACTTTTAGGGAAAAGTGAAAAAAACAATGCAAAAACAAAACTAAAAGCAATATTAGCAGACAGTGTAGAAGCGGTAATAGCTGCTATGTGTATAGATGGTGGAATTGATATATCTAAAAAATTTATAATAGAAAACTTAAAAGATTCAATAGAGCAAGCGACACAACACGTTGGAATAAAAGACTATAAAACAGTATTACAAGAAAAACTACAAGTAAATGGAAACGTAAAAATTGTATATGAAATAATACATGAATCAGGACCAGACCATGATAAAAGATTTGAAGCACAAGTATCATGTGATGGAAGAATATTAGCAAAAGGAAAAGGAAAAAGTAAAAAAGAAGCAGAAATGCAAGCAGCCCAACATGCTTTAGAATTATAAAATTGAAAAACAAAATAATATTAATAGAAAGGAATGAAATAAAAAATGAAAAAATATACGCAATATTATGCAGGGAGTTTATCAAATATAGAAAAAAGTGATATAAGAAACTTTTTAAGAGAAGCAAACGAAAAAATGAAAGATAAGAAACTAGAAAAACTACATATATCAGTAGAACCAACAATGATATCAAAAGAATTTTTGGCAATGTTAAAACAATATAATGTAATAACAGTAGAACTAGAAATAAAAATCGCAAATAGTTTTATACTAAAAAAATATAATGCAAACTTTGGGATAGAAGATATAAAGAAGGCTTCAAAATTAATAAGAAGAAGCAGGATGAACTTAGGCTATGAAATAATGGTAGGATTTCCAGACAGTACAAAAATAGATGAAATAGACAGTGTAAAATTCTTAATGAAATTTAGACCAAAAGTAATAAGACTATATCCTGTTTTAGTAGTTGAAGGAACAGACTTAGCCCAATCATATAGGAACAAAGAATATGAACCATTAACACTAACACAAGCAGTAGAAAGATGTAAAGACATTATATATATGTTCAACAAAAAGAAAATAAAAGAAATAACAGTAGTAGATATAAATGAAGAAAACTTAAACAAAGGAGAAATAAGTGTAATTGCAGGACCAACACATAAAGACTTTCCACAGTTAGTAGAAGACAGTATTTGGTATGATAGTATTGTAGGAAGAATAAAAAAGTATAATAGTAAAGTAAAAGAGGTAAAAGTAGAGGTACATCCAAGTAATGTAAATAATATAATAGGATATGAAAAAGAAAACTTAGACAAATTCAAAGAATTGTATTCAGTAGAATTACAAGTAATACCTAATGAGGAGATAAAGCCAGGAAGATTGGAAATGAAGATTCTTACAATATACGAGGATTGAAAAATAATTGCCATTTGGCGTTGTTGTTCTTCGAAAGAAAATCCTTTGGCGTGCACAAGCACGCCTACGGTATTTCTTTCTTGAACGCCTAGCCAAATAACAATTCTTTTCCAATCTCATTTGTTCTGATTTATATGAATAAAGATACCTAAAAATGGAAAATATATACTTGTAGGGGCACGTTGCAACGTGCCCGTATGGAATTTTTTTATAATTTCAACGGGCATATTGTAATGTGTCCCTTCAGTATTCACGAAAAGAGGAATATTTATGACATATAAAGCAAAAGAAATGTATGTAATAGGTAGAAAAATGTTAAAAGAGGTATTATTAATAATAATAGGATCATTATTTTTAGCAATAGGAACAGATTTCTTTCTATTACCAAATCAATTATCATCAGGTGGTTTTACAGGAATAACAACAATACTTTATTACTTATTTAAATTTCCGATGGGAACATCAATGATAATAATAAACATACCGTTATTTGTAATAGCATTATTTAAGTTAGGAAAAAGATTTTTTGTAAAAGCAATAATAGGTACAGGGCTACTTTCATTATTTTTAAACATATTTGAAGGAATTAAACCATTAACTGGAGATAGACTACTAGCAAGCATTTATGGTGGAATAATAATAGGAATAGGAACAGCAATAATCTTAAAAGCAAATGCTTCAACAGGCGGTTCAGAATTATTAGGAAGTATAATAGCGAAATTTAAACCAACAGCAAAAACAGGAAGCATCATAATATTGATAGATTTTATAGTAGTAGGAATAAATGCAATATTTTTCAAAGAAATAGAAATTGCATTATATTCTGCTATTGCCATATATTTATCAGGACAGATGATAGACATAATATTTGAAGGAACAAATTTTACAAAAATGATATTTATAGTATCGAATAAATATGAAGAAATAGCAAAACAAATAGGAGAAGAAGTAGAAAGAGGAAGTACAGGAATATATGCAAAAGGAATGTATCATGAAGAAGAAAGAGTAATGCTATGGTGTGTAGCCTCAAGAAGAGAAATTTCAAAAATAAAACGAATAGCAAGTACAATAGACTCAAACTGCTTTTTAGTAATTTCAAATGCAAGAGAAGCATTTGGAAAAGGCTTTAAAAGGAAATAATTGTAGAGAAATTCTAGGGGCGAGCATTGCTCGTCCTCCAAAATGTGTATTTAAATTTAAATTACCATATAAGAAGATTTACATAAATTGACTTTTTCCTATAAATTTGGTACAATATAAGAGAAGTAAGCCAAGTGTGTTTTAGTAGGAAAGGAGAAAAAATGGCTGTATTAAGGAAAAATCATGATGATGACCCCATTGATGTAGAATGGAGTTTCGTCGACGATGAAGATAACCGGAAGACAAGGTTTTTAGGAGGATTAGTATTGGGGATATTTAATATACTCAAGAAAATTCTTTCCAAAATTGTCACTAAGCGACAGATATGGAGCTTGGTGAATGGAATAATTGTTTGGTGGGTAAGCTCTAGCTCACTAAACTTTGTTTTCCGTAAAACTTTTATCAGTGACATATTGGGGATTTTTCCTCATATCAAAGTTTTGTCACTGATTAAGAGTACAAGCTTTTTAATATTAGTTGTTTCTGCACTGTTTGCATCTGCAAAGAACAGACAGGGTATAGCAATGGTAATATTAATATTATCTGCTGTGCCACTGGTAATTGCAGGAAAAATGGGGATAATAATGCTCTTCCTTTTAGGGGGGATTGTTATATCCATATTTGCAGAGACATCCACCACAGGTGGAGAAAAAAAGAATAAAAAAACTGAATAAATCCTTCCAACTGGTTGCAGTGAAACCAGTTGGTACAGACAGAACTAGGGCGTTGTATCGTAAGATACAGCGCCCTTTTCTACCAAAAAATAAGCCAAAACGTATATAAAATTAGCAGCTTGACAAAACTAATATACGGTAGTATAATAAAAAACAGCTATTGCCAAAAATGGTAAAAGATGAGATTTTAATATTTTAAATTTGTTGAACGGAAAATTAAATATTAAAAAAGCGATGTAAAGGTGTGACACATCGTAGCTTGTGTTTTATGTGGAAAAGAATGTGGAAAACTCACATTTTCTTTTCACATGCATATAAAAAAACAAAAAAGAAAAGAGAGGATTGAAATAGAAAAAATGAAAGAAGACAAAATAGAGAATCTAGCAGTAGATTCTATACCAGAGAAAAAAGAAGAAATAAAAAAGAGACGAAGAACTAATAATTATCATAAAAGAATAAAAAATGAAGAAAAAACAGAAATAAAAAATGAACTAAAAACAGAAAGTAAAAGAGTAAAAGTAAAAAATGAACTTAAAACAGATAATAAAAAAATAGAAATAAAAAACGAACCTAAAATAGAAAACAACGAAACAGAAGTGAAAATTGATTCAAAGATAGAACATAAAAAAGTAACTACAAGGAGAAGAGAAAATAATAGAAAGCCAAGAACTAGAAGAAAAGAAGACTTTAGATTTAAAGCAAGCCCAATAAAAATAATACCACTAGGTGGATTACTAGAAATTGGAAAAAATATAACAGTATTTGAATATGAAGATGAAATAATAATAGTAGACTGTGGACTAGCATTCCCAACTGAAGATATGTTAGGAGTAGACTTTGTAATTGCAGACATGAGTTATCTTGTAAAAAATAAAGACAAAATAAAAGGATTGGTAATAACACATGGACATGAAGACCATATTGGAGGAATACCATACTTATTAAAACAAATAAATGTACCAATATATGCAACTAGATTTACCATTGCATTAATAGAAAATAAATTAGAAGAACATCATTTGTTAAGGTCAACAAAATTAAATATAGTAGACCAAAAACAAATAATAAATCTAGGAAAAATGAAAATAGAATTTATACGAACAGCACATAGTATACCAGATGCAGTAGGACTTGCTCTACACACACCAGCAGGAGTAATAGTTCATACAGGGGATTTTAAAATAGACTATACACCAATAGATGGACAAAAAGTAGACTTAGGACGTTTTGCTGAATTAGGAAATGAAGGAGTATTAGCCCTAATGTCAGACAGCACAAATGCAGAAAGAAAAGGCTTTACAAACTCAGAAAGTACAATAGGAGAAGTATTTGATAATTTATTTGTAAACTGTAAAAAGAGAATAGTAATAGCTACATTCTCATCAAATGTTCATAGAGTTCAACAAATAATAAACTCATCTGTAAAATATGGAAGAAAAGTTGCCATATGTGGTAGGAGCATGGTAAAAGTAATAGAAACAGCTTCTAAATTAGGTTATATGGATGTACCAGAAAACACAATAGTAGATATAGACTTAATAAATAAATATCCAGAAGAAGCTTTAACAATAATAACAACAGGATCACAAGGAGAGCCAATGTCAGCATTAACAAGAATGGCATCAGGAGAACACAAGAAAGTACAAATTACACCAAACGATTTAGTTATTATTTCAGCAACGCCAATACCAGGAAATGAAAAATTCGTATCAAAAGTAATAGATGACTTAATGAAAATAGGAGCAGAAGTAGTATATAGTTCATTACAAAATATACATGTATCAGGTCATGCTGCACAAGAAGAACAAAAACTAATACTAGCACTTACAAAACCTAAATACTTTATACCAGTACATGGTGAATATAGACAATTAGTAGCACATAGCGATACAGCCAAATTAATGGGAATTCCAAATGAGAATATATTTATTTTAAGCAATGGAAAAGTGCTAGAACTAACTATAGACGAAGGAAAAATAACAGGAAGTGTTCAAAGTGGAAAAGTATTAATAGATGGTTTAGGTATAGGGGATGTCGGAAATATAGTTTTAAAAGATAGACAACATTTATCTCAAGATGGATTAATAGTAGTAGTAATATCTATAAATAGTGAAGGGCAAGTAGTATCAGGACCAGACATCATATCAAGAGGATTTGTATATGTAAGAGAATCAGAAAACTTAATGGAAGAAATAAAAAGAATTGTTAGAAATACATTGTCAAATCTTGAAGATAATAATGTAAAAGAATGGATAACAATAAAATCTACAGTGAAAGATAAAATAAGAGATTACTTATATCAAAAAAATAAGAGAAATCCGATGGTGCTTCCTATAATAATAGAAGCATAGAGTGGAGGGGGCAGGCTCTGGTAAAGTGAGAAAAAACATAAAAATAAATTTTTTATTTTTATACTTTTACTATGTCTGCCCAGATAATTAATAGATAATAATTTTAAAGGGAGATTTAATATGGATTACAAAGATTTAGCAAATTTAATATTTCCAGAAATAAAGGATATATCATATTATGAAGAAAAATATCCTATAAGGGAATTACCAGAAGGAGCGATAGTAACAAGATTTGCTCCTAGTCCAACAGGATTTGTACATATAGGTGGTTTATACTCAGCATTAATAGCGAGAAAAGTTACAGCACAAACAAATGGAGTGTTCTTTTTAAGAGTTGAAGATACAGACCAAAAAAGAGAAGTAGAAAATGGTGTAACAGGAATAATAGAAGCACTAAAAAAATTTGATATAACACCAGACGAAGGAATGAAAAATGAAGAAGAATCCTTTGGAAACTATGGTCCATATAAACAAAGTCAAAGAAAAGAGATATACCAAGCTTATGCAAAATATTTAATAGAAAATAGATTAGCATATCCTTGTTTTTGTACACCAGAGGAACTTGAAGAAATGAGAAAAAAACAAGAAGAAGCAAAAGTAATACCAGGATACTATGGAGTTTGGGCTAAATATAGAAATCTGCCAATTACAGAAGCAGCAGAAAAAATAAAAAATGGAGAAGAATATATAATAAGACTGAAATCACCAGGAGATGTAGAAAGAAAGGTAAAATTTAAAGATGTTATAAAAGGAAATGTAACATTTCCAGAAAATAATCAAGACATAGTAATAATAAAATCAGATGGACTACCAACATATCATTTCGCACATGCAGTTGATGATCATCTTATGGGAACAACACATGTAATACGTGGAGATGAGTGGTTACCATCATTACCAGTACATGTTCAATTATTTCAAGTCTTAGGCTTTAAAGCACCAAAATACTGCCATATAGCACCAATATTAAAAGAGGAAAATGGAGCAAAAAGAAAATTAAGTAAAAGAAAAGATCCAGAAGCGGCAGTTGAATATTATGCAAAAGAGGGGATACCATCAGAAGCAGTAAAAGAATATTTATTAAATATAGCAAATTCAAATTTTGAATTATGGAGAAAGCAAAACAAAAATACTTCAATAGAGGAATTTGAGTTATTATTAAACAAAATGAGTGTAAGTGGAGCATTATTTGATATGGTAAAATTGTTAGACATATCAAAAACAGTAATATCAAAATATGATGCAAAAACAGTATATGAAAAAGCATTAGCATGGGCAAATCTATATGATAATGATTTAAAAGAATTATTAGAAAAAGACACAGAATACACATTAAAAGTATTAGGAATAGAACGTGGAAATGAAAAGCCAAGAAAAGATATATCAAAATGGTCTACGATAAAAGAAAACATAGAATATATGTATGATGATAGATATTTAAACAAAGAAATAGAATATGAGTATCAGAAAATAAGTGACAAAGAAGAAATAAAAAACATAGTGAACAAATATCTTGAAAAATACTTTAATATATCAGATGATAAAGAAATCTGGTTTAATAAAATGAAAGACTTAGCAGAAGAATTTGGATATGCAAGAGAAGTAAAAGAATTCAAGGCAAATCCAGAAGCCTTCAAAGGGCATGTAGGAGACATATCAACTGTCATAAGAATTTCATTAACAGGAAAAGCCAATACACCAGACATGTATGAAATAATGCAAGTACTAGGAAAAGACAGTGTAATTAAAAGGCTAGAAAAAGCAATAAAATAAAATCATTGAACGCACTGTACTCTTTCATAGAGTACAGCGCGTTTTATAAAAGAGTATAGAAATATATTGAAAAAACACAAAAATTGTATATAATATAAAGGAACTGAATGAAGGAAATTACATATAATTTTTAATATAAAATAGAAGGAGAACAAAATGATAAAGAACTATTTTAAAGACTGGACGAAATTTGAATTGACATTTCTAATATGTGGTTTAATAATTTCTATATTATCATCTATAATATTTAAAGGAACAATAAAAGTATGAGAAACATAAAACTAACAATAGAATACGATGGAAGCGGGTTTAATGGGTGGCAAAAACAGCCCAATAAATTAAATATTCAAGGGGAGATAGAACAAGTAATACAAAAAATTACTGGAGAGGTAGTAGAATTAAATGCGTCTGGCAGAACAGATGCAGGTGTTCATGCACTACGGACAAGTTGCAAACTTTAAAACAAACTCTAATATCCCAATAGAAAAAATACCAATTGCCATAAATACATATCTAAAAAAATCAATAAGAATACAAAAAGCAGAAGAAGTAGAAGAGAGATTTCATAGTAGATTTAATTGTAAACAAAAAACTTATAGATATGTAATAAATAACTCAGAATATGGAACAGCGATATATAGGAATATGGAATATTGCTTCTCAGGAAAACTAGATATAAAAGCAATGCAAAAGGGAGCAAAATATTTTGAAGGGGAACATGATTTTAAAGCATTTAAATCTAGTGGAACATCATCAAAAAGTAGTGTAAGAACAATATATAAAGCAGATGTTACAAAACAAGAAGATAGAATATATATAGAATTAACGGGAAATGGTTTTTTATATAACATGGTAAGAATAATATCAGGAACACTACTAGAAGTAGGATTAGGAAAAATAAAACCAGAAGAAATACCAGAAATAATAAAGTCACAGAATAGAGAAAGAGCAGGAAAGACTTTACCACCACAAGGCTTATATCTAGTAAAAGTGAAATATGAATAATTTTTTGAGAAGAGGAAATAAAATGAGCATTAATTTTGAATATTATAAAGTATTTAATTATGTAGCAAAATATAAAAAAATATCATTAGCTGCTGAGAAACTTTTTGTTTCACAGCCAGCAGTAACACAAACAATTCAGAAATTAGAAGAACAACTTAATAGTAATTTATTTGTAAGGACTAAGACAGGAATAGAATTAACAGAAACAGGAAAAATGCTATATGAATTTACTAATAAAAATATTGAAATATTAGATAATGTAGAATTTAGATTTAGTAAATATGAAAATTTAGAAGAAGGTACAATAAAAATAAGAACTGGAAGTAATGTGGCAAAGTTAATTCTATATGATGCACTTGAAAGATTTAGTATAGATTATCCTAATATAAAAGTAGAAATAGCAACAGGTGCCCCAAATCAATCAGTAGAAATGTTGCACACAGGGGAAATTGACATGGTATTGTTATATCTACCATATAAATTAGAATACAATAATTTACAAACAATTGAATGTGCTAAAAAAGAATATATCTTTGTAATGAGCAAAAAATATTTTGAAGATAACAATGTAAAAATTTCAAAAGTAGAGGATTTAAATAATTATTCTTTAATCATACCAAAGAAGAATTCAGCAGTCAGAAATATATTTGATGAAAAATTTAAGGATAATATAACTAATTTCCATTTTGAAATTGCCCAAGAACAGATGAAAAAGGAATTTATTATGCGAGGGATGGGAATTGGTTTTTTGATAAAAGATGAAGTAAGAGAAGAATTAGTAAATGGAGATATAGTAGAGGTCAAATTAGATGAGGCAAGGAGTGAAGGTTCAATTGGAATAATATCTTTAAATGATGAATTTTCAACATTTGCTACAAAGAAACTAATAAAATATATAAAGGAAAATTATAAATAGGTGCTCATATTTTTGTAATCTAATACATAAGTAAAACTTATGATTTGAATTAGAAATAATTATTTTACATAAAATGGGAAAGGATTTATAATTATATTGTAAACAAAAGAATGGTACCATATAAAAAAATAAAAAAACAATAATAATCAATTATATTTTATACTAAAATATAAAAAATTACTAATGTTACAAAAATTTAATATAAATGTAATGAAAAAGTCTTTGACAATATATATATATAATTATATAATTATTCTATATTTTATAAAAATAGGAGGAAAATTATGAAAAATTTTGATATTAATACAATTAGCTCAATTTTAAATTTTAATAAAAGATTAAATAATGAAGAAACACTACAAGAACAAATGAATAAAATAGAAGAATTATACCCTAATTGTTTTGAAGATGTGGAATTTGCCAAGTATATCGGTGAACATAAATCTGAACTAGGGGATTTACATTTAGATCATTTACTTAACTTTTTTAAAAAAGATAGTAAAGAGGTTATTATTAGTTATTGTGACTACCATGAGTTTTCTGGAATATCACAACAAATAAATATAAAATTAGAAAATGAAATTATGGAAAGTTTATCAAATGAAGAATATGAAGAATTAGGGTTATCAGATGATGTGTGGATAGATTATAATGCAGCATTAATGCCAAGGGTACAAGGTGAAAAGAACAATGTAGAAGGATTTAGAATTGAAATTATGGAAAATGAGTATGATGAAGAGGGATTAAATCCTCAACCATTTAGTAGTCCAGTAGGTATATTCGTTCCATTAGATAATTTTGAAGATGCAAGAATAGATCATTGGAATGAGGCATATATGGAAGAAAATAAAGATTGGGAAGAAAGATTAAAACCAATATTAGAAGCTGTAAAAAATCAAAGATTTAAAAGTATGAGAGAAGTATATCAAGAAGTTCAGTATGAACAAAATAAGGAATTTTTAGATAACAACATTGAAAAAGTAATAGAAATAGGAAATGCCATTTTAGAAAAAAATCCAACAGATAGAAGTGAAGAAGTAGAAAAAGAACTAGATAGTTTATATTCTGCAGTAGATTCATATATTGTTGAATATGGAGAAGAAGTAAGTGGAAAACGATATGGAGAAAAATTTGAAACTAAAAGACTATTTAATATGGAGAATGAAAATACACCTGTTGTTATTTCATCTATCGCATATTATATGGACTTCAATTCAGAAACAAGACAATATCAAGAAGATTATTCAGAAGTATGGAATTATTATGACAAAGATGGTCAACCAGATAGCACATATAGTATGTCAAACCACTATTTTCCATCTAATGAGAATATTAAACAATATATAGATACTGAACATATAAGTTTTGATATCACATCAATTCAACAAATACTAGAAAAATATAAAGAATTAGCAAAAGAA
The DNA here is from genome assembly GCA_949045875.1 of uncultured Clostridia bacterium. Taxonomy (GTDB): domain Bacteria; phylum Bacillota; class Clostridia; order TANB77; family CAG-508; genus CAKPSH01. The sequence goes on along the minus strand of CARPYP010000001.1, from coordinate 114,816 downwards.
AATGCAGAAAAACATACCATTTCAGAAATTGAGGCAACTGTTGCTGATAGAAACATAGGAGATATAAATAAAGTGATTTCAGAAATTACAGAAGATAGCAAAGACAAGAAAAGAGATGGACAATCAAGAGGGGAGTAATATAATTGTCTTTAAAGAGGGAGTGATAGAATTTATGGTAAGTGCAAGTTTTAGTGAAGGAATATCTGAAACATTAGACATATTAAATCATATGGATAAAGAATATACAGATATGATACCAGAAAAATTCAAAGAATTTTTGAATAAAAATAAATCAACAATTTATACACCTAAATTAGACCATTCAAAAAAAATAAATGAAATGGATTTAAAAGAAAAAACAAAAGATATTTTAGCTACAATATATATGAATTATTGGTGCAATGATATTCAAAAAACTGATTATAAAAAATTATTGAATGAAAACGAAGCAAAATATCAGGAGGAAATAAGAGAAAAATATAATCCAGACAATATGTTTAAAAAGCATAGTCAAGCTACAACTTCAAAAGAAAATATTATGGAGGAGAATGTTACAATTATTGAATACAAAGACTCAATTTTTAAATGTTTGATAAAGAAAATTAAAAATATTTTTCATATAAATTAATAAATAAAAAAACAAGTATTAATATTAATTAATATTTGTTTTTTTCTTTGCAACAATTACAAATCGTCCATCTTCTGTATGATATGCACATGTAGAAAGAGTTAATAGTTGTTCACCATAAGAAGCATTAACGCCAGTATCATAAAGCGAAGCCTTTTTAGAATTTAATACAAAATTATTATATTCACTTTCATTTTCAGCATTTATAAAAAAATAATATCTAAATACATTTGTGTCAGATTTATTGTACACTCTTGAACGAAAAACTGCCAAAATTTCATACTCAGAATCCTCTTGTAATGTAGAGAAATTTATTATTTTATGCTCTTGATAAAAACTTTCATTCTCATATTCTAATAATCCTTCAAACATTGTACCACTTTTGCTTCTATGGCCATAAATTAAAAAATTATCACTTGGTTTTTCAAAACTAACATCTTTATCCAAAAAAATAGACCCTCTAGATGAATATGTTTTCTTATATGTATGGTCTAAATAATAAACATTATCCTGAGCTTGTACAACTGGATAATTAATACTAGTACCAGGTATTTCTAACCATGCTACAACATCTTTATATTGATTATTTAGTTCTTCCAATTTTAAAATTTTCTCTGCTTTATCTTTATCTTTAGCTTTAGCCTGTGAACTATCCATAAAAATACCTTGATTTTCATTATTAACAATGTAATCAGCCAAAGACTCATAATCCTTTTTTTCTTTATATTCTATATACTTAGTTGTTATTAAAAATATAAAAGATATAAGAATTAATATAGAAAATATTATTATAATGATATATTTTATAATAAGTAAATTATTTCTTTTATTAGCCTTCATTTTTATTTTACTCCTTTTTATAAAATGTGGTGAAAAATATTTTAATGAAATTCATCAAATGCAATTAATGGGCGGACGGAAAAGTCCGCCCTACTATTTAAAATAGTTATACTTTAAATTTATGCTATTGAATATCAAATCATTTATAGGTTATCTTTTTATTTTGCATGCGATTACAAATCCTACTAATGAGAAAATTAATGAAGTTATAGCTATAATATTAAATAAATTATTTTCGCCTGTTTTTGGAGTTTCATCTTTTTTATCTGGTACAACTTCAGGAGCTGGTTTTTCTACAGCTTTATAGACTGCCTTTAAATCTAAATTAGAATTAACAGGAGTAGATTCCTCAAAAACTTCACCAGTATCAGCCTTAACGAAATGAACGAACTCTTTACCTGCTAGATTTTTTATAGCTGGTAACTCAGGAATATCAGCTAAAGTTTTTCCAGCTTCTAATTCAAATCTATTATCATCTATAGTTACAAAAACATATTGTGTAACTGGAAAATTTTGAAATTCACCTGGATTTGGCATATTTACAGTTGCTCCAAGATAAATATCTACATCAACTTTAGTATTATTTCCATTTGTTCCAATTAATTGTCCACCACTTTTACCAATGTATAAATTATTAACAACAGAACCACCAGTGATATCTAAACCTACAGAACCAATAGAACCAGTAACATTAGCATCTTCTGTTTCTCCACCTACATAAAGTTTATCAATAGTACCACCTAGTACACGCATGTCTGCTGAAGAAACCTGTCCACGGTTAACACTCTGTAATAAAGCAATTTGACCACTTGTAATTTTAACATTTGCGTTACCAGTAGTTCCATTAGAACCACCAGCTGTAACATAACTCATAGTACCACCATTAATATTAAGTGATACATTATTTGTAGTAGAATATCCTTCACCACCACCAAAAACGTTATAGGAACTACCATTATTTATAGTAGTAGTTGCATTTGTAACTACTGTTTCGAAACTTGAGCCTGTATGTGAACCAGAATCACTATTAGCAAATATATTTGCACCACCACCAGTTACACTACCAGTTACTTTTCCACCATTAATAATAACCTCTGCATTTGTTACAGAACTTTGGTGAAGGCCACCACCAAATACATTTTTAACAGTTCCGCCATTCATAGTAATTTTAGTACTTGGGTAATTAGTAGCATCATGATGAGCGCCACCAAATACGTTAATATCACTAGGAACATTTACAGTTTTAGTCTCAGTTCCATTAAGCCATACAATTTTAGCTCCTTGAGCTCCATCATCTCTTTCTTCTATACTAATATGTGTACCATTTGCGAAGAAACATTTTTGAGAACCAAGAGTAATATATCCATTACCATCATCTCCATAAGATGGTTCAGCAGCTTTTACATTATCTGTAAGAGTAAAAAATGTAAGAAAAGCAAAAGCTAACAATAAAATAAATAAAAATTTTCTTTTCATAATAACAATATTCCTTTCTAAAGTAAAATTTTTCAATATGAAATCACAAATCATATTAATGGTATTGTTAGCAAATTTTAAAATTTATTACTGGGAATACATTACAAAAAATCAAAAATTAACAATTTTCCATTAAAAAGTCAAATTATATTATCAAGAACTTAACATAAAACTGACATTTCACTATAATTTTGCTACAATATAAAATACAAGTGGCAAGGTCACAAAGCAATAAAAAATAAAAAAAGGAGTAGATTAACATGAAAAATGGAGAGGTTCTAAACCGGACACAGAAGGAAAGGTATTTAAGAGAACTGCAAGAAATGTATGGAGAAACTAAGCATTTGAGCGAAATACTCCAACATGAAATTCATTGTGAGAAGCAGAAGAAACAGTACTTAGAACAATTGAGGAAAAAGTATGGAGGAGCCTTTCGTTTAAAGGAGATAATAAAATGTGAAATCCTTTAAAAGATATTCCAACCAAAATAGATTTAAATCCTAAAAATTTCAAACGGCGGTTGCGTATGCAATCGCTGTTTGTTATAGGTACAAAAAACATAAAAATTTTCTTTGTAACAAATTTTTATAAAATGAATAGTATATATAAAATTGAAAAATAAAGGAGATACATATATATGACTAATTTATTATTGTTATTATTTGCATTACCAATTGCAACCATTATACTAGCAAGTGTATTTGAAACTATATTACATTGCCCCATAAAAGTAGCAGCTATATTCTTTGCTATATTTTTAATTGTTACATTTGCGTTTTTCGATGCCAATTTCCTAATATTTGCCATTCTATATACAATCCTTGCATTTATATCAGCAATAATCACAAGACTAATATCAAAAATTATAAGAGATAATAATTGTAATCATACAACAAACTGTGCAACTGTAAATACTATTAATACTACATTAAACACTCAGAACTTAGATAATAATTCATCATGTGGATGTAATACTAGATATAGAAGATATTAAATTAAATCCAAATTAAAAATTTGAAAATTACTTATAATTAAGTAAGTATATAATGCAGCAAAAACTCCCTGCAATAACTTACCCCAAATATATGGTTTAATTGAAATACCAGCCTCTGAAACTATGCTAAATACCTGTAAAACTACAGAAATACCGCCAAAACCAAGTAGAAATGCACAAAATATAATATTAGTAGAAATTGCCTTTACTGAAATAGAAGATATAATACTCACGCCATTTGTAAGTTCAATAATACCACTAATAAGCCCAGAGGAAAACCTAGAATCTATATTTAGGATTCTTAAAAATGGATTAATAATTTTGCAAAGTAAATCTAAAACTCCACTACTATTAACAATAGAAATAATTACGCTAAAAAGTACAACAAAACCACCAATAAGAACTACAGTGTGAGTAGCACTTGTAATACTCGCACCTAATATTTTGCCTAAACTACTTATATTAGCAGATGAACTACTAGAACCTTTAGATACATATTTTGATGAACCCTTATGTGATTTATCATATTTCCAAAATCTAAAAATAATACCAACTGTAATGCATGCCAATATATGTGTAGACAAAAGCAATATACCAACTTGTAAATCACCAAAAAGGGATATACCAACAGTTCCAATAATAAAAAGAGGACCTGAATTATTAGTAAAAGCTAAAAGACGTTCAGCCTCAATGGAAGTGCAAATACCATCATTTTTAAACTTAGAAACAATTTTTGCACCTGTTGGGTATCCACTAATTATACCCATAATAAAAGGAAAGGAACCTTCTCCAGGAACATTAAATAGTGGTCTCATTAAAAAATTTAGACGAGTTCCAAGCATTGAAATTACATTAGTATAACTTAATAACTCTGTTGCAATAAAAAAAGGAAAAAGTGAAGGAACAACGGAATTTGCCCATAACGATAAACCTGTTTTTGCAGCAGAGAAGTTAGACTTTGAAAATACCACAAGTGATATTGTAAATAAAATAAAAATAATTGATAATAAATTTTTCTTTACAGAAAACAACATAAATTTAAAACTTCTTCTTTTCATACTAAAAATTATATTGTAAAGAAGATAAATATATGATATACTTTGCGTATAAGTTAAGAAAAATTAATTTATACATTAAAGAAGGGAATTATGATATGCGCAATAAATATAATCTAACAATGGAACAAAATATATTCTTGGCAAAAAGAAATTTAGTAGACAATATTTATGCAAATGCAAGAATGGAAGGTTTAAACATAACATTTCCACAGACTAAAACAATATTAGATGGAGTAAATGTTCCAGACTTGAAGATAGATGAAATACAATGTATATTGAATTTAAGAGATGCTTGGAAATATGTAATAAACAATATTGATAAAGAATTTAACATTGATTTTATTTGTAGAGTAAATGAATATGTCGCAAGAAACGAAAGTCTTTCGTGGGGAAACTTTAGAGAACGGAAAAGTAGAAATAACAGGAACAGATTATATTCCAGAAATTCCTATCATAGAGAATGTAGGAAACAGAATAAAAGAAATTTTACAAATAGAAAATCCCACAGAAAGAGCAATTGAATATATGCTATATGGTATGAGGAGTCAATTATTTTGGGATGGAAATAAAAGGACAAGTAATATTTGTGCAAATAAAATTATGATAGAAAATGGTGTAGGTATTATCAAAGTTCCAGACAATAAATTAGAAGAGTTTAATATTTTACTTTCGAACTTTTATAGTACAGATGATAATTGTAGAATAAAACAATTCATTTATGATAACTGTATAGATGGTATTGTATTTGATGGATAGATATCAGAAAATTTAAAATAAATAATAAAAAAGAAAGGAATGTAGTTTAATGGTAGTAATAGGTAGTGATCATGGAGGATATAAATTAAAAGAGGAAATAAAAAAATATTTTGAAGAAGCAGGAATAGAATATGAAGATGTTGGGGCATATTCAGAAGAAAGCGTTAACTATCCTGACTTTGCAGTTAAAGTTGCAGAAAAAATACAAAATAAAACAGCAGAAACAGGAATATTAATTTGTAGATCAGGAATAGGAATGTCAATAGTTGCAAACAAATTTAAAGGAGTAAGAGCTACACCATGTTATAATGAAACAACAGCAAAATATTCAAGAATGCATAATAATGCGAATATTTTAGGTTTAGGAGCTGATTATATAAGTGTAAATGAAGCTATTTGTATTGTAAGAATGTTTTTAGCTACACCATTTGAAGGTGGAAGACATATGGAAAGAGTAAATTTAATTTCAGAGATAGAGAATAAAAATATGAAATAGGGAGGAAAATAATTATTTATGGAAAAAAAGAGAATTTTAACAGGAGATAGACCAACAGGAAAATTACATATAGGACATTATTTTGGCTCTTTAAAAAACAGAGTAAAAATGCAAAACGAAGGGTATGACCAATATATATTAATAGCAGATGTACAGGCATTAACAGATAACTTTAACAATCCAGAAAAAGTCAGAAAAAATGTGAGAGAAGTAGCAATGGACTATTTATCTGTTGGAATTGACCCTAACAAAACAACTATATACATACAATCTATGATACCAGAAACAGCAGAACTTACCATTTACTATTCTAATCTAGTAACTATTGCACGTTTACAAAGAAATCCAACAGTAAAAACAGAAATAGCACAAAAAAAAGAACTATTTGGAGAAAGTGTTACATATGGATTTTTAGGATACCCAGTAAGCCAAGCAGCAGATATAACTACATTTAATGGAGAATTAGTACCAGTTGGAGAAGACCAACTGCCATTAATTGAACAATGTAGAGAAATTGTTAGAAAATTCAACAGTATATATGGTGATGTATTAATCGAACCAGAAGCAGTTTTATCTAATGAAAAAAGAATAAAAGGACTTGATGGAAATGAAAAAATGGGTAAATCTCTGGGTAATGCTATTTATTTATCAGACACAGAAGAAGAGGTAAACAAAAAAGTCAAGAACGCTGTAACAGACCCTAATAGAATAAAAAAGGACGATTTGGGAAATCCTGATGTATGTATGGTTTCATATTATCATAAATTATTTAGTACAGAAGAAGAGTGTAAAGCAGTATGTGAAGAATGTAAAAAAGGACTAAGAGGATGTGTAGCATGTAAAAAACAATTAGCAAACAATATAAATAAAGAACTTGAACCTATAAGAGAAAAAAGAAGGTATTATGAAGAACATCCAGAAATAGTAGATAAAATATTAACAGAAGGTACAGAAAGAGCAAGAAAAGAAGCCAAAAAGACTATGGAAAAAGTAAAAAAGGCTATGATGTTAGACTATTTTACAAAATAAAAAATTTGTTTATTTTGAATTATAAAAAGGAGGGCTTAAATGTTTACAGATTATGCCAAAATAACTATAAAATCTGGAAATGGTGGAAATGGTGCAATAACTTTTAGAAGAGAAAAGTATGTAGCAGCAGGTGGACCAGATGGAGGAGATGGCGGAAAAGGTGGAGATATATACTTTATCGTAGATAAAGACATGAATACATTAGTAGATTTTAGATATAAAAGAAAATTCAATGCTCAAAATGGACAAGATGGGGAAGGAAGTCATCGTTATGGAAAAAGTGGAGAAGACTTATATGTAAAAGTACCACAAGGAACAATAGTAAAAGATGTAGAGACAGGTAGAGTGGTAGCAGATTTATCACAAGCTCGGACAAGTAGAGCTTATTGCACCAGGAGGAATTGGCGGAAAAGGAAATGCACATTTTGCAACATCAACACGTCAAGCTCCAAGGTTTGCTCAAGATGGAGAAAAAGGGATAGAAAAAGAAGTAATACTAGAATTAAAGCTATTAGCAGATGTAGGATTATTAGGATTTCCGAATGTAGGAAAGTCTACATTCCTATCTGTTGTAACATCTGCAACACCTAAAATTGCAAATTATAATTTCACCACTATTAATCCTAATTTAGGGGTGGTAAAAACAGAATATGGAGACAGCTTTGTAATTGCAGATATACCAGGAATTATAGAAGGAGCAAGTGAAGGTGTAGGACTAGGACTTCAATTTCTAAGACATGTCGAAAGAACAAGACTATTATTACACTTTGTGGATGTATCCGATACAGCAGAGAAATCTCCAGAAGAAAGCTATTATATAATTAATAAAGAGTTAAAAAAATATAGTGAAAAATTGTCAAGCAAAAAACAAATAATAGTTGCAACAAAGTTAGATTTAGCACAGGATAATACAAATTATGAGGAATTAGAAAAAATTGCTCAAAAAGAAAAGGCTAAATTATTTAAAATTTCATCTGCTACAGGTGAAGGAGTAAAAGAATTAATACAATATGTATCACAAGAATTAAAAAGTTTACCAAAGGAAGAGCTAGTTCAAGAGGAAAAAATTGTATATACTTTAAAAGATAGAAAAGATGAGTTTGATATAATAAAGGAAAAAGGAGAGTATCTAGTTACAGGACCTGCTGCTGAAAGGTTAATGGGTAGAGTAAATATACAAGATAGAGAATCAATGCATTATTTTCATAAACAGTTAATAGAATTAGGTATAGAAGGTAAATTAAAGGAAATGGGTGTAAAACAAGGAGATAGAGTTAGAATTCTTGATTGGTATTTTGATTGGGAAAACTAAGTTTCAAATTATTTTTAAAACTTGAATTATTGTACATTAATAAAGAATTGCAAAAAGGGCACGGTGCACCGTGCCCAGAGTGTTATTAGCAACCACAACCACAACCATTATTGTTGTTTCCACAACAACAGAATAATAAGATGATAAGAATTATTATCCAACAGCAATCACCGCCGAATCCAAATCCGCCACATCCACCGCAACATCTATTTTCTGGCATTATATTCACCTCCTTGTTTGTTTTAAGTATTTTCCAACTCTTTTTTAGAGTGGATTGATAAAAAGAAATAATTACTTATTTTGCATTAGTCGCAACAACATCTGTTACCACAACCGCAACAAAATAGTAGTAGGAATAGAATAATGAACCATAAAATTTCACTATTATTTGAGCAACAATTGTTCATTTCTTACAACCTCCTATAAAAAATTGTTCTGCATTTCATTTGTTATGTTATATATTATTCATTTATAAAAAAATGGTTACAAAATTGAAAAATAATTGCGGTTAGGCATATAGATTATTGTAGGGGCGCCCTTTGGGCGTCCGAAATAAGAATATAAAATAATTCCAGAAAGGGTGATAAATTATGAAAGAGTATAAAATTGCAGTTGTAGGTGCAACAGGTGTGGTAGGAGAAATGATGAGAAGGGTATTAGAGGAGAAAAGGCTTCCAATATCTGAATATGTATTTTTTGCGTCAAAAAAATCTGCTGGAAAAAAGATAGTATTTATGAACAAAGAGTATGAGATTAAAGAACTAAACGAAAATTCATTTAATGATAAATTTGACTTTGCATTATTTTCTGCTGGAGGAGAAACATCTAAAAAATATTCTCCAATAGCTGCAAGTAAAGGTTGTATAGTAATAGACAATAGTAGTGCATTTAGAATGCACGAAGATGTACCATTAGTAGTACCAGAAGTAAATATAGAAGATGCAACAAAACATCATGGTATAATAGCAAACCCGAACTGTTCTACAATTCAAGCAGTAGTAGCACTAAAACCATTAGAAGATAAATATAAAATAAAAAGAATAGTATACTCTACATATCAAGCAGTTTCAGGAGCAGGAAAGCATGGTATAAATGATTTAGAAAATGGAATAAAAAATTCTGAGAATAAAAACAAATATGAATTAGAAAAATTTAAATATGAAATTTTTAATAACTGTTTGCCTCATATAGATGTATTTTTAGATAATGGATATACAAAAGAAGAAGAAAAAATGATAAATGAAACAAGAAAAATTTTACATAGACCAGATTTAAGAATAACAGCAACAACAGTAAGAGTACCTGTAATGAATTCACACAGTGAATCAATAAACATAGAGTTTGAGAATAAATTTGAAGATAAAGAGTTAGTTGAAATTTTAAAAAATTCAAAAGGAATAATAATTCAAGATGATATAAAAAATGAAATATATCCAATAGCAACAAGTGCAACAGGAACAGATGAAGTTTATGTTGGAAGAATAAGAAGAGATAATAGCATAGAAAATGGAGTGAACCTTTGGGTAGTAGCAGACAATATAAGAAAAGGAGCAGCAAGTAATGCAATACAGATAATGGAATACTTGATGGACTAATATATCACTTTTTCATTGAATACATAGTAAAGAAATGTATAGAAACAATTTTGATTTTTTAATTATAAGAAATATAATTTTGTAATAAAATTCATAATATTTAACAGAACGAATATTTGTAATTTAGCTATTGACATTAGGTATAAAAAAATAGTATAATTAATATACTAATAAAGAATAGCTATTCACTAATTCGAGTGTTTCGCAACTCATAAAAAAATGGCGAACTATATATTCAAGTGTTTCACAACTTATAAAAGATGGTGAACTATATATTCGAGTAAACGCTAACTCAAAACAAAATAGCGTGATTTAATTAAGGGGGTTAAAATTTAGATTTTAACCTCTATTGTTATTAAGAAAAGAATTACATTATTGTAATGTTAATAGAGAGAAGATAAGAAGAAAAGCAAATGAAGTATATAATTTAAGTTTAAAAGAAGAAACTAGAAATAAATTCAATATATGCGATTTTAAAAAATTAGAACAAAAGTGTCTAGAGTATATAAAATAATGGAAAAGCTTATTGATAATTACTTTTTTTTATGATAATATGAAATAAATAAAAATTATAAGGGAGACAAATATGATACCTAAGAAAAAAACTAGTTCAACGATGCAATAGATTTGCTCCAAAGGATATTACTAAAAGAGAAGAAGTAATAGAAAAATATATTAAAGCAATATATATGTAAAATTGATATAGAACAAATAACAGGAAAGAAGAATGAGGATTATTAACATAGATTAAGGAAGGATGATTAAAATAGACGAAAAGTATGATGTAATAATAGTTGGAGCAGGACCAAGTGGTGCATTTACTGCATATGAATTAATACAACTAGGATTAAACAAAGATAAAAAGATATTAATGATAGAACAGGGAAAAAAGGTAGAAAATAGAAATTGTCCAATAGAAAAGACAGGCAAATGTGTAAAATGCAAACCATATTGTAATATAACAAGTGGTTTCTCAGGAGCAGGAGCTTTTTCAGATGGAAAACTAACTTTACCAAACAAAGATGATGACCACATAGAAGTTGGAGGAAATCTACAGGAATATTTAGGCGTAGAAAAAACAAAAGAATTAATGTTTTATGCAGATGATATATACTTAAAATTTGGAGCAGATACAAAAGTAGAAGGACTAGAAAACTTAGAAGAAATTAAAAAAATTTCAGATAGAGCAAAAGAAAATGGAATATTATTATGTAATTGTCCAATAAGACATTTAGGTACAGAGAAAAGCCATGAACTATATAAAAAAATAGAAAAATATTTATTAGAAAATAATATTGAAATAATGTTTGAAACAAATGTAAAAGACTTAATAATAGACAATAATCATGCAAAAGGTGTAATAATAGAAAAAGCAGGGAAGACAGGAGAAACCAAAAAGATATATTCAGAAAACATAGTTTTAGGCATCGGAAGAAAAGGAGCAGAATGGCTTGCAACAATGTGTGATAAACACTCAATTGAAAATAGAGCAGGAGTAGTAGACATTGGAGTTAGATATGAATTACCAGATGAAGTAATGAAAGATGTAAATAAATATATGTATGAAGGAAAATTTGTTGGATATTTGCCACCATATGGAGACAAAGTAAGAACATTTTGTCAGAACCCAAGCGGATTTGTTGCAAATGAAGTATATGACAACAATTTAACATTAGTAAATGGACATGCATATAAAGACAGAAAAAGTAAAAACACAAATTTAGCATTACTTGCATCACACCATTTCAATAATCCATTCAAAGAGCCAATAAAATATGGAATGAACATTGCAGAAAATGCGAATCAATTAGGAAAAGGGAATGTATTAGTGCAAAGACTAGGAGATATATTAGAAGGAAAAAGAACATGGCAAAACGAATTAGAAAACAACAGTGTTATTCCAACACTAAAAACAGCCATAGCAGGAGACATTACATATGCAATAGGGTATAGAACAATGGTAGATATACTAGAATTTATAAAAGCAATGGAAAAAGTAATACCAGGATTTGCCCATCCAGACAATTTACTATATGCAGCAGAAATAAAATTCTATTCAAACCAATTAATAATAGACAACGACTTCAAAACAAATATAGAAGGACTATATTCAATAGGAGATGGAGGAGGACTAACAAGAGGATTAATAATGGCATCTGCTAGTGGAGTTCAAATGGCTCGTGTATTAGCTAGCAAGCGAAGGTAATAGATGGTTTAAGAAAAATAAAAAATATTTAAGTAAATAGCACATACGAGAGAATGAATACAAAAATATTATACATCAAAGATTTTTAAATTTATCGCTTGACAACTACGGAAATAGATAGTATAATAAATTCATGCAAAAAGAGAATACAGAAAGGGTGGAAGCAAATTCCACCCTTTGATTATGAATATAAAAATATAGTACTATTTTAAGAAATACATAAGCCTATTTAAAATGTGCTATAAAATTCAGAGGAGGATATATATTGGCAAATATTGAAGAAAAAGTCGAAACTCTAATTTTCCCTAAGATTAAAGAACTAGGATATGAATTATATGATGTAGAGTATTCTAAAGAAGGAAAAGATTATTTTTTAAGAATATTCATAGACAGTGAAAAACGGAATAGATTTAAATGACTGTGAAAAAGTTAATAATGGTATAAATGATATTTTAGACAAAGCAGATTATATAAAAGAGCAATATTTTTTAGAAATCTCATCTCCAGGAGTTGAGAGAATTTTAAGAAAAGAAAGACATTTAAAGGAAAATATAGGAAAAGAAATTATAATAAATTTATTTAAGCCAATAAACCATCAAAAGCAAATAGAAGGAATATTAAATAAATATGATGATAATAAAATTTACATACAACAAGAAGAAATTGTAGAGATAGAAAGAAAAAATATATCTTTAATAAAGCTCAAATTTGAATGGTAAAAAAGAAAGGAATGATTAAGAAATGAAAGCCATAGATAATAAAGAACTAGAACAAGCATTAATTTTATTAGAAAAAGAGAAAGGAATAGAAAAAAAATACTTATTAGAATCCATTGAAACAGCATTAGTTACAGCATATAAAAGAAACTATGATTCAAGTGATAATGTAAAAGTAACATTAGATGAAATAACAGGGGAAACACATATATATTCAGTAAAAGAAGTCGTAAAAGATATAGAAGACCCAATATTGCAAATTTCTATGAAAGAAGCACAAAAAATTAATCCAGCAGTTCTAGAAGGAGAAACAGTAAATATAGAGATAATTCCAAAAAACTTTGGAAGAATAGCAGCACAAACAGCAAAACAAGTTATCATTCAAAAATTGAGAGAAGCAGAAAGAAACCTAGTATTTGGAGAATTTAACGAAAGAAAAGGAGAAATTCTGTCAGGAATAGTACAAAAAGCAGACACAGGAGTAATAATAGTTGACTTAGGAAAACTTGAAGGAATTATGCCTAAAAAAGAGCAAATACCAACAGAAAGTTATAGTGTAAATGATAAGATAAAAGGATATGTAGTAGATGTAGTAAGAGGAAACAAAGGAAATCCACAAGTTATAATATCAAGAGCCTCAGGAGACTTTGTAAAAAAATTATTTCAATTAGAAATACCAGAAATATATGAAGGATTAATAGAGGTAAAAAGTGTAGCAAGAGATCCAGGAAATAGATGTAAAGTAGCAGTAGCATCAGCAGATGAAAATATAGACCCAGTAGGTTCATGTGTTGGACAAAAGGGAGTAAGAATTCAAAATATAATAAATGAATTAGCAGGAGAAAAAATAGATGTTATCGAATGGAATGAAGACCCAGCAATATTTATAGCATCAGCTCTATTACCAGCACAAGTAATGGCAGTTGATATTCAAGAAGAAGAAAAACAAGCAAGAGTAATAGTAAAAGATGACCAATTATCACTTGCAATAGGAAAAGCTGGTCAAAATGCTAGACTAGCAGCAAGACTTACAGGTTGGAAAATAGATATTAAATCAGAAACACAATTTAGAGAAATGTTAGCAAATATGCAAGAAGGCGAAATAACAGAAAAAAATGAAGAACAAATTGAAGAAGAATAAAATCTCAAGGGGGAAAATCTTTGAATATAGAAGACAAGAGTGCATATCAGAAAAGAAAAGTACTAGGTATGCTTGGAATATCTGCTAAAGCAGGAAAAATAGTTTGCGGAAATGATGCAACAATTGAAGATATTGAAAAACATAGAGTAAAATTAGTAATTGTTGCAGAAAATGCGTCGGAAAGAACCAAGAAAAATATCAAAAACATTTGCGACAAAAGCAATGTACCAATATTAGAATTTGGGGATATTGATGAAATAAGCCAAACTATAGGAAAAAGCAATAAAGCAATTATAGGAATAAAATCGAAGAGCTTATCAGAAGAAATTGAAAAGCTTATTAAAGAAATTGGGGGTGATTTGCTATATGGAAAAAATAAAAATACATGAATTAGCAAAACAATTAGGAGTAGCAAGTAAAGAAATTGTATCAATAGCAAATGAATTAGGAGCAAATGTTAAAAACCATTTAAGCACGATTGATGAGCAAATGGTAAAAAAGATTAAAAATAAATTTAGTAAGGAAATGAAAAGTCAAAGTATGGATAATAAAGAAAAAAAATCAAATACACAAGAAAAGAAACAAGATGAAAATGCACCAGTAATTATCAGGAGAGCAGTAATAATATCAGAAGAAGAGGAAAGTAATAAAGAAAATAATGCTACTGTTGAAAAAAGTAAGAAAGAAGCTGGAAAAGTTGTAGAAAGAAAAAATAATAATTATAACATTGTATATAGAAATAAACCAACAAAACCTATGACTGCAAGTGAACTTTTTGGATTAAACAAAAAGAAAAAAGAAGAACCAGTTAAACAAAAAGAAGAAGTAAAAGAAGAAGAAAAAGTAAAAGAAAAAGTAGAAGTAGAAAGAAAAGAAGAAATCAAACCAATACCTGAAATTAAAGAAGATAAGAAAGAAATAGAACCCCCAAAAGTTTCAGAAGAACATAAAGAAACTATAACAAAGAAAAACACTGAAAATACTCATAAAAACATAAACAATGAAAGAAATTTTGATAGAAATAACAGTAAAAATTATGCCAACAGAAACAATAGAAATTTTGATAGAAACAACAATGAAAAAAGAAACCAAAATAACGGATTTAATAGAAACAACAATTACCAAGATAGAAATAACAATAATCAAAATTATGGAAACAGAAACAACAATAGAAATTTTGATCGAAATGGAAACAATAATGGAAATAGAAATCAAAATAATGGTTTCAATAGAAATAATAATTATAATAGGAACAACAATAATAATGGATTTAGAAACAATAGACCACTTGATGAAAAAGGAATTGAAAAAAATATAAAAAACATCATGGAAGCAGACTTTGGAGAAAAAGAAATTACTAGAGAATATAATAAAAACAAACAAAAAACTACTAAAATAGATGAATCAAAAGCTAAAAAGAATACCAAATCAAGAAAAGGCAATGGAAATGAAAATTTCGACAGTGGAAAATTAAAAGATTTGAAACAAACTAATAAATTATCAAACATGTTTAATGACCAAGAAGGTGGAATGTTAGATTATTATGATTTAAGTAAGAGAAGAGACAAGAAAAACAAAAAGAAAAATAGTAATCAAGAAGAAAGAAACAAGCAAAAAATCTTTGAGCTAACAGAAATAACAATACCAGAATCAATAACAGTAAAAGATTTAGCAGTAGAAATGAAAAAAACATCAGGAGACGTTATAAAAAAATTATTAAATTATGGAATAATGGCAACAATAAATAATGATATTGATTTTGACACAGCATTCTTAATAGCAGGAGAATTTGGAATAACAGCAAAGAAAAAAGAAATAATAACAGATGAAGAAATACTATTTGATGATACAGAAGATAACCCAGAAGAAATGATAACACGTCCACCAGTTATAGTAGTTATGGGGCATGTAGACCATGGTAAAACATCACTGCTAGACGCTATTAGACAAACTAATGTAATAGAAGGAGAAGCAGGTGGAATAACTCAAAAAATAGGTGCTTATAAAGTAGTTGTTAATAGTAGAGAAATAACATTTTTAGATACACCAGGGCATGAAGCATTTACAGGAATGAGAGCAAGAGGAGCACAAGTAACAGACATTGCAATATTAGTAGTTGCAGCAAACGATGGAGTAATGCCTCAAACTGTTGAAGCTATAAACCATGCAAAATCAGCAGGAATTCCTATAATAGTTGCAATTAATAAAATTGATGTAGAAGGTGCAAATCCACAAAAAGTAAAAGAAGAATTAATGAAATATGAATTAGTACCAGAAGAATGGGGAGGAAATACCGTATTTGTTGAAATTTCAGCTAAGAAAAGAATTAACATAGATGGATTACTAGAAATGGTATTATTAGTAGCAGATATGCAAGAACTTAAAGCAAATCCTAATAAACAATCTAAAGGTACTGTAATAGAAGCAAGACTTGACAAAACTAGAGGACCGCTAGCAACAATGCTTGTACAACGTGGTACATTAGATACAGGAGATATGATAGTAGTTGGTTCAGTAATTGGTAAAATTAGAGCAATGACAAATGAATATGGAAAAAAAGTAAAGAAAGCAGGACCATCAACGCCAGTAGAAGTTTTAGGATTAACAGAGGTACCAGAAGCAGGAGAAATTTTCTATGAAGTAGATGATGAAAAAACAGCAAAACACTTAATAGAAAAGAGAAAACGTCAAGCAAGAGAAAAATCAATAAATTCAATTTCAAAATTATCATTAAACGACTTATTTAGCCAAATTGAAAAAGGAAAGCTAAAAGAATTAAACTTAATTGTAAAAGCAGACTTACAAGGTTCAGTAGAAGCAGTGCAATCAAGTTTAGAAAAGTTATCTAATGAAGAAGTAAAAGTAAAAGTCATACATGCGAATGTAGGAGGAGTAACAGAATCAGATGTTACATTAGCAAAAGTTGCACATGCAATTATCATAGCATTTAATGTAAGACCAGAGCCACTAGCAAAAATAGTAGCAGAAAAAGAAGAAATAGAAATAAAGACATATTCAGTAATATACAATGCAATTGAAGACGTAAAAGATGCGATGACAGGAATGTTAGATCCAAAATTCGAAGAAAAAGTAATCGGAAATGCAGAAATCCGTCAAATATTCAAAGTAAGTTCATTAGGAACAATTGCAGGATGTTATGTAACAAGTGGAAAAATAGAACGTCATGCAGGAGTAAGAGTAATAAGAGACAATGTAGTAATACATGAAGGAAAACTAGAATCACTAAAAAGATTCAAAGACGACGTAAAAGAAGTAACAGAAGGATATGAATGCGGACTACAAATAGAAAAATACAATGACATCATAGAAGGAGATACATTAGAAATTTTTACTATGGTTGAGACTAAGAAAGGTCTTGGTAAATGAGCGAATGAAATGAGCTTATTTAACTAGAATGATTATAGAAAAATTTAATGTATCTATAAGGAGATACATTAGAAATTTTCAAAATGGAAGAAATTAAGAAAGGTCTTAATAAATAGGTAATGTAGGGGCAGGCCCTGTGTCTGCCCAAAAATACAATACATTCATAATTAATAAATTCTCGAAATTCTATCCCTCTCAATTTCGGAGAGAATGTAATAATTTCAATTACAGCGCCCTCTCGACAGGCTCGAGATTCCCTATAACTGAAATTATAACATTTCTAACCTCAATTTCACTCAAATAATTTCTCAAATTTATTAATTATGAATGTAGTATAGGTGAGTCTATATTTACAAAATATAATAAAATTTAACTATAACGAAAGGAAGCAAACATGAATAAAAATTCAAACAGACTAGGTCGTATAGACGAAGAATTAAAAAAAGAAATAAGCAATGTGATATCATATGACCTAAAAAATCCTAACATAACAGGGTTAATAAGTGTAACAAAAGCAAAAATCACACCAGACTTAAAATATGCCCAAATATATGTTAGTATATTAAACTCAAAAAACACAAAAGAAACCTTAGCAGCTCTAAAAAAATCATCAGGATTTGTCAGAACAGAAGTTGCAAAAAGGATAAACCTAAGAATAACACCAGAAATAATATTTGTATTAGATGATTCAATAGAATATGGAGAAAGAATTGACAAAATTTTAAAAGAAATATTACCCGCGAAACCTAAAAATAAAGATGAATAAAAATAGGGGCATAAGCCCCTTCTAAATAATCATAAAAAGGAGAATAACAATGACATTAGATGACATAAAGAGAGAAATCGAAAATGCAAATACTATAATAATAGAAAGCCATGAAACACCAGATGGAGATGCAATCGGAAGCAGTTTAGCAATGTACTTAGCCTTAAAAAGTATAGGAAAAGACGTAGACATAGTTATGCCAACACATTCTAAGGCATTTAACTTTTTACCAGGAGCAAATGAAATAAAAACAGAAGGAAGAAACATAAAATATGATTTAGGAATAGCATTAGACTGTACAGACACAAAAAGACTAAAGGGATATGAGCCATTTTTTGAAGAAGCAAAAACAACAATATGTATAGATCATCATGGAAGCAATAAAA
This sequence comes from uncultured Clostridia bacterium, assembly GCA_949045875.1. Lineage (GTDB taxonomy): Bacteria > Bacillota > Clostridia > TANB77 > CAG-508 > CAKPSH01. Next base: position 96,030 of record CARPYP010000001.1, on the reverse strand, counting down.
TGTTTGCTGATTTTAACTATGTAGACCCTGTTGCACCTGCGTGCGCTCAAATCTTAATAATAGTATTAAGAAAACTAGGAATAGAAATAGACAAAGAAATTGGAACATGTATATTAACTGGGATAATAACAGATACAGGTGGTTTTAAATATGACGGAGTAACCACAGAAACCTTTGAATTTGTAGCAGAATTATTAAGAAAAGGTGTAAAAGTATCTGATACATATAAAAGAGTATTGCAAACAAAAAGTAAAGCAAACTTTTTACTTACAAAAAAAGTAATAGACAGAATGGAATTTTTAGAAAACGGTAAAATAACATTTACATATATAACAAAACAAGATATAGAAGAAGTAGGTGCAGAAGAAGGAGACCATGAAGGGTTAGTCGAATTAGGCAGAGATGTTGAAGGAGTCGAAGTTTCAATCTTTTTAAGAGAAATAGAAGAAGGAGAATATAAGGCATCACTTCGTTCAAAAGACTATGTAAATGTATCAGATGTTTGTATAATGTTTGCTGGTGGAGGGCATGAAAAAGCAGCAGGCTGTACAATGAATATGTCTTTAGAAGAAGCAAAAGAAAAGATGGTAAGTCGTGTAAAAACATATCTAAAATAGTTAAATGACAAAAGAGTCAGACTTTAATGTTTGACTCTTAAAAAACTCTTAACATTGTATTTTATCTTCCACCCATATCGCTTGAATTTCTATTAGGTTGTGAATTATCTCTTTCTGGAGTTATATTAGCATACTTATCATTAGAAAGTTCATCTGCAAGTGATGTTATTTCTTTCATTCATAGTTGGTCTCCTTCCTATCACTTTATTTTAAAGTGATGAAACAAAATTTTCACTAATTATTCATATTATAACATAATTTATGTAAAATTGCAAGTTGAGATAGAACCAAAATTAAATAAAAAGGAAAAATAAAATGGATGGAATAATTATAATAAATAAAGAAAAAGAATATACCTCAAATGATGTAGTTCAAATAGTTAAACATACCTTAAACGAAAAAGTAGGGCATACAGGAACATTAGACCCTAATGCAACAGGAGTATTACCTATTTTAATAGGAAAAGGAACCAAAATATCCAAATACTTAGTAAATCATGATAAAATATATGAAGCTACATTGCAATTAGGAATAAAAACAGATACTGCTGATGGAGAAGGAAAAATTTTAGAGAGTAAGGAAATAGATAAAAATATATTATCAGAAGAGAATATAAACAAAACTCTTAAATCATTTAAGGGTAAGCAAACTCAAATGCCACCAATGTATTCAGCAATAAAAGTAAACGGAAAGAAATTATATGATTATGCAAGAAAAGGTGAGCGAATAGAAGTCCCTGTTAGAAATATAGAAATTTATAATCTAGAATTGAATAAAATCGACCTTCAGAATAACCAAATAGACATTAGAATTGAATGTTCAAAAGGAACATATATAAGAACTTTATGTGAAGATATTGCAGAAAAATTAGGAACTATTGGGTATATGAAAGAACTTAATCGAATTCAAGTTGGAGAATTTAATATAGAAAAAGCTATAAAAATAGAAAAATTAAAATCTAATAAGAATAATATTGATTACCTAAAAGAAAATATAATAAGCCTTGAAAAAGTCTTAGAAAACAAAGAAAAAATTACAATAAACAAAAAGCAATTAGAAACATTTTTAAATGGAGTAAAAATCACCTCTAATCATAAAGATGGAATATATAGGATATATGATGAAAAAGGAAACTTCATAGGAACTGGAATATTACAAAACAGTAAACTAAAAAGAGATGTGATTTTATAAAATAATGATTTACAAGATGTCTAAAAATATGTTAAAATAATTATAGATGTTATAAAATGGGAGACCAAAAATATGGGAAATTTAAAAAATATTAAAGCTGTATTTTTAGATGTTGATGGAACACTCACAAATGGTAATAAACAAATAACAGAAGCAACAAAAATTCCAATAAAGGCCATAAAAGATAAAGGCATTTATATTATATTATGTTCAGGAAGAAGCAATAGGGATGTATGTAAATATAGTAAAGAGCTATGTGCTTCTGATTATACTATTTCATCAAATGGAGCACAAATATATAATTGTAAAACCAATATGAATTTCTATAAAAATATTATAGAATATAATGAAATAAAAGAACTTTGGGAATATTGTAATAAACACGACTTAGAATTAGTATTAAACGTAGAAGATGAACAAATTGGAAATAATATATTTTGTAGCAATATGTACAAAAATAGAACTATAATAAGAAATATAGAAGAAATAAAAAGTGTAGATATTTTTCAAATAATAATTAATAGTAATAACTATTATGGAATGAAAGAATGTGAAGAATATATAGCATCAAAACAAAATTTAAAAATAGCAAATTATAGTAAAGACTATATAAACAAAGAAATAAACTCAAAAGAACCATATTATATATTTATAAATAATAAATTTGTTGATAAAGGAACAGCAATAAATAAATTTTTAAAATCAATGAATATAAAAAAAGAAGAAACAATATGTTTTGGAGATAGAATTAACGATATAGCAATGTTTAAAAACTGTGGAAACACAGTAGCAATGAAAAATGCAGACGAAGAATTAAAAAAAATTGCAGACTATATTACACTATCAAATGAAGAAGATGGAGTAGCAGAATTTTTAAAAAAATATATTTTATAAAAATCTTGTATTTTTCTTGAATTTTATTCATATATATGATATAGTAAAAGAAGTTTCGAAGAAGAAACAAAAAAAGAATTTATTTTAGAATATTTACCTTCTTTATTAGATTGGTTAAGTACGAAAAGTAATTCAAAACAGTTTTAAAAAGGAGGTTATATATATGGAAACAACATATGAAGACATAACTATTAAATGTAGAGATTGTGGCGAAGAATTTGTATTTACAGCAGGAGAACAACAATTTTATGCAGAAAAAGGTTTTACAAGCCAACCAGTAAGATGTCCAGCATGTAGAAAAGCTAGAAAACAACAAAACAATAATAGATAAAATATGAATTAGGAGAAGTGGGAAATACTGGTAACACCAGATATTTCCCACTTATGCTATTGCCGAACTACTATACTAAATTCATAAGTATTTAGAAAACAGTCGACATATTTGGTTGCAAAATTGATCCCATTTTTATCACATAGCTTTTTAAGTTTGATATAACCGTTCTCTGAGAGATGAGCATCTATTGAGAATGAAGCTATTTTTTTGTCATGTGATAAGCCTTTAGCACTTTTTAATAAGCCCTTTTTCACTTCCTTAAAAAATTTTTTAGTTTTTTTACATTTCCGTAAGTTGTAATTAAATGCAGTTTCTCTTAGTAAATCATCAAACATAGGCTACCTCCATTCATATCCTACTATTGTAATTTGCAAGTTACTTTCTTTATATCATATTTATGTAAATTTGTAAAGTACATAAAGAGTTTATAAAAGTAAATTAACAAATTATTATAAATAATAATCTAAAAAATATTGCATAAAAATGGACAATGTGATAGTATAATTTTATTAGGTATCTCTAGCTAAGAGAAAAAATAAAAAGGAGAGAGTTAAATGAGGAAGAAAATTAGCTTAGTATTAATAGCTTTAATACTTTTAGTATCTATATTAGGTACATTTTGCTTTGCAAAAGAAATCGAACCTAGAACATCTACAGAAGATGGAATAATGCCAATATCTGAACCTACTTCAGAAGAAGATGGAACAATGCCAATAACTGACCAAGAAGGTGATAGTGATTCAGAAGTGGATAACTTACCAAATTACGATATAACATATTCAGATTTATATGTATTTGAAGATACAGACTATGAGATGGATAAACTAATTGATGGGAATGTTTATATTCTTGTAAATGGAGATGTAAAATTTACAGGAGAAGTAAAAGGTTCAGTATTTATTTTTGCAAATGGAACAGTTGAAATTACAGAAGAAGCATATATAGCAGATTCATTATATATATTTGCACAAGAAGCAAAAATAAATGGGACAATATATGATATATATTGTGCTTCTGAAAAATTTGAGTTAATGGAAAAGGCATATATAGAAAGAGACGTTAAAATAGCTTCTTCTAATGTAAAATTAAGAGGAAAAGTTTATAGAGATGTATTTTTAACAGCAGATAATATTGATGTAAAAGATGAAGAAACATCATTATTAATAGGTGGAGACTTTAATTATACAAGTGGAAGAGAAATAGAAGGATTAAAAGATATCGTATTATATGGAGAAATAAACTTTAAATTAGAAGAAGAAGAGTCTTTTGAAATTCCATTAGCTGAAAAAATAAAAGACTATGCATTTAGTGCAGTTACTTCAATTATATATGCACTTGTAATATATTTTGTATTAAAATTATTATCACCAAGATTTACAGAAGCTATTACAAAAGATTTAAAAGAGAAATCAATAATTGCATTTGCAGTAGGATTAATAACTTGGGCAATAATCTTTATAGCATTTATAATGTCTATAATGTTGCTATTTACAGCAATAGGATTGCCAATAAGTATAATTGCATGGATGATAATGACTATAATAATATATATTAGTTCAGCGGTATTTTCAATCTCAATAACAGGAATTGCTAAAGATAAAATAGAAGCCGTAAAAAACAATAAAGTACTAGAAATATGTTTATTAATGGTAATAGCATTATGTGTATGGATATTACAAAAATTGCCATATATTGGTGGACTATCTAACTTTATTATAATTACAACAGGAATAGGATTAATAATAAGAAATATAATAGCTAAAAAAGAAATAGAAAAAACTAAGGAGCAACCTGTTATAGAAGGGTAGATTAATAACAAAATGTAATGAGGGTCTAGTAAAATACTAGGCTCTCATTACGTTAAGAAACATAAATTGGAAAAAAAAGGTATAAATTCAGACAAAAATCCAATTGACAACAAAAAAATAAAATGATATATAATATATAGAAAGGAATGATTAAACAATGTCAAACATAAAAGTAAGATTTGAAAACAGTGGAATAGAAATGAGAAAAGTAGTAGAATATCAAGAAAAAGTAGAAGAAATAGACAAAGAGATTAGAAAAAACTCATCAAAACCAGAAGAATTTTTAGGCTGGTTAAACTTACCAACAAATTATGATAAAGAAGAATTTGAAAGAATAAAAAAAGCAGCAGAAGCAATAAGAAATAACTCAAAAGTTTTTATATGCATAGGAATAGGAGGCTCATACTTAGGTGCAAGAGCAGTTATAGAAGCTATAAAAAATGGATTTTACAATCCAAATTCAGATGAGCCACAAATACTATATGCCGGAAACAACCTAAGTTCAACATATATTGCAGAAATGATAGAAGCAATAGGAGATAAAGACATATCAATAAATGTAATATCAAAATCAGGAACAACAACAGAACCAGCTATTGCATTTAGAATATTTAGAGAATTTTTAGAAAATAAATATGGATTAGAAGAAGCAAGAAAAAGGATATATGTGACAACAGACAAAGAAAAAGGAGCATTAAAACAATTAGCAAATGACGAAGGATATGAAACATTTGTAGTTCCAGACAATATCGGAGGAAGATACTCTGTATTAACAGCAGTAGGATTATTACCAATAGCAGTTGCAGGAATAGACATAGATGAACTAATGAATGGAGCAAGAATTGCACAAAACAAATACATAGAACCAAATTTAAAATATAATGAATGTTATCAATATGCAGTAACAAGAAATATCTTATATGATGAAGGGAAAGAAATTGAAATACTAGCAAACTATAATCCAAAATTACATTATTTTGTAGAATGGTGGAAGCAATTATTTGGAGAAAGTGAAGGAAAAGAAGAAAAAGGAATATTCCCAGCAGGAGTAGACTTTACAACAGACTTACACTCAATGGGACAATACATACAACAAGGACAAAGAAATCTAATGGAAACAGTAATAAATGTTGTAAATCCAGAAACAGATATAGAAATAAAACCAGATGAAGACAATTTAGATGGAATGAACTTTGTAGCAGGAAAAACAGTAGATTATGTGTGTAAAAAAGCAATGGAAGGAACAATAGAAGCACATGTAAATGGAGGAGTACCAAACATTATAATAGATATGGAAAAATTAGATGCAGCAACCATTGGAAACCTAATATACTTTTTTGAATTAGCATGTGCGGTGTCAGGAAAAATACTAGGAGTAAATCCATTCAATCAACCGGGAGTAGAAGAATATAAGAAGAATATGTTTAGGTTACTTGGAAAGCCCGGATATTAGATTGAAAAATAATAGTATGAAAATAATTGTAGGGGCGGACGAAATGAGAAAGAATATAAAAAGAAGAGAAGCCATTTTCTTCTTTTTATATTTTTGCGAATGAGTCATGGAAAATTCGCAAAGCGAATTTTACTGGGTATGGGTGTCCGTTAAAAATCAAAATAAAATATAAAAATAATAGGGAGTCAAAGATGTTAACAATAAACATACTATGTGTAGGAAAAATCAAAGAAAACTATTTAAAAGAAGCTATAAATGAATACAGCAAAAGACTATCAAAATACTGTAATTTAAATATAATAGAGGTATTAGACGAGAAAGTTCCAGATAAAACAAGTGAAACAATAATAAAAAACATAAAAGACAAAGAAGCGCATAAAATGTTAACATACATAAAGAAAGATACATATTGTGTATCGTTAGACTTAAAAGGAAAACAAATAACATCAGAAGAATTTGCAAAAAGAATTGAGGAGATATCAAATATTAATAGCTCAATAACATTTATAATAGGAGGAACTCTAGGAATAGGAGAAGAAATACTAAACGCATCAAAAGAAAAAATATGTTTCTCAAAAATGACATTTCCACATCAACTAATAAGAGTATTCTTACTAGAGCAAATATTTAGAGCATTCAAAATTTCTAATAATGAAACATATCATAGATAATTTAATAAATCATATTGCAAAAAAACTCGAAATATAATATACTAATTATATAATAAAACTGTATATAAAAGGGAGGAAAATAAAATGTTTTGCGAAAAATGTGGTACAAAATTACCAGACACAGCAGAATTCTGTACTAATTGTGGTACACGTATTTCAGACTCAAAAGAAACGCCAAAAGAAGAAGTAAAAAAAATAGTAGATAATGAAATCCAATTACAAGTAAAACCAACTTATAAGTTTGGATATATGGCATTACCATCATTATTAATTTACATTTTTATAATTGCAATCACATTACTTATATTTGTAAGTGTAGATTTAATAGTAGGTGGAGTAATTACATTTATTACAATCATAATATTTGGAAGTATTTGGGGAATACAAGTAGCAATCAATAAAAAACAATACAAAAATTATACATATGATTTTTATAAAACAAAAGTAATCTATAAAGATAGCTTTTTAAATGTTTCAGAAAAAGAAGTAAAATACAAATATATAAGAGAAATAACAATGCGTCAAACATTTATCCAAAGATATTTTAATCTTGGAAATATTGTGTTATTTACTAATGCTGAAACAGGTTTCGGAAATGGTATTTTTATAAAAAATATAGAAAATGTACAAGAAATTTATAAGCAAATAAAAGAAATAACAAATGTATAAAGGAGGATTATTGTGTTTTGTAAAAATTGTGGAGAAGAGATGAGTGATACAGCAAAGTTTTGCCCTAAGTGTGGGACAGAAAGAGCAGGAGTGCAGGAAACAAAAGAAGAAATAGTAGAAAACAACAATATAAAATTTCAAGTAAAACCCAAATTTAACATACCATATAAAATGTTGACTATTGTAGGAAGAGCAATATTATATATGATAATAATATGTTGTTGGCTTACAGATTTATATGAGCTATGGGTTTTGTATCCTATAACATTTTTAATAACAATAGGTGTTATGGCGTTATATGTAATCATAAAACTTGCATTTGAAAAAATGCAATATGATGACTTAGAATATAATTTTTATGCTACAAAAGTAGAATACAAAGATGGGTTCTTAAACAAAGAAGAAAAAGAATTAAAATATAAATATGTTAGAGAAGTAACAATGAATCAAAACATATTTGAAAGACTGTTTAATATAGGAACAATAAAAATATTTACAAATGCTTCTAGCGGAGGTTATCCTAATACTAGAAGACACAATAATATGCAAGGAAAAAACGGAATATACATACACTGTGTTGAGAATGTAAAAGAGCAATATGAAACGATAAAACAAATTATTGATGAAGGAACTCCAGAAGAATAAAAGGAGTATTTAAAATGGTAGTTGAAACGGAGGAACATAAAAGTTTCAGGAGCATTCATGAGCATGGTCTTTGGTAAGTCTCAGGAGAAGAGGGCGTTCTATTGACAGAATGCCCTCTTTAATTGTGGAAATTGACACGCATCTAATAATCATCCCCACAAACACAAATTTATAATTAGATATAATTAAAAAATCACAATAATAGGGTAGAAATAAAAAATAATAAGTGATATAATAGCATACAAAGAAAAGGTGCTAAGAATATGAAAGTAATAAAATTAAATAAAATAATTTGTATAATAATTCTAGTAATAATTCTAGTAATATTTATATATGCTCTAATAAAACCAAATAATACGAAAACAAAATCAGCAGATAAGCTAAGTGTTGTTTGCACGTCCTTTGTTGGATATGACTTTGTAAAAGCAATTACAAAAGACAGTAACAATATAGAAATAACCTATTTATTAGACTCAGGAGTAGATGCACATAACTTTGAACCAACAGCAAGTCAAATAATAGCAATTCAGCAATCAGATTTATTTGTATATAATGGTGGAGAAATGGAGAACTGGACAGAACAAGTCATACCTACAATGGACTTATCAAATACAAAACTAATAAAACTAATGGACACTGTAGAATTATATAAAGAAGAGCATATAGAAGGAGTAGAAGAAGAGGAAGAACACGAAGAACTGGCATGGGATGAACATGTCTGGACTTCACCTAAAAATGCAATAAAAATGTTAGAGAGTTTAGAACTAGGATTAGAAGAAATTGATAATAAGGAAAAAGATATATTTAGACAAAATACGAATAATTATAAAAAACAAATAGAAAAACTAGACGAAGATATATGGGATATAGTAGAAAATGCCAAAAGAAAAAGATTAGTATTTGGAGACAGAATGCCAATAAGATATTTTTTAGAAGAATTCGGACTAAAAGCCAGTGGAGCATTTAATGGTTGTAGTACAGAAACAGAACCTAGTACAAAAACTTTAGCATATTTAATTAATCTAATAAAAGAAGAAAACATACCAGTAGTATTATACATAGAAAATGGGAACTCAAAAGTTGCAAACATAATTTCAAAAGAAACAGGAGCAAAAGCAATGCAAATACAAACATTACACTCAATATCCAATTATGACTATAAAAATGGAGAAACATATGTAACATTAATGAATAGAAACTTAGAGGTATTAAAGAATGCATTACAGTAATATAATTATATAGGAGCAAGTTAGAAGAAAGGGATGAAATTAAATATGAAAAAAGTATCAACTATTATAATAAGTATAATCATAATAGTTATAATTGGTGTAACAGGAATTTGTATATGGATGTATAATGAAGAACAAGAAAACAAAAGAATAGATGCAGAAGCGGTTACATTAAAAGAAAATCTAACAATCGAATTTGGAAAAGAAGCAAAAGTATCGGACTTTCTAGAAAATCTTAATGGTGAACTAATTAATGATTATAAAATAGACACAGAAAAATTAGGAGAAATACAAGTATCATTTGATTTTATAAACATAAAAAATAAAAAGAGAACAGCCACATTTAATATAAAAACAACAGATGTAACAGCACCTAAAATATTCAGTGGAGCCTCATATACAGTAAAAAAAGGTTCTAATAAAAACTTAACAGAAGTATTAATAAGTGGAGACGATATAGACGATAATCCTAAAAGAGAAATTGTAGGAGAATATGATTTTAACACGGTAGGAGACTATAAATTAACATATATTGTAACAGACTCAAGTGGAAATCAAGCAAAAAAAGACTTCACATTACATGTAATAGAAGAACAAACAACACCAGGGCAACCGCCAGTGCCAAAAGAGCCTATTTACTTTAACGACATATTAGACAACTACAAAAATGAAAAAACAAAAATAGGAATAGACGTATCCAAATGGCAAGGAGAAATAGACTGGGAAAAAGTAAAAAATGCAGGAGCAGAATTTGTAATAATAAGAATGGGATATCAAACAGACTATGATGGAGAAAACGTAATAGACCCATACTTTGTAGCTAACATAGAAGGAGCAAAAAGAGTAGGAATACCAGTAGGGATATATTATTACTCATATGCAAAAAACATAAAACAAGCAAAAGAACAAGCAGAATGGGTAAAAGAGCAAATAAAACAATATGAAATAGAATTACCAATAGCCTTTGACTGGGAAAGTTGGAACTCATTTAATAAAGCAGGAATGAGTTTTTATACAATAAACAAAGCAGCAAATGTATTTTTAGACACACTAGTAGAAAACGGATACAAAGGACTCTTATACAGCAGTAAAAACTACTTAGAAAAAATATGGAATCCAACAAAACATGATACCTGGTTAGCACATTATACAAGTCAAACCAATTACCAAGGGAAATATTCAATATGGCAAATGTGTGACACTGGACGAATAGATGGAATAAATACAAATGTAGATGTAGACATTATGTATATGGAGGAATAAAAAGCGTGGAAAATTTATGAAATAAATTTTACAAGCATTTCTATACAGAAGAATAAAAGAAAAAGTAAAATAAGAAAAAGCGTGAAAAATTTATGAAATAAATTTTACTTGTAGGGGCACCGTTTGCGGGAATACCTACGATAAATTTGGCAACGCCAAATTTAACTGGGCTCGAAGAGGGAAGTGACACCACTGTGCCCTTATATAATAAAACAATACATAAAGAAAGGAACGAAACAAAAGGTATATTTAGGAATAAAAAGCGTGGAAAATTTATGAAATAAATTTTACTTGTAGGGGCACCACTGTGCCCTTATATGATAAAACAATAAATAAAGAAAGGAATGAAACAAAAAATGGAAAAAAAGAAAATAGGAATAATATTTGGAGGAAAAAGTCCAGAATATGATGTATCATTAGAATCAGCATACAGTGTAATAACAAATATAAACAAAGAAAAATACGATATAACATTAATAGGAATAACAAAACAAGGGAACTGGTATAAATATGAGGGAGAAAAAGAAAACATAAAAAATAATACCTGGGAGAAAGAAGGAAAATGTACAAAAACATTTATTTCAACAAATCCAGACGATAAAGGAATAATAGAAATAGAAAACAATAATAAATTAATAAAATTAGATGCAATATTCCCAGTACTACATGGTTCAAATGGAGAAGACGGAACAGTCCAAGGGTTAATTGCCCTATCAGGGATACCACTAATAGGATGTGACACATTATCATCTAGTCTATGCATGGACAAGCACTTATCACATAAACTAGTAGAAAGTTATGGAATAAAAGTAGCGAAAAGTATAGTTATAAACGATAAAGCAAAGCAAAAAGAAATAGAAGAGAAGCTAAAACAATTGAAATATCCACTATTTGTAAAACCAATGAGAGCAGGTTCTTCATTTGGAATAACAAAAGTAGAAAGCGAAAATGAAATAGAAGGAGCAATAAAAGAAGCACTAAAATATGACACAGAAATAATAATAGAAGAGAACATAGAAGGAATAGAAATAGGATGTGCAATATTAGGAAATGAAAAATTAACAGTAGGGGAAATAGACGAAATAGAATTAAGCAAAGGATTTTTCAACTATACAGAAAAATACACACTAAAAACATCAAAAATACATGTACCAGCGAGAATAGAAAAAAGTATTTCAGACGAAGTAAAAGAAACTGCAAAAAAAATATATAAAATATTAAAATGTAAAGACTTTGCAAGAGTAGACATGTTTTTAACACCAAAAGGAGAAATATATTTCAACGAAATAAATACTATACCAGGATTTACATCACATAGTAGATATCCTAGTATGATGAAACAAGTAGGAATAAACTTTGAACAATTATTGGATAAATTAATTGAACTAGAAATTAGAAGCTAGAAATTAGCGATGTAGTGGCACAGTGCACTGTGCTCTGACAAGAGAGATATAAAATAAAAGAAGGTAAGAAAAATGGAAGAAGAACTTGCAAAGCGAGATAGAGCATGGATAGAAATAAATTTAGAAAACTTAGAAAACAATATAAAAGAAATAAAAAGCGTAATACCAGAAACATGTAAAATAATGGCAATTGTAAAAGCAAATGCATATGGACATGGAATGATAGAAATAGCCAAAAAACTAAACGAAATAGGAATAGAGGATTTCGCAGTGGCAACACTATCAGAAGGAATTAAATTAAGAAAAAATAACATAAAAGGGAATATATTGATATTAGGTTATACAGACATAAACGAAATAGAAAATATAATTAAATATGACTTAATCCAAACAATAGTAGACTATGAATACGCAAAAAAGATAGAGCAAATGAAATTAGAAAAAAAATTAAAAGTACATATAAAAATAAACACAGGAATGAACCGAATAGGAGAAAGTTATAAAAATATAGAAAATCTAATAAATATATATAAAATGAAAAACACTGAAATATTAGGAACATTTAGTCATCTATGTGTATCAGATAGCACAAAAAAAGATGATATAGAATTCACAAATATGCAAATTAATAATTTCTTTAAATGTATAGATAAAATAAAAAGCTTAGGATATGATACAGGAAAGATACATATACAAGCAAGTTATGGAATATTAAACTATACGAATGTAAACTGTGATTTTGTGCGCCCAGGAATTATCATGTATGGAATTTATAATGAAGATGAACCAAAGATAAAACTTAATTTAAAACCGGTTCTAACATTAAAAGCAAGAATAACAAGTATTAAAGAAATTGAAGAACAAGAAAGTGTAAGTTATGGAAGAACATTTATAGCAAATACTAACAAAAAAATTGCTACAGTTTCAATAGGATATGCAGATGGATTCCCTAGAAATTTAAGCAACAAAAATGTAAAAGTAATGGTAAATGGGAAATATGCAGAAATAATAGGAAGAATATGTATGGATCAATTAATAATAGACGTATCAAAAATAGAGGGAATTCATCAAGGGGATATAGTTACTCTAATAGGAGAGCAAAAAGAAATATCAGCAGAAACAATTGCAAACAAAGCAGAAACAATTACAAATGAACTATTATGTAGACTAGGAGACAGATTAGGAAGAAAAGTAAACAACAATAATAAAAAATGGAGGAAAAAAATTGGAAAAAGAAGAAAATATATTAGGAAGTGAAAAAATACAAAAATTAATTATAAAATTCTCAATTCCATGTATAATATCACTATTAGTAAACGCATTATACAATATTGTAGATCAAATATTTATTGGTTGGGGAGTAGATTATTTAGCAAATGGAGCAACAAATGTAGTATTTCCATTAGCAATGATATGTTTAGCATTTTCATTAATGATAGGAGATGGTGCATCAGCCTACTTAAGTTTAAAACTAGGAGAAAAAAAGAAAGAAGAAGCAGAAAAAGGTGTAGGAAATGCAATTACATTATCTATAATAATAGCAATTATATTTTGCATATTTACATTAATATTTTTATCGCCATTATTAAATATGTTTGGATGTACAGATGCATTAAGAAACTACGCAATTGGATATGGAAGAATTATAGCAATTGGGTTACCATTTATGATGATAGGAACTACATTAAACTCAATAATTAGAGCAGACGGAAGCCCAAAATATGCAATGACATCCATGGTATTAGGAGCGGTTATAAACATTATACTAGACCCAATTTTCATATTTGCATTTAAAATGGGAATAGAAGGAGCAGCAATAGCAACAGTATTAAGTCAATTTATAACATTTGCAATAAACATTATGTACATAAAAAAATTCAAATCAGTAACATTAACAAAAGAAACATTCAAAATCAAATTTAATGTATTAAAAAGAATATCGACATTAGGAATAAGTAGTTTTGTAACACAAATGAGTTTTGTAGTTGTTATGGCATTTGAAAACAATTTACTTGCGAAATATGGAGCACAATCAAAATATGGTTCAGAAATACCAATAACAGTATTAGGAATTGTTATGAAAATAAGCCAAATATTAAATAGTATAATAATCGGAATTGCAGCAGGTTCACAACCAATATTTGGGTACAATTATGGAGCAAGAAAATTTGATAGAGTAAAACAAACATTAAAATTGGTATTAGGATTAAGTGTTATAATTAGTACAATTGCTTTCATATTATTCCAAACAATACCAGATAAGTTAATTTCTATATTTGGTAGTGGTGATGAACTATATATGGAATTTGCATGTTTATCATTTAGAACATATTTACTATTATGTATCTGTAATGGAATACAAATTCCAGCAGGAATATTTTTCCAAGCAATAGGAAAAAGTGTAAAAAGTGTAATTTTATCATTATCAAGACAAATTGGATTTTTAATACCATCAATGATAATATTAAGCAGTATGTTTGGAATTATGGGAGTTCTATATTCAGGACCAGTAGCAGATGGAATAGCATTTGTGCTTGCAGTAGTATTGATAGCTTTAGAGGCAAAAAATTTGAGTAAGAGAACATCAAAAAGTAATGTAATAGAAGAAGACACAATTACAGACAACAAATTAAAAGAGCATACTGTAATAACAATATCAAGAGAATATGGCTCAGGTGGAAGATATATAGGAAAATTAATTGCAGATAAATTAGGAATAAAATTATATGATAAAGAATTCATAAAAAAAGTAGCAGAAGAAACTGGATTATCAGAAGAATATATAGAAAATCATGAACAGAAAAGAGAAATACTAGAAAATTTAAACAATGGATATTACTTTGGATTAAACTATTCAGACGAACTATTTATAAAAGAATCAGAAGTAATAAAACAAATTGCAGAAAAGGAATCTTGTGTAATTATAGGTAGATGTGCAGATTTCATATTAAAAGATAGAGAAGATGTAATAAAAGTATTTATATATAGTGATATGAAAGATAAAATAAAAAGAGTTAAAGAGATTTATGGAATTGAAAACGCAAAAAAGGAAATACAAAAAATAAATAAATTAAGAGCAAATCATTATAAACACTATACAGAAAAAGAATGGAGCAATAACGAAAACTATGATATATCAATAAATAGCGAAACTCTAGGAGTAGAAAAAACAGCAGACCTAATTTGTGGAATAGTAAAGCAGAAAGAAAATAAAGTTATAGAGAATGTGTAATTTAATGATTGTATATAAAAATTTTAACGAAAAAGGATGATATTATGACAATCGAAGAAATGCAAAAAAATGGTACTCAAGATGCAAAAAAAGAGCAATATGGGAGAGATTAAAAACTTAGACTGACTACCCAGTCTAATTCAAATTTTATCTTTATATGATATAAATAGAATAGATAGAAAGTTTGGGGTTAATATGGAAAATAGAAAATTATTTGAAGCCAAAGAATTTAAAAGTGTCAAAGAGATAATTTATGAATCAGCTAAGAAATACAATGAAAAAACAGCATTTGTAATAAAACATCAAGAAAACAAAGAAGTAACTTATGAAAACATTTCATATAAAGGATTATTAGAAGACATAAATAAATTAGGAACAATGCTTTATGAAAAAGGGTTTAAAGGAAAAAGGATAGCTGTTATTGGAAAAAACAGATATGAATGGGCATTAGCACATTTGTCAAACTTACTTGGGGGAATAGTATCTGTACCATTAGACAAAGATTTACAATATGATGAACTTGAAAACTCATTAATTAGAAGTAAAGCAGAATGTATAATTTTTGATGAAAAACTAACAGAGAAAATGCTAGAAATAAAAGAAAAAAATAAAACATGCTTAAAAGAATACATATGTATGGGAGAAATAGAAGGCTTCGAATCTGTAAAAAAACTTATAAATGATGGAGATAAATTATTACAAGAAGGAAAAAAAGACTATATAAATGCACAAATAGATGAAAATGCAATGAATATATTATTATTTACATCAGGAACAACATCAAAATCAAAAGCAGTAATGATATCCCAAAGAAATGTAGCTTCAAATATATATGCAATGCAATGTGTAGAAGATATTAGGGAAACAGATACAAATATTGCATTTTTGCCATTCCATCATATATTTGGTTCAACAGGAATGTTAATGATGTTAGCAACAGGAGTGAAAACTGTATTTCCAGATGGGTTAAGATATATTAAGCAAAATTTAAACGAATATAAAGTAACTTTATTCATTGGAGTACCTTTATTAGTAGAAGCAATATATAAAACAATAATGAAAGAAATAGAAAAACAAGGAAAAACGAAATTAATAAAAAACGCAATGAAAATAAGTAATTTTTTACTAAAATTCCATATTGACATAAGAAGAAAATTATTCAAACCAGTAATAGAAGCATTAGGAGGAGAATTAAGATTTGTTATATCTGGAGGTGCACCAGCAGACCCAGAAATATCAAAAGGATTTAATAACTTAGGAATAAAAACAGTACAAGGCTATGGTCTAACAGAGACATCACCAGTAATAGCGGCAGAAGATAATAAACACATGAAAAATGGTTCAGTAGGATTACCAATGATTAATGTAACTATGGAAATTGCAAACAAAGATGAAAACGGTATAGGAGAAATAAGAGTAAAAGGACCAAATGTAATGTTAGGATATTATGAAATGCCAGAAGAGACAGAAAGTGTATTAAAAGATGGGTGGTTCTATACAGGAGATTTAGGCTATATAGATGAAAAAGGATATTTGATTATAACAGGTAGAAATAAAAATATGATAGTTCTAAAAAATGGAAAAAAAGTTTTTCCAGAAGAACTAGAAACTTTAATAAATAGAATAGAATTAGTAGAAGAATGTTTCGTTTTTGGTTTACCAGATGAAAATGATAAAAATGATGTGAAATTATCAGTAAAAATTGTATATAGTAAAGAAGTTGCACAAGAAAAATATAAAGATAAATCCGAAAATGAATTATTTAAAATTATTTGGGATGAAATAAAAAAATTAAATACTACTTTTCCTAGATATAAACATATTCAAAATATGATTTTAAGTAGTGAGGAATTGATTAAGACTACCACTAAAAAAATTAAACGCCAAGAAGAAATGAAAAGAATCATTAATAATTCTTTTCCGACTTAATATATGAAAACTTAAACTCAATAAATGAAAAATAACTTTAATACAACGGAGGGAAATGTATAAAAAATGGATAAGCGAATATACGATCATTTAGAAATAACAGATTTAAAAGATATGTTAAATAAAACTAAAAAACTATATGGAGAAAAGCCAGCCTATAAAATAAAAATAGAAAATGGAAAATATGAAATTTTTACACACAATGAAATAAGAGAAATGATAGAGGCTCTAGGAACATCTCTAATAAACTTGGGATTAAAAGGAAAAAGAATAGCTGTAATTGGGGAAAACAGGTATGAATGGGAAATTGCATATTTATCAATAGTTTGTGGAACTGGGATAGTTGTGCCATTAGATAAATCATTGCCAGAAAATGAATTAAAAGAATTAATAGAAAGGTCAGAAATAGAAGCTATTTTTTACTCAAAAAAATATGAAGAAAGCATAAAAAAGATAAGATATAGTCATAAAAATAAACTTAAACATCTAATAGCAATGGATTTAAATTCACACTCAGAGGGAATTTACTCACAAAAAGAGCTAATAGAAACAGGCAAAAAGCTTATAGACAAAGGAAACAGAGAATTCATTAATGCAGAGATAAATGCAGAAGAAATGAGTATAATGCTATTTACATCTGGAACAACATCAAAATCAAAAGTAGTAGCATTATCTCATAAAAATATATGTTCAAACTTAATGGATATTGGAAGCATTATAGATGTTACATCAGAAGACGTCCTACTTTCAATATTACCTATACATCATGTATTTGAATGTACAGTAGGATTTTTATTTTCGCTATATAAAGGAGCTCAAACAGTATTTTGTGATGGATTAAGGCATGTAGTAGAAAACTTAAAAGAATATAATGTAACAGTAATGGCATGTGTTCCAGCAATATATGAAAGAATCTTTATGAATATTAGAAAGCAAATAGAAAGACAAGGCAAGCTAGAAGAAATATTAGAGAACGAAGAAAAATATAAAAATGCTTCTATGGAACAAAGAAAAGAAGTATTTAAAGAAATACATAATATGATTGGTGGAAAAGTAAAATTATTCATAAGTGGAGCAGCAGCTTTAGACCCAAAAATAGAAGAAAAATATAGACTACTTGGAATAAATATAGTACAAGGATATGGTTTAACAGAAACCTCTCCAGTTGTAGCAATTGGAACAAATAAATATTATAAAACAGGTTCAATAGGAAAAACAGTACCAAGTGTTGAAGCAAAAATAGTAAATGCAAATGATGAAGGTATAGGAGAGCTTATTGTAAGAGGACCAAGCATTATGTTAGGATATTTTAACAATAAAAAAGCAACAAATGAAGCTATAAAAGATGAATGGTTCTATACAGGGGACTTAGCTAGAATAGATGAAGAAGGGTATATATACATTTGCGGAAGAAAGAAAAGTGTAATAGTACTAAAAAATGGTAAAAATATATTCCCAGAAGAAATGGAAAACCTAGTAAACAAAATAGAAGGTGTAGAAGAATCATTTGTATTCGGTAAAAAGCAATCAGAAGATAAAAATGACATAAAAATAAATGTAAAAATAGTATTTAATAGAGAAATAATAAAAGATGTTTACAAAGTAGAAGCAGATGAAGAAATACATGATGTTTTAGCAAGCAAGATAAAGGAAATAAACAAAACAATGCCAAAATACAAAGCAATAAAAGGAATAATACTAACAGAAGAACCACTAATAAAAACAACAACAAATAAAATAAAAAGGCAGGACAATTTAGATGCAATTGAAAAAGTTAAAAACTAATTTTTTAGGAAGAAACATAATTTATTATAAAGAAATAGACTCAACCCAAAGTGAAATCTGGAGATTAATACAAGATAAAACTATAACAAATGGAACATTAGTAATAGCAGAAATACAAACAAAAGGAAAAGGAACTCATGGAAGAATATGGCATACAGACGAAAAAGGAAATATAGCATTTTCATTATTCATACAAATGGATTGTAATATAAAAAAATTAGAAGGAATAACAATAGAAATAGCAAAAATAATAAATAAAATTATAGAAGAACAATATAACTTAAAACTAGAAATAAAAGAACCAAATGATATAATATATAGAAACAAAAAGATAGGTGGAATTTTAACAGAAACAAAAATAATTTCAGAAAATGTGAAATATCTAGTAGTTGGAATTGGGATAAACACTAAAAAACAAAACTTTAGTAAAGACATAGAAAATATAGCAACATCAATAAAAAGGGAATTTAATATAGACATAAATACAGAAGAATTTATCACAGAATTCTGTAACAGATTTGAAAAAGAATTATATGAAAGGATTGAATATTAGATGAAAATCGGATTTTTATTCCCAGGTCAAGGCTCTCAGAATGTAGGAATGGGAAAAGACATATATGAAGAATATGAAGCAGTAAAAAAAATATATAACAAAGTACAAGAACTGACAGGCATAGACATTGCCCAAATATCATTTGAAGGACCAGAAGAAAAACTAAATGAAACAAAATACACACAACTTGCAATATTAACAATGAGCTTAGCAATTTTAGAAATACTAAAAAGCAATAATATAGTAGCAGAAATGTCAGCCGGACTAAGTCTTGGAGAATATACAGCAATAATAAATTCAGGAGCAATATCATTTGAAGAAGGAGTTAAACTTGTTCAAAAAAGGGGAGAATACATGCAAAATCTTCTACCAAAAGGAAATTGGCAAATGTCAGCAATAATGGGTCTAACAGATGAACAAGTAGAAGATGTCTGTAAAAAAGTAAAATCAGGATTTGTAGTACCAGCAAATTATAACTGTGTAGGGCAAGTTGCAATATCAGGGGAAAAAGAAGGAATAGAAGAAGCAGGAAATATAGCAAAAGAAATGGGAGCCAAAAAAGTAATACCATTAAAAACAGCAGGTCCATTTCATACCGAAAAATTAATAGAAAGTTCACACGCTTTAAGAAAAGAACTAGAAAAAATAACAATAAACAATTTTAAAGCACAAGTTATAAAAAACATAGATGGAGAAATATATAAAGATACAGATGATGTAAAAGACATTTTGGCAAAACATATAATAAATCCAGTAAGATTTTCAAAAACAATACAAAATATGCTAGAAAATGGAATAGACACATTTATAGAAATAGGACCAGGTAAAGCACTATCAGGCTTTGTAAAAAGAACACCAACAGATAAAGAAATAAAAATTTTGAATATTAATAACATAGAGAGTTTAAAAAATACTATGAATTTACTATAAAATAATTAATGAATTAATAAATTCTCAAAATTATACAATTCAATTTCATATAAAATGTAATAAATTAATTTACAGCGCCCTCTCATCACGCTCGAGATTCCCTATAAATTAATTTCTAACATTTTCTAATTCAATTTCATTTAAATAATTTTTCGAATTGATTAATTATTAATTATTTCTATATTGTACTATAAAATAATAAAATGGAGGGAAGAAATGAACAAAACCGCATTAATTACAGGAGCCACAAGAGGCATAGGAAAACAAATAGCCTTAACATTAGCTCAAAATGGCTATGATATAGCAATAAATTATAGAACAGAAAATGATGCATTAAAAGAAACAAAAAAACAAATAGAAGAAAAAGGGGTAAAATGTTTAACAGTACAAGGAGATGTATCAAATTTTGAAGACTGTGAAAAATTTGTAAAAGAAATCATAGAAGAATATGGAAAAATAGATGTATTAGTAAATAATGCAGGAATTACAAAAGATACGCTATTAATGAGAATGAAAAAAGAAGACTTTGAAGACGTAATAGATACTAACTTAGTAGGAACATTTAATGTAACTAAAAATGTAATTAGTCATATGATGAAAGCACGTTCAGGAAGAATAATAAATATATCATCTGTTGTAGGAGTAGCAGGAAATGCTGGTCAAACAAACTATTCAGCGTCAAAAGCAGGGATGATAGGATTTACAAAAAGTTTAGCAAAAGAGGTGGCATCAAGAGGAATATTAGTAAATGCAGTAGCACCAGGATTTATAGAAACTGGAATGACAGATGTATTAAAAGACGAAATAAAAGAAGAAATTGCAAAATCTATTCCTCTAAAAAGAATGGGCAAAACAGAGGATGTTGCAAATGTTGTAAAATTCTTAGTCTCAGAGGAGAGTTCATACATAACAGGGCAAGTTATTAATGTAGATGGTGGAATGATTATGTAATAAAAAAAAGCCCCTATTCTGCATAGTACACAGAATAAAGGCTTCGATAGGCTCTAACTTAATTCAAATAAAACTGTACTTATTGATTTTTCTACATCACAATTAGCAGATATTAATAGTTTGTACATTTCAAGATTTAAATCTTTTAGTACAGATGTAGAAGCATCCAATAAGGCACTGACGTCTTTAAATTCGTCATCAATTACTAAATGAGAAGGCAGACTACCTTCTTCAAAGATCTCCTCAACTATTTGAGAAATGATATGAATTTTTAACTTTGAGTTTGGAACATTATCATTTTCATAATGATTCCGTAGAACCCAAGCGTTGGTAACAAAGTTTTCCCAATTTGTCATACTTACAAATACCTCCTTGTGGTTTTTTATTAATATATCATAAATTAAAAATAAATTCAAGAGAAAGGAAAATAAAAAAATGGAAAAAAGAGTTGTAATTACAGGACTTGGAGCAATAACTCCAATAGGAAAAGATTCTAATGAAACATGGAATGGAATAGAAAACAAAGAATGTGGTATTGACAAAATCACATTATTTGATACAGACAATTTCAAGACAAAACTAGCAGGAGAAATAAAAGAATATGACCCTTTAGAATACTTTGAGCAAAAACAAGCAAAAAGATTTGATAAATCATCACAATTTGCAGTAATAGCAGCAAGAGAAGCAGTAAAAAATAGTGGTATCACAGAAGAAAATACAAATTATGAAAGAGTGGGAGTTTTTGTAAGTTCAGGAATAGCAGGATTAAAAACAATACAAGAACAATGTGAAACAAACTATGTAAAAGGAAACAATAGAGTATCTCCAATGTTCATTCCAATGGCAATAGCAAACATGCCAGCAGGAAATATTGCAATAGAATTTGGTTTCAAAGGAGAATCCATCTCAATAGTAACTGCATGTGCTTCATCAACACATGCAATAGGAGAAGCATATAAAACTATAAAACAAGGATATGAAGATGTAATAATAGCAGGAGGAACAGAAGCCTCAATCTGTTCTATTGGAATAGCAGGATTTGAAAACATGAAAGCATTGTGTACATCAGAAGATAAAAACAGAGCAAGTATTCCATTCGACAAAGAAAGAAGCGGATTTGTAATGGGAGAAGGTGCAGGAATAGTAGTACTTGAAGAATTAGAACATGCTAAAAAAAGAGGAGCAAAAATATATGCAGAACTAATCGGATTTGGAAGCACAACAGACGCATATCACATAACATCACCTAACCCAAATGGAGAAGGTGGAGCAAAAGCAATGATAAGAGCAATAGAAGATGCTGGTATCAAACCAGAAGATATTGATTATATAAATGCACATGGAACATCAACACATTTAAATGATTCTACAGAAACACTAGCAATAAAAACAGCATTAGGAGAAGCAAGTAAAAAAGTAAAAGTAAGTTCAACAAAAGGAAATATTGGGCATTTATTAGGAGCAGCAGGAGGAGTAGAAGCAGTAATCTGTGTAAAAGCAATAGAAAATGGAATAGTACCACCAACAATAAACTATAAAGAAAAAGACGAAGAATGTGATTTAGACATAGTACCAAATGAACCAATAAAAGAAAAATTAAATGTTGTAATGTCAAATTCGTTGGGATTTGGTGGACATAATGCCAGTATCATTATAAGAAATTATGAAGAATAGTTGTATGATACTAATAAAAAACGTCCCTCACATCTGTAATACAAAGGTGAGGGCGCAGATTGGTATCATTCAAAGTGTGTAGAAAAATGGAGTTATAGATTGAAATATGCAACATCCATCATAGGAGTATGCAAAGATTACTGTAAGTAACAAATCTTCAAACACTTCTTTAGCAAGTTTAACTATAATTTTCTCATTTGAAGAAGAGCAAGAAATTGAGTATTGAAAAGGATAATCTCCATTTGTAAAAACAGAGTCGACTATTTGTTGCAAAATATCCATCTTTAGATAGGCATTTACATCTTTTTTTAGCCATTGCTTGTGATACATTTTCCGAAGTGAAATAGCACTCTCAAAAAAACTTCCTAATTTCATATTTACGATACCTCCTCGTAGTTTTATGTCAATGTATGATATCATAAATTAATAATAAATTCAATAGAAAGGAAAGATAAAAAATGGAATATGAAAAAATAAAACAATTAATGGAAGACATGGGAAATTCAAAATTAACAGACATAGATATTGAATTCCCAGATGGAACCAAAATCAGTATGAAGAAACAAACAAATGTAGAGGCAAACATTAATTGCCCTCAAAATGTAACAAAATCAATAGAAACCAAAATAACAAACGAGGAAATAACTACACAAATAAACACAGAAGAAATACAAGGTAACATAGTAAAATCTCCAATGGTTGGAACCTTTTACATAAAACCATCTCCAACCTCTGATCCTTATGTACAAATAGGAAAAGAAGTTACAAAAGGAGAAACACTATGTATAATAGAAGCTATGAAATTAATGAATGAAATAGAATCAGAATTCTCTGGAAAAATAACAGAAATTTTAGTAAAAGACGGAGATACAGTGGAGTATGGTACACCATTGTTCGTCATAAAATAAAAATGTATAAGGAGAAACACATGTTAAATAAAGAAGAAATAAAGAAAATAATCCCACAAAGGGAACCATTTTTAATGATAGATGAAATAGAAGAATATACTCCAGGAGAAAGTGCTATTGGTTATAAGAATGTAGACGAAAGCGAATGGTATTTTAAAGGACACTTTCCAGGAAACCCAATAATGCCAGGAGTATTAATAGCAGAAAGTCTAGCACAAACTGGAGCAATAGCGATTTTATCAATGGAAGAAAACAAAGGAAAAAATGCATTATTTGGAGGAATTGACAAAATGAAATTCAAAAAAATGGTAACACCAGGAGATAGACTAAAACTAGAAGTAAAAATAATAAAAAGAAAAGGACCAATAGGAGTAGGAGAAGCAATTGCAACAGTAGAAGATAGGATTGTAGCTAAAGGAGAATTAACATTTGCCGTTGTGTAGGGGTGTAGTCGTCTGCCCTTCAGAGGAATGACCCTAAAAATAAATCGTAGAAGACATTTAAATTATTAATGATGTAGGGGCACATTGCATGTGCCCGTTAGAAGGAGATAAATTCAAAAAGGGCACGTGCGTGCAACGTGCCCCTACAAAAACATCAATATGAAAAGGAGATAAAAATGAACAAAATATTAATTGCAAACAGAGGAGAAATTGCAGTACGAATAATAAGGGCATGTAAAGAAATGAACATAAAAACAGTAGCAATATACTCAGAAGCAGATAAAAATGCTTTGCACACTCGTCTAGCAGATGAAGCAATATGTATAGGACCAGCAGAACCACAAAAAAGTTATTTAAACATAAAAAACATAATAGAAGCAGCATATATAACAGGAGCAGATAGCATACATCCAGGATTTGGATTTTTATCAGAAAATGCTCAATTTGCAAAAATATGTGAAGAATCAAATATAAAATTTATAGGGCCTAACTCAAAGGTTATAGATTTACTAGGAAACAAATCAAATAGTAAAGAACTAATGAAGGAAGCAGGAGTTCCAGTTATACCAGGTTCAGATGGTAGTGTAAAAGGATTAAAAGATGCAGTAATAATAGCAGAAAAAATAGGTTATCCAGTTATGCTAAAAGCAGCAGCAGGAGGTGGAGGAAAAGGAATAAGAATAGCAAATAATAAAGAAGAATTAGAAACCAACTATAACATTGTAAAGCAAGAAGCAAAAATCTCCTTTAACGATGATGAAATCTATATAGAGAAATTCATAAAAAATCCTAGACATGTAGAAATTCAAATATTAGCAGATGAACATGGAAATGTAGTTCATTTAGGAGAAAGAGACTGTACAATACAAAGAAAACACCAAAAACTAATTGAAGAAACCCCATCAACAGTAGTAGACGAAAAGCTACGAAACAAAATGGGAAATGCAGCAGTAAAAGCTGCAAAAATTGCAGGATATACGAGTTGTGGAACAGTAGAATTTTTAGTAGATAGTGATAAAAATTTTTACTTTATGGAAATGAATACAAGAATACAAGTTGAACATCCAATAACAGAAATGAGAACAGGAATAGACATAGTAAAAGAGCAAATAAGGATAGTAGCAGGAGAAGAACTAAAATTCAAACAAAAAGAAATAGAATTTAGAGGACATTCAATAGAATGTAGAATAAATGCAGAAAATCCTAATAAAAATTTTATGCCAAGTCCAGGTCAAATAAAAGAAATAAATTTACCAGGAGGAAATGGCATAAGAATTGATACCGCAATATATAATGGTTATATAATTCCACCTAACTATGATTCCATGATTGCAAAAATCATAGTATTTGGTAACACAAGAAATGAAGCAATAGCAAAAATGAAAAGAGCATTAGAGGAATTAGTTATAGATGGTGTAGATACTAATAGAGACTTCCTTTTTAGTATTATAAAAAACCCCAATTTCATTAGAGGGAATTATGATACATCTTTCATTGACAAAGAAAAATTTTAAATATATTTAAAATCTTATAAGGAGAGAAACAATGATAGTCGATAAAATAAAGAAAAGAGAAACCACTGCTAAAAATAAAAAAGCCAACATAGATATACCAATAGGTAAATGGATTAAATGTGATAATTGCAAAGAAATTATATATAAAGAAACAGTTAGAGAAAATTTAAACATATGTCCTAACTGTGGACATTACTTTAGAATGCATATAGGAAAAAGGCTAGAACTAATAATAGATGAAGGAACATATGAAAGATTTGAATTAAATATTGAAACAACAAATCCATTAGAATTAGAAGATTATCCTAAAAAACTAAAAAGCCTAAGAGAAAAAACTGGTTTAGAAGAAGCAGTAAGCTGTGGAACAGGAAACATTAATGGAGAAAAAGTAGTAATATGCATAATGGACAGTGGATTTTTAATGGGAAGTATGGGAGTTGTAGTAGGAGAAAAGATAACATATAGTATAGAACAAGCAGTAAAGCAAAAATTACCACTAATCATATTTTCTGTATCAGGTGGAGCAAGAATGCAAGAAGGTATAATCTCTTTAATGCAAATGGCAAAAACAACAGCAGCACTTACAAAATTAGATGAAGCAGGACTATTATATATATCAGTTTTAACAGATCCAACCTATGGTGGAGTTACAGCATCATTTGCAAGTCTTGGCGATATAATTTTAGCAGAACCAAAAGCTATGATAGGCTTTGCAGGACAGAGAGTTATAGAACAAACAATAGGAGAATCATTACCAGAAGGTTTCCAAACAGCGGAATTTTTATTAGAACATGGATTTATAGATAAGATAGTGGAAAGAAGAAACTTAAAGGATACACTATATAAATTAATAAAATTTCATAGTTGAAAATAATGGCAATTAGATTGGAACCGGCACGTGCACGGTACCCAAGCAAATAGGAAAGGGGAAAATAAATAATGGCAAATGAAAGGACAACTGCATGGGAAAGAGTAGAGATAGCAAGAAATCCTAAAAGGAAAACGGCACTAGACTATATAGAAAATATATTTGATGAATTTATAGAATTACATGGAGATAGGAACTTCAAAGATGATAAAGCAATTGTTTGTGGATTAGGAAGAATGGGAGAGAGAAATTTCACAATAATTGCAGAGCAAAAAGGAAGAACAACAAAAGAAAATATTGAAAGAAACTTTGGAATGCCAAATCCTGAAAGTTATAGAAAAGCAATAAGATTTATGAAGCAAGCAGAAAAATTTAAAAGACCAGTAATAACTTTCATAGATACAAAAGGAGCATATCCAGGAATTGGGGCAGAAGAAAGAGGACAAGGAGAAGCAATAGCAAAATCCATGTTTGAAATGGCAAAATTAAAAGTGCCAATAATAGCAATAGTCATAGGAGAAGGTTCAAGTGGAGGAGCATTAGCAATAGGAGTTGCAAATAAAGTTATTATGCTAGAAAATGCAATTTATTCTATTCTTTCTCCAGAAGGATATAGTAGTATCTTATGGAAAGATTCCTCAAGATATAAAGAAGCGGCAGAAAAAATGAAATTAACAGCAAAAGATTTATATGATTTAAAAGTAATTGACAAAGTAATAAAAGAGCCAAAAGAAGACAATGAAGAAAACTTTAAGAAAATAGCAAGCAATCTAAAAAAAGAAATCAATTCTATAATAACAGAAATTGGTAAATTTGATACAGAAGATATTGTACAAAAAAGATATGAAAAATTTAGGAATATTGGAGAATTTATAAAATTATAGGAGGAATAAAAATGTTATTAAAAGACAAAAAAATATTAATTATGGGAATAAGAAACAAATGGAGTATAGCATATGGAATTGCAAAATCAGCATATGAAAACGGAGCAAAATTAATATTTACATATATGGGAGAAGAAAATAAAGAGAAGATAGAAGAACTAATAGGAGAATTTAAAGGGAGCAAATCATATGTATTAGATGGAGCATCAGAAGACGAATTAGTAAAAGAAGTATTTACAAAGATAAAAGAAGAAAATGGAAAAGTAGATGGAATAGTTCATGCAATTGCACATGCAAATACAGAAGATTTACATAATGATTTCATATATACAAGTAAAGAAGGATATTCTCATGCAGTAGATGTAAGTGCATATTCATTTGTACTTGTATCAAGAATAGCAAAAGAAATAGATATGTTAAACGAAAATGCAAACTTAATAACATTAACATATCATGGTTCTACAAAAGTATTAGAAGGATATAATGTAATGGGAGTTGCAAAAGCAGCATTAGAAGCAAGTGTTAGATATTTAGCAGAAAACTTAGGGAAAGAAGGAATAAGAGTAAATGCTATTTCAGCAGGACCTATAAAAACATTATCTGCAAAAGGAATAAAAGATTTCTCAACAATTTTAACAGTTGTAGAAGAAAAAGCACCATTACATAGAAATGTTACTACTACACAAGTAGGTAATGTCGCAACATTTTTATTAAGTGAAATGTCAGAAGCTATCACAGGGCAAGTTATATATGCAGATAGTGGATATAATATCATGGGTGTATAGGAAAATTATAAATGTAAGGAGAAAAAAATGAATAGAGAAGATATTTTTGAAAAATTAAAGAAAATAATAATTGAACAATTAGGAGTAGATGAAGAAAATGTAAAAGAAGAAGCAACATTTGTAGATGATTTATCAGCAGACTCTTTAGACATTGTAGAACTAGTAATGAATATAGAAGAAGAATTTGAAATGGAAATTCCAGATGGAGACGCAGATAAAATTGTAACAGTAGGGGATGTAGTAGAATATATAAAAGGGCATAAATAAGGTGTGACTTACACTGAGATAACTCTTAAATAATTTGTTTAGAGAAAATTAAAAAACTATCATTAAATCAAGTAAAAAAGTAATATGAATTTTATAATGATGAAAGGTAAAAAATGAAAACGAACCAAAATTGCAAAAACAATAAAATATTTACAGCAGAATTAAAGAGAACATTTCCTATTTATATATTAGGTATGGTTTTTCATGCAATTGTCATATATATATTGTATAAAATACCTAGTATTGTAGGAAACATATTAGATTTATTAATTAAAGGAAACACTAATAAAGATGTTATTATGCATAGTGTATATAGCTTAATATTTTATTCAATTATAATGATTATACCTAGAATCATATATAGAACACTATTTTTTACTAGAGCTAGAATATCAGACACATATTTAAGAAGCAAGGTAATAGAACATTTACAATCAGTAAAACCAGAATATTATGATAAAGAAGACAAAGGAGTATTTCTTGCATACTTATCAAAAGAAATATTATCAATAAGAAAATTCTTTGGAAATGCCTTTTTTAATGTGACAAGATTAATTGTATCACCTATTATTGGGTTAATTGTCATAGGGAAAGATCTTAATATGATTTTAATGCTTTCAATATTACCGTTTTTTCCAATTGCTATGTATTTTTTATATAAACTTTATAAAAAACAAGGAGAATTACTTGAAAAAGAAAGAAAAGTATATATAGATTTATCAAAAAATATAGAACAAAATACATCTGGTTTTAGTTTAATAAAACTATATAATGAACAAAAAAATCAAAGAAAAAAATTTGATAAAATTAATGAAGAAACATACAAATCAGATGTTAATGTTGGAGCTGTAATCTATAAAATGGATATGGTAGCAAACATTTTATATGCAGTATGTTATTGTGTAGGATTTACAGTTGGATTGATTTTAATTAATAAAGGATTATTAACTATTGGAGAACTAACAGCATATATTTCTTGTATAGCATTCGCAATATCAGAAATTGTAAACTCAATAGAACCATTACTTACAGGAATATCTAATTTTAAAATAGCTAGTAGAAGATTTAACTATTTTTTTGGACTAGATACTTATAAAAAAGAAGGTATAAAATTAGAAAGAATTGATAAAATAGAGATAAAAAACCTTAGTTATAGTTATGAAAAAGAAGGAAAATTAGCAATAGATAATATAAATATGACAATAAACAGTGGAGAAAAGGTTGGTATTGTCGGTAAAGTCGGAAGCGGAAAAACAACACTCATGAATATATTAGCAGGATTTTATGAGGTTCCCGAAAATACAATATTTATAAATGGAATTGATATAAATGAATATTCAAGAGAGAGTATATTTGAAAATATTGGATATGCAATGCAAAAAAATGTTATTACAGATGATACTATAAAAAATAATATTGATATTGTGAGTGAAAGTACATATAGGGAGATAGAACAAATAAGTGAAAAAGCCAATATATTAGAAGACATAAAAGAAATGCAAGATGGATTTGAAACAAAAATAGGAGAAAATGGAATCAAAATATCAGGTGGTCAAAAACAGAGAATACAAATTGCAAGAAATCTATTAAATGTTAGAAATATAAATATATTTGATGATACATTATCTGCACTTGATATTGAAACTGAAAAGAAGGTAATACAAGAGATAGAAAAACAAATAGGAAATAAAATACTTATACTTATTTCAAATAAAATAAGTATGATGGAAAAAATGGACAAAGTGTTTTTGCTAGTTGATGGAAAGATTTGTGATAGTGGAACACATCATGAAATGCTTGAAAAGAGCACACTCTACAATGAACTAAATACCTATGAGAAAGTAGGTGATATATCATGCGAAAAGTCATAAAAAAGTATCTTAAATCAATAATAATTATAGGTATATTATTATTAGCCTGTGATTTCTTATCAGCATTACCACCATATATAGTAAAGAAAGTTATAGATATTGATTTTACAAAAGAAGATATAATTCAGACAATACTATTTTTTATATTCACCTATACATCTATACATTTAGGTAGACTAATATTTAAGTACATAAGAGATGTGGCAATAAATATAACTATTTGTAAAATTCTAAGAGATATTAGAAAAACAT
The DNA here is from genome assembly GCA_949045875.1 of uncultured Clostridia bacterium. Taxonomy (GTDB): domain Bacteria; phylum Bacillota; class Clostridia; order TANB77; family CAG-508; genus CAKPSH01. Next base: position 65,007 of record CARPYP010000001.1, on the reverse strand, counting down.
TATTTGACAAGATTTTAAATTTTAAAATGAGTACTTTTAATAAATACAATTCGTCAGAATTGTACACTAGATTAACATCAGATGTAGATAATTTATTTGAACTATTTTTTGGATTTTTATATGATATTCTAAGTAATATATTATATATAGTATTTATGATAATAATGATGTTTGTAGCTAACATTAATTTAGCTATTATTGGTGCAATTACTGTAATCCTTATTTCAATTATTGTATATAAATTTACCAAAGAATTAGGAAGATTAGATAATGAGATTTTAAAGAAAAGAGACAAAGAAAATAAAGAATTTTCTGAATTATACAATAAAAGTAAGTTGACTTATCTTTTTAAATTACAACATAAAAATATTAATAAAATGAACGAATTATTTTATTCAGAACTAAAAATAAGAAGAAAGTATATATTTATACATCATTTTCCAAATTGGATAATAGCAATGATACAAGCAATAGGAATTTATGCTATTGTATATTATGCTTTAAATATTAATATAAATATATCATTAGGAAGCATCTATTTAGTTTTATACTATACAAAAGAATGCAAAACACCACTTGAGGAAATCTGTAACCAGTTAGAAGAATTACAAACATGTATAAATTCATATAAAAGGATAAAAGTTTTATTAAATGAAACAGAAGAAGAAAATATTGAAAACGGAGAGTATATAGAAAATCTAATTGGAGATATAGAATTTCAAAATGTATCAATGAAATATGAAAAAGATACTATACTAAAAAATATATCATTTATAATAAAAAAAGGAACAAAGGTTACTATTGCAGGAAGAACAGGTGTAGGAAAGACAACAATTACAAATGTATTAATGAAATTATATGATATAGAAAATGGAAAAATATTAATTGATAATAAAGATATTTCACAAATATCCACAAAATGTCTAAGAGATAATATTTCTTACATATCACAAAATCCTTATATATTTACAGATACAATAAGAAATAATATAACGCTAGGAAACAAAAATATAACAGATGAACAAATAAATCAATTAGTACATGAAATGGGAGTAGAAAACTTATTTAGTAAATTAGAAAACGGCTTAGATACAAAAATAAAACTTATGAAAGTATCCTATGGAGAATTACAGATAATAGCTTTTATAAGAGCCATAGTGCATAAAGCAAATTTTTATATATTTGATGAACCAACTTCAAATATAGATTTACAAACAGAAAACATGATACAAAATATAATAGATAAAATTTCAGAGAAAAGCACAGTAATTATAATAGCGCATAGAAAATCAACAATTGAAAGTTCAGATAAAATAATATACTTAAAAGATGGGCAAATAGATAGAATAGTACATAAAGAAAGTGTATAAAAGTTAGATAAGGAAGCAAGGTGAAAAGAACTTTTATGTTTAAAATTATTATAGTAGAAGATGATAAAGAAATAAGAGAAGAACTAAAAATATTATTAGAAAACAGTGGATATGAAGTACAAATAATCTCAGACTTTGAACACATTATTGAAAAAATTATAGAAGAGCAAGTTCATTTAATATTATTAGATATAAACTTGCCAAACAAAGATGGATTTGAAATCTGTAGTAAAATAAGAGCAAAATCAAAAGTACCAATTATATTTGTAACTAGTAGGAACAATTCAATGGATGAATTAAAAGGAATAATGCTAGGAGGAGACGACTATATAGAAAAGCCATATAATGTACCAATACTGCTTGCAAGAATAAAAAATTTATTAAACAGAACATATTTAGAAGAAAGAGAAAGCAAAATAGAGTATAAAGGTATTACTTTGGAGGTTTTAAAATCTAAAATAACTTATAATAAAAAAGAAATAGAATTAACAAAAACAGAAATAAAAACATTACATTATCTTTTTAAAAACAAAGACAAAATAATACCAAGAGCAGACATAATAGACTTTTTGTGGGACAATGAAGTATATGCAGATGATAATAGTTTAAGTGTAATTATTACAAGGTTAAGAGAAAAATTAAAAGAAATAGGAATAGAAAATTTAATTGAAACAAAAAGAGGACAAGGATATAAAATATGAAATTGGGTAGATACATAAAAGATAAAATAAATTTTATATTAGCATACATAATATATATCATCATAATAATAAGCTATACAAATGCTATGGGAGTAGATAAAAATGTAGTATTAGTTATATCAATAATGCCTACTATATTTTTTATAGTGGGATTTATTACAAGTTATATTATAAAAAATAGATATATAAAAGATATAGAAAAAACTATGGAAGGCTTACAAGAGAAATATTTAATATCAGAAATAATTAAAAAACCTAGAAGAGAAGAAAATCTAGCATATTATAAAATATTAAAAAAAGCTAATAAATCTATGATAGACAATGTATCAGAAATAATATATTCAAAAAAGGAATATAAAGAATACATAGAAAGTTGGGTACATGAGATAAAAATACCAATCACATCAGCAAAACTATTATGTGAAAATAATAAATCAGATATAACAAATAAAATAGATGAAGAATTAGAGGAAATCAATAACTTTGTAGAACAAGCCTTATTTTATGCAAGACTTGAGCAAGTATCAAATGATTTCATGATAAGAAAAATAGAAATAGCAGAAATAATAAAAAATGTACTCGCAAGAAATAAAAAAATAATGATACAAAACAATATGAAAGTAGAAATAAGAAATATTGATGTATCAGTCTATACAGATGAAAAATGGCTAGAGTTCATATTAAATCAAATAATAATAAATGCAATAAAATATAAAAAAGAATATGACTCAAAAGTAACAATAGAAGCAATAGAAAACAAAGAGGACATAAAAATATTAATAAAAGACAATGGAATAGGAATAAAAGAGAGTGAAATAAACAGAATATTCGAAAAAGGTTTTACAGGAACAAATGGAAGAAAATTAAACAAAAAGTCAACAGGAATAGGGCTGTATCTATGTAATAAATTATGTAAAGAACTAAACATAGAAATAGAAGCGCAAAGCAAAGAAAATGAATATACCCAAATAAACCTAAAAATTCCAAAAAGTAAAAAGGGGGAATAGAAAGAAATATTACAAAACTGTAAGATAAAAGCAAACTACTTCTATATGAAACTAATAAAAAATAATATAAACTTAATATGAAATCAAAAAATAAAGGAGTGAATACTTTGAAAAAAATATTAAAAGTAGAAAAAATACAAAAATACTATGGAAATAAAGACAATATAACAAAAGCAATAGATGGTATTAGTTTTGATGTAGAAGAAGGGGAATTTATAGGAATAATGGGAGCAAGTGGAAGTGGTAAAACAACACTTCTAAACTGTATATCAACTATAGATACAGTAAGTTCAGGGCATATTTATTTAGATGAGCAAGACATTACAGAAATAGAAGAAAAAGAAATCTGTAAATTTAGAAGAAAAAATTTAGGATTTATATTTCAAGATTTTAATTTATTAGACACATTAACAATAGAAGAAAACATTGCTTTAATATTAACAATAAATAAAATTCCACAAAAAGAAATTGATAAAAAAATAGAAGAAATTACACAAAAATTAGGAATAGAAGAAATATTAAATAAATATCCATATCAAGTATCAGGAGGACAAAAACAGAGATGTGCGTGTAGTAGAGCAATAATAAACAGACCCAAAATAATATTAGCAGATGAACCAACAGGAAGCCTAGACAGTAAATCAGCAAAACAATTATTAGAAATAATGGAAGACATGAATAAAAACATGAAAGCCACAATTCTAATGGTAACACATGATCCATTATCTGCAAGTTACTGTAGTAAAATTTTATTCGTAAAAGACGGAAAAATTTTTAATAAGATAGAAAAAGGAGAAAAACAAACAAAAGAATTCTATAATGAAATATTAGATGTATTAGCACTTCTTGGAGGTGACCAAAGAAATGTTAGGTAAATTATCTTTAAGAAATGCAAAAAGACAAGCAAAAGATTATATCATATACTTTATAACAGTAATAATATCAGTATCACTAATGTTTAGTTTCAACTCGATAGCAGTATCAGAAGATATAAATGAATTATCAACATATATGCAAAGCTTTTCAAAATGTATCACAGGAATAAGTATAATCATTATTTTAATTATGTCTTGGTTAATAAATTACACAATGAAATTTATGCTAGAAAAAAGAAGCAAAGAATTTGGGATATATGAGATATTAGGAATAGAGAAAAAATCAATTAGTAATATGTTTACACTAGAAAATCTTATAATAGGAAGTATAGCATTTTTAATAGGAATTGGAGTAGGAACATTCTTATATCAGATATTCACTACAATAATTATGAAACTATTTAATCAACCATATCAAATTGGAATATCTTTTAATTTAAAAGCAATATGGATGACATCAATCTACTTTTTTGGTATATTTGTATTAGTATTATTAAATTGTAGAAGAAAAATAAACAAGACAAAAGTACACGATTTACTATATGCAGACAAGAAAAACGAAAATAGTATAATAAAAAAATCAAAAGGAAATATAGTAATATTTATATTATCAATAATTTTATTAATAGGAGCTTTGTTTTTAACAAATAAAGAATTCAAATCGCCAGAAAATATGAATGCTAGAAATGTATTTATAGCAATAATAATGCTAATAATAGGAATTTATCTATTCTATATTAGTATATCTAGTTTTATAGTAAAAAGGTACTTAGACAACAAATCAAAAAAATACAAAAAAGACAATATGTTTTTATTTAGAAACCTAACATCAAAAATTAATACAATGAGTGTAACAATTGGAACAATAGCTGTAATGTTTACAATAATATTAATAGGAGGAAATGTAGCATTACTCTTAAATAATATGTTAAGCAACGAATTAGAAATGGGTTATCCATATGAAATCATGATTAGTACAGATGACGGTGATTTTACAAAATTCAAACAATACATAAAAGAAAATGCAAAAATAAAAGATATGTATGAATATAGAATATATAATATTGGAAATTTAAATATATCAAAGGCATTTAAAGGAACAGTATTTGAAGGAACTACAGAGAATGAACTAGAATGTATATTAGGTTTAACAGAATATAATAGATTAAGGGAAATACTTGGATACGAAAAAATGAATTTACAAGAAGATGAAATTATTATTCATTCTTTAAAAACAGCAGAAAAAATACTTGAACAATTCAAGCAAGAAAGTGATATAATAACAATAGTAAATAAAAATATGAAAATAAAAGATATTAAAGGTGAACATTTAGCACAAATTGGATTTAATGGATATATCTATACAATTATAGTACCAGATAGTTTAATTCCATTAATAAGTGAAGAAGAAGCAAAATTAAAAAATCAAGTTAATACAGAAGAAGGACAAATTAAAGATGAGCAAGAATATGGAGAAACAAATATCTACACATTTGATTATAGTTATAATTTAGTTGTACAAACAGAAGAAGCTACAAATGAAAAATTCTATAATGATTTAAAAGAGTTCATAAAAAGAGAGCATATACCACTTATAGGAGAAATTGACGGAAAAACAGAAGAATACCATATGGAAATACCACATGGAAGTGTTCAGACAAGAGGAGAAAGAATAAGTGAATCAAAATCATTTTATGCAATAATTTCATTCTTAGCCTTTTATATAGCATTAATCTTTGTAATGGCAACCGCTACATTACTTGCAATACAACAATTAAGTGAATCAGAGAAATATAAATACAGATATGAACTATTAAAAAAATTAGGAATTGACGAATTGCAAACTAATAGGATAATATTTAAACAACTATTCATGTATTTTGCTATTCCATTACTAATTCCAATTATAGTAAGCATACCAGCAATAATAATTATTGGAAACATATTTACAATAGCAGTAACAATAGAAGAAATTTTAAAAAATATTGCAATAATACTTGGAATGTTTATACTAGTATATGGAATATATTTTATTGCAACAGATATACAATTTGAAAGAAATGTAAATGGAAATTAAAATATAAAGCCACGTAAGGACGCCCAAGGAGGCGTCCTTAAATAAATCTAAGTTTACAAACAAAAATTTGTAAAAACTATTGAATATATAAAATAAATATGATAAAATATATCAGTGTTTGACACAAAATATATAAAAAAGGGAATGACGAAATGAATGATAAGATAGTAATAAAAGGAGCAAAAGAACATAATCTAAAAAACATAAACCTTGAAATCCCAAGAGACAAATTAGTTGTAATTACAGGGCTTTCAGGTTCAGGAAAATCATCCTTAGCATTTGATACATTATATGCAGAAGGTCAAAGAAGATATGTAGAAAGTTTATCCTCATATGCAAGGCAATTTTTAGGAATAATGGAAAAACCAGATGTTGAATCAATAGAAGGACTTTCACCAGCAATATCAATAGACCAAAAAACAACATCAAAAAATCCAAGGTCAACAGTAGGAACAGTAACAGAAATATATGACTATATTCGTTTATTATATGCAAGAATAGGTGTAGCATACTGCCCAAACTGTGGAAAGAAAATAGAAAAACAAACATTAGACCAAATAATAGATGATATATTAAAATTACCAGAAGGAGCTAAAATTCAAATTTTAGCCCCAATCATACGAGGAAGAAAAGGAGAATTTGTAAAACAATTAGAAAGTTATCAAAGGCAAGGATTTGTAAGAGCCAGAATAGATGGAGAAATGGTAGAACTAACAGATGATATACAAATAGATAGAAAGAAAAAACACAATATAGAATTAGTAGTAGATAGATTAGTTATAAAAGAAGACATTAGGAACAGGTTAGCAGAATCAATAGAAGTATCTTTAAAAAATGCAAATAACATAGTATTAGTTGAAATCTCAGAAAAAGACAATAAATACGAAAAAATGTATAACACAAATTACTCATGTGTAGACTGTGGAATAAGTATAGAAGAACTAACACCAAGGATGTTCTCATTTAATAATCCATTTGGTGCATGTCCAGCATGTACAGGAATTGGATATTTAATGAAAATGGACGAAGACCTAATAATTCCAGATAAGAATAAAACTTTATATGATGGTGTAAAAGCATTTGGTTCAAGCACAATGAAAAAAGGGGACACTATGGCAAAAATGTACTTTGAAAGTATTGGAAAATATTATGGAGTCAATATAAAACAACCAATAAAAAAATTACCAAGAGAATTTTTGGAAAAAATCTTATATGGTACAGGAGATGAAAAAATAGACTTTGAATATGAATCTCCATTCGGGGTAAGAAAATTCACAACTCCATTTGAAGGAGTAATTCCAACATTAGAAAGAAGGCACAATGAAACGAAATCACAAGGAATGAGAGATTTCTATGAAATGTACATGAGTGAATCAGACTGTCCTATATGTAAAGGAGCAAGACTAAAAAAAGAAAGTTTAGCAGTAAAAATTGAAGAAAAAAACATTAATGAACTAACAGAAATGTCAATAGATAAAATAAAGGAATTTTTAAATAATCTAAAATTAACAAAACAAGAAGCAATGATTGCAGATATGATATTAAAAGAACTAAATAAAAGGCTACAATTTTTATTAGATGTGGGACTTGAATATTTAACATTATCAAGACCAGCAGGAACATTATCAGGAGGAGAAGCGCAACGTATACGTCTTGCAACTCAAATAGGTTCAAGTCTAACAGGAGTGCTTTACATATTAGACGAACCAAGTATAGGATTACATCAAAGAGACAATGAAAAACTAATAGCAACACTAAAAAAACTAAGAGACTTAGGAAACTCAGTATTAGTTGTAGAACATGATGAAGACACAATGTATGCAGCAGACCAAATAGTAGATATTGGACCAGGAGCAGGAGTACATGGAGGAAATGTATTAGGACAAGGAACAGCAGAAGAAATAAAATTAATACAAGGTTCAGAAACAGGAGCATATTTAAGTGGAAGAAAGAAAATAGAAGTACCAAAGAAAAGAAGAAAATCGAATGGAAAATCAATAGAAATAATAGGTGCAAATCAAAACAACTTAAAAAACATAAATGTAAAATTTCCATTAGGAGTATTCACATGTGTTACAGGAGTTTCTGGTTCTGGAAAAAGTACACTAGTAAACGACATATTATATAAAACAATATCAAGAGACTTAAACGGTGCAAATGAAAAACCAGGAAAATGTAAAGAAGTAAAAGGAATTGAAAACATAGACAAAATAATAAACATAGATCAATCACCAATAGGAAGAACTCCACGTTCTAATCCAGCAACATATACAGGAGTATTTGATGATATAAGAGAAATTTTTGCTACAACAAATGAAGCAAAAATGAGAGGATATCAAAAAGGCAGATTTAGTTTCAATGTTGCAGGAGGACGATGTGAAGCATGTAATGGAGATGGTTCTATAAGAATTGAAATGCACTTTTTACCAGATATATATGTGCCATGTGAAATATGTGGAGGAGCTAGGTATAACAGAGAAACGCTAGAAGTAAAATATAAAGGGAAAAGTATATCAGACGTACTTGAAATGACAGTAGAAGAAGCCTTAGAATTCTTTGAAAACATACCAAAAATCAAACAAAGAGTACAAACCTTAAATGATGTAGGACTAGGATATATAAAATTAGGACAACCATCAACAACACTATCAGGAGGAGAAGCACAACGTGTAAAACTTGCAACAGAATTATCAAAAAGAGCAACAGGAAAAACGCTATACATACTAGACGAACCAACAACAGGACTTCATATTGCAGACGTACATAGATTAGTAGACATATTACAAAGGCTAGTAGACACAGGAAACTCAATAATAGTAATAGAACATAATTTAGACCTAATAAAAGCAAGTGACTATATAGTAGACTTAGGACCAGAAGGAGGAAACGGAGGAGGAACCATAGTACAAGTGGGAACACCAGAACAAATTGTAAAAAATGAAAAAAGTTATACAGGCAAGTTTTTGAAGAAATATTTGTGAAAAAACATGGGAAATTTGTGTAACAAATTTCACTTGGTTTTTAAAGAACAAATTGTAAAAAATGAAAAAAGTTATACAGGCAAGTTTTTGAAGAAATATTTGTGAAAAAACATGGGAAATTTGTGTAACAAATTTCACTTGGTTTTTAAAGAACAAATAGTAAAAAATGAGCAGGGCACGAATTTTCGTGCCCATAAAATTATCTATCGTTGTTTTGATTTTGGTTGTTATTGTTATTATTGTTATTGTTGTTATTTTTGTTTTTCTTTTCTTTTGACATAATAAATGCACCTCCATTACAATTAAGTATAAACATATTATTAACAAAAAAATGCAAAATATACATTTATAAAAAAATTTATAAAATATGGTTTTTTGTTACTAATGCCAATTTCATAATCTAAAATAAATATTAAAAATTTCCATCTTGAGGTGCTTAACATACTGAAAAATCATATATCTAATTTCTAACCTCTAAACAATAGACAATTCCAATTTTTAGGTGTATAATATGTAACTGAAATAACATAAAAAGAATATAATAATATGAAAAATTATTATGGAGGTCAAAATGTCATATAAAAATGAAAGATTAGAAGAATTCAATAATTATTTAAAAAATAGAAAAGTAGCAATAATTGGACTAGGAGTTAGTAACATTCCATTATTAGATTATATGAATGAAAAAGAAGCTAGAGTAACAGTATTTGATGATAGAACCATAGACAAAATACCAATAGAAGCACTTGAAAAAATTAGAAAATATGAAATAAACTCTTATTTTGGAGAAGAAAGTTTAAAAAACTTAAAAGGATTTGATATTATTTTTAGATCTCCAAGTTGTATGCCAAATAGAGAAGAATTGCAAGAAGAGGTAAAACGTGGAGCAGTACTTACATCAGAAATAGAGATGGTACTACAAATGTCACCATCAACGGTAATAGGAGTTACAGGAAGCGATGGTAAAACAACAACAACAACTTTAATATATGAAATAATAAAAGCAAAAGGATATAAATGTTTTTTAGGAGGAAACATAGGAACACCATTATTTACAAAAATAGAAGAAATGATGCCAGAAGACGTAGTTGTGCTAGAAATGAGTAGTTTTCAATTAATGGGAATGGAAATCAGTCCTCAAATTTCAGTAATTACAAATATATCACCAAACCATTTGAATATACATAAAGATTATGAAGAATATATAGAAGCAAAGAAAAATATCTTTAAATATCAAGATGATAATGGAGTTATTGTATTAAACTACGATAATGAAATTACAAGAAAGCTTGCAAATGAGGCAAATGGAAAAGTTAAATTCTTTAGTAGTAAGGAAAAATTATCAGATGGAATAATTTTAGATGACGGAATAGTAAAAGAATGTAAAGATAAAGTAAGGAGACATATATTAGATACTAAAAATATAAAATTAAGAGGAAATCATAATTATGAAAATGCTTGTGCAGCGATTGCCACAACTGAAGGACTAGTAGATATTGACACACAAATTGATGTAATATCAAATTTTGAAGGAGTTGAACATAGACTAGAACTAGTAAGAGAAATAGATGGAGTAAAATGGTACAATGATTCAATAGGAACAAGTCCAACAAGAACAATGGCAGGACTACATTCCTTTGATGAAGACATAATTTTAATTGCAGGAGGATATGATAAGCACTTAGACTATAAACCACTTGCAAAGCCAATATTAGAAAAAGTAAAAATTTTAATTTTAATGGGTCAAACAGCTGATAAGATATATTATGCAGTAAAAGAAGAAGCAGAAAATCAAAATAAACAAATAGAGACATATGTATGTGAGAGTTTAGAAGATACAGTAAAAATGGCACATAAAGTTGCGAAAAAAGGTCAAATAGTATTATTCTCTCCAGCAAGTGCAAGTTTTGATTTGTTTAAAAACTTTGCGGAACGTGGAAAGAAATTTAAAGAATTAGTAAATAGAATATAAAAGGTATTGGGGGAACATGGTTCTACCCCAATACCTTTTGTATTAAATTATGCTGTTACAAATTTTTTCGTCAGGAAAGCATAACTGCAACAAGTTTTTCAGTTCTTGCTTAAGTTCCTGAAGTTCACGATATGCAGGAAGGAGACCGCCCTTGAATTCATACAAATCCAAGTAACATAAAAGTTCCCATAGACAATGTTTCATATGAACATTATCACTAGGAAAATAAGCAACTGTAGGATCACCTTTGCATTCGTATTTAATTACAAATGCAATGTTATCTATTGGAAAAATTTGCATACTACAAACAATTCCTTCCAGAAGTACAGAAATAGGATTATTGATCCAATTCTTGTGTTTACGTTTGACTAGATTTTCCCGGATTGTAAATAATATTCTGTCAATGTTATTAATTTGTTGTATCATTTTTTATACCTCCATGCTCTCGACATTTACTATTTTAGTATACTACAAAATAACAGAAAAATCAACCTTAATAAATGGTACAAAATCCTAAACATATAAATTTCTAAATTTTTCAATTGACTTTTGTATAATGAGATAATATAATAAAAAATGTAGAATAATGTAGAAAGTGAAGGAAAAATGATGATAGAGGGATATGAACTTAGTAAATACTTAGATCCAGTTACTGTAAGGATTATGAACTTTATACACAAAGCCAAATGTTTATATACATGTACAGAAGATAATAATAGTAAAGTTTTAAAATATTCATATTTAAATTTATGTACATATAATAGAGAAAGTGAAGAACAAGACTATATTGATTTATTAGCCGTTAACTTTGCAAATTATAATATGATGAGAGAAACAAGTAATTGGACTATTGAATATAATCAATATTCAGAAAGCATTAGAAGAAAGTGCAATTGGTGTGATGTAAAATCAGAATTCTGTCCAATAAAAGCATATGCAGATTTAAAAAACTATGCGAACCATAATAAATTGGATATAGACAAACTAATGGAAAAATTAGTGGATGAGCCTGTAAATAAAAGCATAAATAATGAAGTCTTAGAAAAAAATGTAGCAAACAAAATTATAAAATTAAGTAATGAATTCTCAGAATTGAGAATAGCGCAATTATTAGTTGAAACAAAAGCTGTAAAATTAATAGAAGCTGTAGATAATATGGTCAAATATAATAGAATAGACTTAAAAGTTAATAGTGACTCACTAATAAATAATTTATATAATTATTATACAAGTATGGGAAATACAATAGAAGAAAGATTATATTTAGATAATTTAGAAGACAATAAAGGAACATCAATATATGAATGTTCACCATATAAAATAGCAGCATATGTTTTATATTTATGCGCGATAGAGAAATTAAACCCTAAAAAAGTATTAGAGAGAGCTATATATAAATGTGGAAATATAGCAGAAAGTAAATTTAATACTTATTATAAATGGTATGTATATCAAATAAACCATTTAGACTGTGAACAAGCGGTAAAAAAAGAATTGATAGAAATGATAACATATATTAGAAATTATCATATAAAATATCAATATCATTTACCATATGTGCAATTAAATATAAACTTGCAAATTGAGGATGAAAGTTTATTAGAGAAAATAATGTCAATTATATATAGATTTGCAACAAGCTGTGGATATATAAAAGAAAAAATGTCAATCATAGATACTGAATTTTTATATAATAAATGTGAAAAAGATGCTGAAATAATAAACAATATAGATAAAATGTACAAAGATAGTGGAATGGTTGTAATAAAAGAAATTGAAAAAATATCACTATCACAAAGTAAAATGGAAAACCTATTTTATTCAATAGAAAGTAGTATGAAAATATATGATAGAAATATTACTGTAATAGCATCAAAAAATGATATAACAAACTTTATTAAAGGTTACCCAGTACTACAAGGAAGAATTAGACATAATATAAAAATAGATGAATACAGTTTAGTAAAAATACAGAATAAAATTATGAATAGATTAAAAAATAATTATGAAGTTTCAATAGAAATTGAAAGAGATATAAAAAAATTTATTGAAGATGATTATAGGCAAAGTGCTATAAAAAATAATGATTACATTGAAAGTTTATATAAGGATATTGTATATAACAACTTTAACAAGACAAATGTATCTAACGAGCTAAAAGGTGACATAATAAACTATAATAAAAAAATATATAATGGAACCTCGAAGAAAAATATTGAAGACTTAATAGGACTAGAAGAAATAAAAAGGGAAGTTCAGAAATTTAGAAATTTATTAATATTTAACAAAAAAATATCAAATAAATTAGAAAATAAAAATATGAATATGAATATGCTATTTTTAGGAAATCCAGGAACAGGAAAGACAACAGTAGCAAGTATAATGGCAGATATTCTATATGAATTAGGTTATATTAAGAAAAATAAATTTATAGATGTAACAGCAAAAGACTTAGTAGCAGAATATGTAGGACAAACTGCTATAAAAACATCTAGGATAATAGAAAATGCTTTAGATGGAGTATTATTTATAGACGAAGCATACTCAATAGTATCAGCAAACAAAAATGCAAGTTTTGGAGAAGAATCTATTGCAACATTAGTGCAAGCCATGGAAAAATATAAAGATAGGCTAGTTGTAATTTTTGCTGGATATACATTAGAAATGAAGAACTTTTTAGACTCTAATCCAGGTATTGCTTCAAGAATAGGATATACATTTGAATTTAGCAATTATACAACTGAAGAATTAATACAAATATTAGACAATTATGCTTTAAGTAAAGGCTTTACAGTTGAGGAAAGTGCTAAAAAAGGAATAATAGAAATACTAGAAACAAATAAAAACACAAGAAACTTTGGAAATGCAAGATTTATGATTAATTTATTTGAAAGATTAGTAATGATTCATGCACAAGACTTTGATGAAAATAATTTAATGACTATAACTAAAAAAGATGTAATAGGATTAACAAATGAAAGTTTTAGTTTAAAGAAAAGTACAGAAGAGATACAAGGGGAACTTTCAAAATTAGTAGGATTAACTAATGTAAAAAAAGAATTAGATGGTTTAATAGACTTAGTAATGTTAAACAACAAATTAGAAAAAAGAATACCATTAAATCTAAACATGATATTCATAGGAAATCCAGGAACAGGAAAAACTACCGTAGCAAGGATTTTTGCAGAAATTCTATATAACTTGGGATACATAAAAAATAATAAACTAATAGAAGTAACAGGAAAAGACTTAATTGGAGAATATGTAGGACAAACATCAAATAAAACAGCAAAAGTACTAGAAAATGCGATAGATGGATTATTATTTATAGATGAAGCATATACACTAATGAATCAAGCAGGAAATAATGGTAATTATTCGCAAGATGCGATATCAACAATAACAAAATATATGACAGATTATGAAGGAAGAATAACCGTAATATTTGCAGGATATAAAGAAGAAATGAAAGAGTTTTTAGAATTGAACTCTGGGTTAATTTCGAGGGTAGGAGAAACAATAGAATTTGGAGACTATTCAGAATACGAATTACTAACAATATTTAAGAAAGAAGTAGAAAAAGCAGAATTTGAAATAGAGAAAAAAGCAGAAGAAGAGATATTAAATATAATAAAACAAAACATAAAAACAAGAAACTTTGGAAATGCAAGATTTGTAATAAATGTATTTAAGAAAACTCTAATGCAACATGCAAAAAGATGTAGAGACCTTCAAGACTTAAAAGAACTAAAGAAAATAACAACAGAAGACATACCTGAAATTGAAATACATAAAGAAAAAAGGATAGGATTTTAAAAAATATTAAAAAAAGTATTGACAAACTTATAGGTTAATGTTAACATATAGGTGTGTGTGGGTTATAGTCCCAAAGGTTAAGCGGTACATTGTATGAAAAATATGCAATGTACCTTTTCCTATTCAATAATAAAATTCATGTTAATATATTATATATGTTTATAGAGGCGCCCAGTAAAATTTGTAAACAATTTTACTAGGCGCCTATGTGATGAAAACGAAAAAATCTATAAAATTTCTCTTGTAAAAAATGTAAAAAAGTGATATAGTATGTTTTTAGAAAAAAACGTATGTGAAAGGAAAAGGTATAATGGGAATATTTAGCAAAATTTTTAAATCATATTCAGAAAGAGAAGTACAAAGGATAATGCCACTTGTGGAGAAGATAAACAATTTAGAGGAGGGAATAGCTAAACTATCAGATACAGAATTAACAAATAAAACTGAAGAATTCAAAAATAGATTACAAAATGGAGAAACATTAGATGATATTTTAACTGAGGCATTTGCAGTAATGAGAGAAGCCTCTAAAAGAGTTTTAGGGATGAGACACTTTGATGTTCAATTAATTGGTGGAATTATTTTACACCAAGGAAGAATTTCAGAAATGAAAACAGGAGAAGGAAAAACTTTAGTAGCAACCCTTCCAGCATATTTAAATGCTTTATCAGGAAACGGAGTTCATGTAGTTACAGTAAATGATTACTTAGCTACACGTGATAGTGAATGGATGGGAAAAGTCTATAAATTTTTAGGTTTAACAGTAGGACTAGTTATAAGTGGTATGAGACCAGAAGAAAAACAAAAAGCATATGGAGCAGACATTACATATGGAACAAATAACGAATTTGGATTTGATTATCTAAGAGATAATATGGTTATATATAAAAATCAAGCCGTACAAAGAGGATTAAACTTTGCAATTGTAGATGAGATAGATAGTATTTTAATAGATGAAGCGCGTACACCATTAATAATATCTGGAAAAGCAGCAGCATCATCAGAAATGTATAAAAAAGCAAATGACTTTGTAAAAAGACTTACACCAAAAGTAATTATAGAAGAAGATGTAAAAGATATAGACCAAGCAGAAGATAATGAAAAATATGACTATATAGTAGACTTAAAAGCAAAATCAGCCTCACTTACAGCTAAAGGTATAGACAAAGCAGAAAAATCATTTAATGTAGATAATTTAGATGACTTAGACAACTCTGATTTAGTTCATCATATAAACCAAGCATTACGTGCACATGGAATAATGAAAAGGGATATAGATTACATTGTAAAAGATGGAGAAGTATTAATCGTAGATGAATTCACAGGACGTATAATGTATGGTAGACGTTATAATAATGGATTACATCAAGCAATAGAAGCAAAAGAAGGAGTAAGAATAGCAGATGAATCAAGAACACTAGCAACAATAACATTCCAAAACTATTTTAGAATGTATTCAAAGCTTTCAGGAATGACAGGTACAGCGATGACAGAAGAAGCAGAATTTCAAGAAATCTATAAATTAGATGTTATCACAATACCTACAAATAAGCCAATGATAAGAAATGACCTAAATGATGTAATATACAAAAATGAAAAAGCCAAATTTAATGCAATTGTAGAGGAAATTAAAAAA
Source organism: uncultured Clostridia bacterium (assembly GCA_949045875.1). GTDB lineage: Bacteria > Bacillota > Clostridia > TANB77 > CAG-508 > CAKPSH01. The sequence continues at coordinate 48,572 of CARPYP010000001.1, read as the reverse complement.
AGCCATGAAAAAGGTCAACCAGTGTTAGTAGGTACAATTTCAATAGAAAACTCTGAAAAAATAAGCAGTGTATTAAAAAAAGAAGGAATACCACATCAAGTATTAAATGCAAAATTCCATGAAAAAGAAGCTTCAATTATAGCACAAGCAGGTAAATATGGAGCAGTAACTATTTCTACAAACATGGCAGGACGTGGTACAGACATTATACTAGGTGGAAACTCTGAATTTTTAGCAAAACAAGAAATGAAAAGAAAAGGATATTCAGATGAATTAATTGAACAAGCGAATGCCTATAATGAAACAGACAATGGGGAGGTACTAGAAGCAAGAAAATTATTTAGAGAACTAGAAAAGAAATTTGATGAAGAAATAAAAGAAGAAAAAGAGAAAGTAATTGAAGCAGGTGGTCTAAAAATCATAGGAACAGAAAGACACGAATCAAGAAGAATTGACAATCAGTTAAGGGGACGTAGTGGACGTCAAGGAGATGTCGGAGAATCAAAATTTTTCATAGGACTTGATGATAACTTAATGAAAATATTTGGTGGAGATGTAATAACAAACATATATGACAAGATAGGTGCAGATGAAGACATGCCTATTGAAGCTAAAATGTTATCAAATGCAGTAGAAAATGCACAAAAAAGAGTTGAAGGAAGAAACTTTAGCATCCGTAAAAATGTATTACAATATGATGATGTTATGAACACGCAAAGAGAAATAATATATGGGCAAAGAAGAGACGTATTAGATGGTAAGAATCTAAAAGAAAGCATACTAAAAATGATTGAACCAGTGGCAACAGAAGTAGTTTCAAATTTCTTTAGAACAGATGAAAAAATAAGTAAAGAAGCTTTAGCACAAGAAATAAAAAATAACTTTGGAATTAGTGAAATAGAAGCATTAAAAGAAGAAAATTTAAACCAAGCAAATGTAATAAGTGAAATAGTAGAAAAATCAAAGCAAAAATACGAAGAAAAAGAGCAAGAACTTGGAGAGCAAGAAATAAGAGAACTAGAAAGAGTAGTAATGTTAAAAGTAGTAGACCAAAAATGGATGGATCACATAGATGCAATGGATGACTTAAAAGAAGGAATTGGTTTACGTGCCTATGGACAAAAAGATCCAGTAGCACAATACAGAATAGAAGGATTTGACATGTTTGACGCAATGGTAGCAGAGATACAAAAAGATGTAGTAAAAATCCTATTAAACATTCAAAAGGCAGGAGAACTAAAAAGAGAACAAACAGCCAAAATAACATCTGTTGCTCAAGCAACATTAGATAGTATAAATATAGTATCAGAGAATAAACAACAAGTTCCACAAACATCAGATGTAAAAAGGACTCCAGTAGTAAATCAAGAACCAAAAGTAGGAAGAAATGAGCCTTGTCCTTGTGGAAGTGGGAAGAAATATAAAAATTGTTGTGGAAGAAATGAGTAAAATCAATAGTTTGAGAGATGTATAAAACATAAAAAACTAATTTAAAAACACAAATTGTTGCCGATTTGTTGCCAAACGAAATAGAAATCTCTGAAAGCTTTGAAAACAATACATTTTTTCTATCAACAATTTGGGTAACAAATTGAATACGATAACTAAAAGTCAACATATAAAAAGTGTTGGCTTGTTTTTTATTTACTAAATTTTTTAGGAGGTAAAAATATTTATGGTTAGTGTCAGAAAAAGAGGACAAGTTTATCAATATCAATTTGATATTGCACCTATTAATGGCAAAAGAAAGAGAGTTACAAAATCCGGATTCAAAACCAAAGCAGAAGCCGAAAAAGCAGGAATGGAAGCATATAATGAATACAACAATACAGGACATTCTTTTATTCCATCACAAATATCTTATAGTGATTATTTAGATTATTGGATGAAAGAACATTGCGAGATAAATTTGAAATATCACACAATAGAGGCATACAAAAATATTGTAAAAAATCATATAAAACCTAAATTAGGATTTTATAGATTATCACAAATAACGACATCAATACTTCAAGAATTTATCAATAACATATATGTAGAAAAGGGTTTTTCTAAAAATTTTTTAAGGAATATTTTAAAGGTTTTGAAAACGTCATTTACCTATGCAACAGATGTAGTAGGATTTGTGAAGGAAAATCCATCATTAAAGGTTAGACTTCCTAAATATGATATTCCAGATGAAGATCCAGTTCATATTTTTACAAAAGAAGAAGTCAAAATGATTTTAAATAGATTTCAAAATAATCATGCAATTTATTATGCTTTTTTAACTGCGTACTATACTGGACTTCGTGTTTCAGAAGTATTTGGACTAACTTGGAAAGACATTGATTTGGAAAACAAAACATTAACAGTAAATAAAAATATCTTGAAGAAAAATCAAAAAGGAGGAGCGAAAAATAGAAATATTATTGGAAATGCCACAACAGTTTGGTATTTTGGAACTTGTAAAACACCAAGTAGTTATAGAACTATTGATATTGGCGATACATTAGTAAATGCTTTAAAAGAATACAAAAAAGAACAAGAAAAATATAAAGAAGAATATGGAGATTCATATATGAAGCATTATGCAAAAGAGGTAGAAAATCCATATACTAAAAAGAAGGAAATAAAAATAGTAAATGCTTATGCTGAAATTAATGTTACATTGCCAGAAGTCAATTTAGTTTTCTTAAAAAATAATGGAGTATTTGAAGGAACAGATACTTGTAAATATCCATTCAAAGTTATCCATTACGAATTAGGAATTCCGTGTAGATTTCATGACTTTAGAGATACACATGCAACAAGATTAATTGAAGCAGGAGCAGATATAAAAGCAGTATCAAAGAGATTAGGACATAGTACAATAAAAACAACTTATGAAATATATGTAAGAGTAACAACAAAAATGGAAACAGATATAGTACAAAAATTTGAGCAATTTACCTTAAATTTATAAAAAATAAGAGTGTACCACGCAAGGGAATATTATTAAAAAATTAATAAGAAAAATGAATGTTAATAATCTAAAAGGCTTGTCCTTTTATGTGTTTTAGGTGTTCCTTATGAACACTTTCCTGCGTAGGCTATAAATATGTAATGTTACAAAGAAAAAATTATATATTATATTGTTATTGTAAAAGTTGTTAACGTATGGTAATATTATGGCATAGAAAATAGGAACACAAGGAGCAATATTCAAATGAATATTATAGGAATTTATAAAAAATGTCATTTGCCAGAAAATTTACAAATGCACATGTTAAGAGTAGCAGCATGCAGCAATTTAATAATAGATAACTGGAATGGAGAAGAAATAGATAAAGAAGCAATTATTAGAGTAAGTCTACTACATGATATGGGAAATATGGTAAAAATACCAGAGGATTTTTCAAAAGACGAAAAATTTTTAAAAGTAAGAAAAAAATACTTTGGTAAGTATGGAACTAATGACCATGAAATTAATTTGGAAATTGGAAAAGAAGAAGGGCTAACAGAAAAAGAACTTATTATACTAGATGGAAAAAGGTCAAGAAAAAATGAAGAAACATTGAAATCAAATTCCTATGAGAGAAAAATTTGTGCTTATTGCGACCAAAGAGTTGCACCAAATGGAGTTGTCAGTATAAGAGAAAGACTAGAGGATGCGAAAATAAGATATAAAGACAAGCCATTATCAGTATGGGCTAATGAAGAAAAAGCAAATCATTTGATAGAATGTTCCTTAAGTATAGAGAAACAAATTATAGAATATTGTAAACTAAATCCAGAGGACATAAATGATAGTAGTATTAAAAGATATATAGAACAATTAAAGAGATATGAATTATAGATATATAAAATAGGAAAAATAATTGGAGGAATAGAGATGAATAAATATATAAAAGAATTCTCACAATATCCAGATTTTGAACATAATAATTTTTTAAAAGGATATTATTTAAGCAAAGGAAAATTAGGAATAGAAGTTGATTATATTGATATGATGATAGGGCATGAGTATTATCAAAAAGAAACAGAAAGCATACATATATACTACATTTTAGAAGGAAAAGGACTAGCAAATATAAATGGTGAAACTTACGAAATATCAAAAGGAGATACAATATAGATTCCTATAAATACTGAATTTGCTTTTAAAGGAAATTTGCAAATGATAGAAATAATGAATCCACCTTTCAATCCTAATACTCATATTGATACGAGAAAAAATGATTTATAAAATACAACAATATTAAAGGAGAACTATAATCAATGAACAATTATTTTATCATTCATGGCTCTTATGGAAATCCATACAAAAACTGGATTCCATATTTAAAGTCTCAATTAAGTAAAAGAAAATTAAATTGTATAGTGCCAAGCTTTACAACTCCATATAAACAAGATTATGAAAGTTGGAACACTATACTAATGTCTTATGCCAAAGTTGGATATATTACAGAAGAAACAACTTTTATTACACATAGTTTAGGAGGAATTTTTCTATTAAAGTTTTTAATAAAGAATAAGGTAAAAGTAAAGAAAATTATTACAGTTGCAGGATTCAATAATATACAGTTTGATAAAGATAATAGTTTATATGATTCGTTTTATATACTAGATGAAAAATTAACAAAAATAAGCGAATTATGTAATGAAATAGTATGTATTTATTCTGATAATGATCCATATATTCCAATGGAAAAAGCTAAATCCTTTGCAGATAATATCAAAGCAAAAAAGATTCTAATAAATAATGCAGGACACTTTAACGAAAAATATGGATATAAAGAGTTTAAAGAAATTTTAGAGTATATATAATATCTAGATTTCAAAAATACTTCAAAATCATTTCATTGTATTTAGAAAAAACATATTCTATACTTATAACATGAAAATTCAACAAAGAGAAAACAAGAGTAATTATGTATCAAAAACGATATATGGTTATTCTTGTTTTCTTTTATGTTTGGGAGGTATAGAATAATGGAAAAATTAGAAAGCGAAAGACTTATTTATACAGTTCAAGAAGTTGCAACAATACTACATTCAAGTCCAAATTATATATATGAATTAATTGAAAAGGGATATTTGCCTGCTTTGAAATTAGGAAGTATTAAAATTTTAAAAACGTCATTAATCAAGTTTTTAACAGATTATGAAGGACAAGATTTGTCAAACATTGATAATGTGAAGAAATTGTCCAACCATAATATGGAAGGAGATAAATAAAAATGGCTTCTGTAAATGTTAATAAAAGAGGTAAAGTATATCAATATCAATTTGAAGTGGGGAAGGTTAATGGTAAGCGAAAAAGAATAAGTAAATCTGGATTCAAAACAAAACTAGAAGCCGAAAAAGCAGGAACAAAAGCATATAACGAGTTTTTAAATACAGGATTAGTATTTAAAGAAGAAAATATATCATATAGTGATTATTTAGATTACTGGTTAGATAATTATTGTAGAATTAATTTAAGATATAATACTATACAGGCATATAGAACTATTGTGAACAAATATTTAAAACCGAACTTAGGAATATATAGATTAGCTTCATTAACGAGTGTAAAATTAAATTGTTTTATTGTAGAACTATGCAGTAAATACAAATTTTCAAGAGCTTATTTTTCAAACATATTAAAAGTATTAAAAGGCTCATTTAGAGAAGCTTGTGATGTATATGGATTTATAAAATATAATCCAACACTAACATTAAGATTACCTAAAATTGAAGAAGAAAAAAGAGATGTAAAACATATTTATACTCAGGAAGAAATAGATAAGATTCTGACTAGATTTAATAACAATGATACTTTTACATGTGCTTTTCTAACTTCATGTTATACAGGAATGAGAACAGGAGAGGTATTTGCATTAACTTGGAACGATATAGATTTAAAGAATGGTATTATATATGTTAAACATAATGTATATGATAAGTCTAAAGATGACAAAGGAAGGTGGTATATAGGAAATACAAAAACTCCAACAGGGAAAAGAAAAATTCATATTAGCGTAACTTTATTAACAGCACTCAAAAATTATAGAAAGAAACAATTATATATGAAAACATTATATGGAGTTGATTATAAATATTATCATTTAGAGGATGTTAAAAATCAATATGGAAAAGTAATTGAACAGAGAATAGTGAAAAATAAAGATAAATGCTTAAATATAAACACAATTAATCTAGTATTTACTAAAGAAGATGGCACATTTGTGGGGACGGACTTATTGAGATCTCCATTTCAAGTGATACATAATAAATTAGGAATTAAGAAATGTAGGTTTTATGATTTAAGAGGGAGTTATGCAACGAAAACATTAAGAAATGGTGTGGAAATAAGAGATGTTGCCGATATATTAGGACATAGAAATATAGAAACTACTGAAAATTTTTATATATCTAGTACAGATGAAACTAGAAAGAAAGCAAATAATGTATTTGAGAAAATTACACAATCTGATGTAATAGATAAGATTATAGAATACAAGTAAACATAAATACTATACGTATATAGAAATTAAACAAGATAATTTTTAGAATATCATATTAAAAATTATTTTAATATGATAAAAGAACATAAAAATATGATATAATAAAAACATCTTTTTTTAGAGGTGATATTATGCAGGATAATATTATTATTGATTATATAAATAATGAGATAGAAAATGAGTTTATTGATTTTAAAATGAAAATTTATGATTGGTCTAATACTAAAAGCAAAGCTGACTTCTTGCTAGATGTAATTAGCTTATCTAATTCTAATGCAAATGGAGATAAATACATAATAACTGGTGTGAAAGTAAAACCAGATGGGGAAAGAATAATAAAAGGTATTGATAAAACAAGTGCTGAAGATAGTGCTGTTTATCAAGAGTTAGTTACTGAAAATATAGAACCTAGTATAAGTATTGAATTTAAAATACTAAGTTATAATAATCAAGATTTTGGAATTTTTAGGATATTTGGATGTAATGATAGACCATATTTGCTAAAAAAGAAATATGGAGATTATGAAAGTGGATATATAAAAGTTAGGAGAGGTTCGAGAAACACTAATATTTCTAGATACATAATAGATTCTATATACAAAGAAAAAATAATGCTTACAAGTTCACAATTTAAAATTAGTGGAATTATTGATGGAAAGATAAGTGATGATAAGTAGTGAGAGAGTATGATTTTTTTCCGGATTTTGACAAAGAAAAAGAAAGGTTATTATCTTTAACAAAGGAAATAAATGTGTTTCAAATAGATGATTTAAAACAAAGCATTAACATTGCATTCAATTCTTCTTTGGCTGGTGGGTTGTTTAAATCAGAAAAGATAAAAATAGATGAAGATGTAATAGAAAATATAAAATCATTTGCGAAAGCTACTAAAATTGAAATAAAAGATAGTTTTTTTGATATTGGTAATGCTGGTAAACGTTTTAGTGGGTTCTCGAGTATAAGTGGATATCTTGGACCTTCTGTGAAATATGAAGAAACTGGTAGTAGTAAATCTATAAAAAAATATGAAATGATAGTAGAGTTAAATGATAAAATTAGTAGACTTATAGAGTGGTTAAGTTTTTTAGATAATATAAGAGACTATAAGTTTATACAATTAGCAATTTCTGAAATAGGAAATATTTCGGATGAAGAAATAGAAGTTAATATAGAATTTCCAAAGGACGTTTATGTAGATGCTGAAAATTTTCCGAAAGTGTCAAAAAATATTTGTGAAGAGCTTAATAAAAACTATGCAAGGAAAATGTTTATTCCTGAATATGATAATACAATATCTGATTTCAGAAGAATGCCATTATCTACAACTCCATATATACCATCGACTAGTATGTTACCATTATATAATTCTAGCACTGAATCCATAGACGCTATATATGATTTTATTGATTATGATGTTTTAGAGAAAAATGATAAAATGATTATAAGTTTCACTATAAAAAACATAAAAGTTGGAGAAACTATGGTTTTTCCTGGAAATATTATAATAAAAAATAAAATTGAAAGTATAGATTACTCAATAATTAGTAAAAACTCTAAGAATAAACATAGTGGAAAATTGATGATTAAGAAATAATTTATTAAATATACAACGCTTGACAAATAAGTAGGATTTTCATATAATACAAACTATAGTTTGGAAATAATGAAAGTATAAATGAAAAGAAGGTAATAAATTGCAATATATAACAAATTTAGATAGAAAAAAGTTAGGAGTATATGAAAATAAATTAATAACAGAAGAAGTAATTTTGACTGATGAAAGATTATATGAACATATACTGTTATACCATGAAGAAGAATATAAACAATTAAGACCGTATATTAAAAGTATAATTGAAAATCCGGACTATATAGTTGAAGATAATAGACATGAAGATACAATGATATATTTAAAAGAGATTGATGATATAGGAAAGAATGGTAGAGTTGTTATAAAGTTAGCATTAGGACAAGATGAAGAACATAACAAGAATTCGATAATAACATTAATGAAATTAAATAAAAGGACTTGGAATCAAACGATAAAAAATCGAGGAAAAATCATTTGGAAAAAACTAGACAAAAATGAATAAAAGTTGTATAATAAAAGTACAATAGAAGTAGGTTATTTGAAGTGGACAATAGTGCCATCCACACACCTAAAAATGGTCAAAAGAGATGCAGGACTTGGCACACCTGCCAAATAACCAATTGAGAAAAGAGCTATGGCAACATAGCTCTAAAATTTTGCCCAAAATAGATATTTGACAAATAAAGTATTAAGCCCTATAATAGTATCAGTAAATAAAAAATGTTGGCGACATCGTTGCCAATTTGTTGCCAGATTATTAATAAAGATAATCTAAGTAATATTATAAATATTATATATACAAAAACTTACAAAGTCTATGAAATATTGAAATATCAATAATAGGATAAATACTGAAAATATGTATAATATTTAACAATTTACTACTTGTGGAAGTGGAAAGAAATATAAGAACTGTTGTGGAAGAAATCAGTAATATTAGTACTTTCAAAGATTTACAAAGTGAACATAAATATGCAAACATACCAAATTGTTTGCATTTTGTTTGCAAAATGTTTTCATACCATAAACTTAAAACTCTGAACTGCTTGCAAAATAAGGATATTTACCTATGCAAACAAAGTGAATACAAATTATAAAAATGTTATCATTCGTGATAGCATTTTTTGTTTACATTCGAAAAATGAAAGGAGAATATAGTAAAAACGAAATTGATATAATTTTAGATAGATTTAAAGATGATGATACTTTTACTTGTGCTTTTATTACAAGTTGTTTTACTGGAATGAGAACAGGAGAAGTTTGTAGCTTAACTTGGGATGATATAGGTTTTGAAAATAGAGTTATAAATGTTAGACATACAGTATATGACAAGCCAAAAGATGATAAAGGCAGATGGTATATTGGAACTACTAAAACTAAACAAGGAACAAGACAAATTAATATGAGTGCAACATTATATAATGCTATATTAAACATTTTTTATTCTATTAAGTGTCAAACTAGGGAGATGTAGGAATTGGCACACCTGCCAAATAACCAAATGTGAAAATTCAATTGAAATCGTTGACAAAAGGCATAAAAAGATAGTATAATGAATATAATAGAAATAGATATTTAATATCTATTTACAGTTAAAAATCAGGTGAACCCTACCAATAAGTGGGAGCTGTAAAATCAAAAGGTAGAGATCTAGGTCTTTACCTTTTGATTTTTTAGGAGGAAAGAATGAAGCTATATGCAGTAACAGATGAATATATAGATTATTTAAGGCAATTTGATTATAAAGTTTATGACAATAAAGAAGATAGAAGAAAAGTAATGAGAAAAACAAAAATTATAAAATATTAGTTGAAAAGGAACTTGAATTTATTGGAAAAAATGAAGAAATGATAAAGAAGTATGCAAGTATTATATATAATCAAAAGATTAATAATTATGATGTATCTTATATAAAAAATGTGGTGGATTTCAAGTTGTTAGAAGAAAAATGTAAGAAATATAAAAGCGACAATAATTAAAAAAAATTATAAAAATAATTGGTGGACAAATAAAACTGTTGACATTCACTAAAAAAAATGTTATTATTTAAAATATAAAATTTCAGAAAGAAGGAAATAAAATGAAATCAAATATATTTTTAAACCAATTACATCATCATCGTAGGAGCTTGTAACTATTGCATTTAATTGCGTAGGTACAGGCTAAAAATACTGTGCCTACGATAGTTTGAAAATATATAAAAATAGATATATTTAAAGACACTATTTGTAGGATAAAAACTATAAATGGTGTTTTTTATTATATGAAAGGTGGTAATTTATAATGGAAAAAAATGTAAGAAGTATTGCTTGTGGAGGAAGTATAGGAGAGATTAAATATAAAATATTAAATCCAGGAGGAAATAAAACGGCATTAATTTATGGAAGCGAATATACAGGTAGTCAAAAGAGATTAATAAATAGAAGGATAATGGAGAAAAATCCACAAGTTGAACAAGTAGGTTTTTTAAATAATAAAGTTAATCGTTTAGAGATGGCAGGTGGAGAATTTTGTATGAATGGAACAAGATGTGCAATCTGGGAATATCTAAAGGGAAAAGAAGGAGAAATACGGGCTTACTGTATCAGGAACAAATAAAAGAATATTAGGTAAAGTACTAAATGATAAAAAAGTAGAACTTCAATTAGATATAGGCAAGAATATAGCTGATTTATATGAAATAAAAAAAGATTTTACTTGTATAAAAATAGATGGAATTTTGATTGCAATTTTAGACGAAGAAAAATCAAAAATTTATATTCAAAAATTAAAAGAAAATGAAGAAAAAACTAAAAATGAACTAAAACAATTAATGATAACAGAGTTAGATTCCGAAGAAAAAGCTATAGGAATAATGTTATTGGAAAAAGAAACAGAAAAAATAAAAATAAATCCTATTGTATGGGTAAAAGAAATAAATACAGTATTTTACGAAACAGCATGTGGTAGTGGTAGTTTAGGAACAGCAATATATAACTATTTGAAAAACAAAGATAAGAAAATAGAACTAATACAACCATCAAGATATAGTATCAATATAGAACTTAAAGAAAACGAAAGTTATATAGAAAAAGCTATTATTAGTGGAATTGTAGAGGAGGAATAGTATGGAGTCAAAAGAAATATTAAAAAATCTAGTGAAATTTGACACATATAAGGACAAAGAAAATAAAAGAATAATGAACTATATACAACAAATTCTAGAAAGAAAGGGATTTAAGTTAGAGTATAAAACTAAGTGCTTAATTATGAGCATAAAGGAAAAATGCAATTTAGGATTTTTAGGTCATACTGATACTGTACAAAGTGGAAGTGATTGGATATATAATCCATTAGAATTAAAAGAAAAAGATGGAAAATTATATGGACTTGGTATTTGTGATATGAAAGGTGGTATTGCAGCAATTTTAAAAGCAGTATTAGATATAGATTGGAATAAGTTGAGTTCTGGAATTAAACTATTTTTTACTTATGATGAAGAAATCGGTTTTGAAGGAATAAAAGAAATAAATAAATTAAATATGGAAATGCCTGAAAATATGATTATTGGGGAACCAACAAATAATGAAATAATGAATGGAAGCAAAGGTTTATTGGAATTTAAAATTGATTTTCAAGGAAAATCAGCGCATTCAAGCAATCCTGAAAAAGGGATAAATGCAATAGAAAAATGTATAAAATTTTTGGATGAATTAAAAAAATTTTATAATGATTTAAGACTAGAAAATGATAACAGATTTGAAATTCCATTTACAACTATGAACATAGGAAAAATATATGGAGGGAAAAATATAAATATTGTTCCTAATAGTTGTATAGTAGATATAGATTTTAGGCCTATAAAAAATGAACATAAAACAAAAATTTTTGAAGAGGTAAATAGATTAAAAGAAAAATATGAATTTGAATATAAAATATTAAATTATATTAAACCTTTTATACCAGAAAGTGAAAAAAGTAAAACAACAAATTTTATAACAGAAGCTAGTTTTATACAGTCAAAAAATAGATATATTTTAGGCACAGGACCAATAAATGCACATGAAGCAAATGAATATATTACAGTAGAAAGTTTAGAAAAATTGGTTGAACAATACAAACAAATAATAAAGGAATCATGTTTGTAGGAATTAATTTTGTTATATATTAAAAAAATATATATAAGTAGTATTAAACAATGAATAATTTCAAGTTTATAGGAGGGATAATCTTATGAGAATTGTACTAGACACTAATATTTGGATTTCGGCAGTAGTAACAGAAGGAAGAATAAGCGAATGGTTAAATAATATTTGTCAAAATAAAGACATTGTTATTCTATTAAGTACGTCCATTTTAGCTGAAATAAAAGCTACTCTTCAAAATGATAATAAAAATCGAAGAAAAAGGAAAAAACGGAAGTACTTTACCGAAGAACATAGAAAAAAGTTTGAGGAAATACTAAATAAGGCAACATTCGAAATTATAGAATCAAAACCAATAGAAGGTTTGGATATTTGTATTCGAGATGAAGATGACATTCATGTTATAGAAACAGCAATTAATGGCAAAGCCGATATTCTTTTTAGTGGCGATAAGGATTTTGAGGAAGTGAAAACTTCACTATTCAAAATAATGAAGCCTTCTGAATTTTGAAAAAAAGCTACTTCAGAAATGAAGTAGCTTTTTTGAATACAAATAAAAATTATATTTTTAAATTGAAATATAACAAAATGGAGCGCAAGAAGCAAATGAATATATTAAATATATAGTATATATTAAAAAAATATGTACATATTAATACTGAATATAATTTGTAGGAGAGTATTAATGGAAGAAAAAGAAAGAAAAGAAGATACTACAAAATATGGAGAGTTTATTCCATCATATTTTGCATGGCTAACTTTGGAGAAACAAAAAGAAATTGCAAATAAATTGTCAGATATAACAAAAAAGTGAGATAATGTCTCACTTTTTTGTTATATAGTAGAACATTTGTCTAAGATATAGAAGGTTTGTCGAAGCTATTGAAAAGTAATAATAGAGTGTTATAATTTGATAAAAAACAAGAGGAGAGATAGTAGATGATGGATTATAAATTTACAAAAAGTGCAAATAAAGCACTTGAACTTGCAAGTGAAGTAGCGATAAAATTAGGTCATAATTATGTTGGAACAGAACATTTACTATATGGACTAGCTGAAGAAAAGACAGGAGTAGCAGGAAGAGTTCTAGAAAAACAAGATATAACATCTGAAAAAATTTTAGACGATATAGAAGGTTTAATAGGAAAAAACGAAGATGGAGTGGATAAAACTCTAGGATTTACACCTAGAAGTAAAAAAGTATTTGAAAATGCTTTTAAAGAATCAAAAAAAATTGATTCAGACTACATTGGAACAGAACATATATTAATTGGAATAATTAGGGAAACTGATAGTATAGCAGCAAGAATCATAAGTGATTTAGGAATAGATATTCAAACTATGTATAATGAAATAATGCAATTATTAGATGAGCAAGATTTCTCTAATGATAAAAATTCTAAGAATATAGATAACAAAGGAAGAGGTAGCTATTCACATACATCTGTACTTAATCAGTATAGTGTAGATTTAACAATAGAAGCAAAAAAAGGGAAACTAGACAATATTGTAGGAAGAAATAGAGAAATAGAAAGAGTTATTCAAATTTTAACTAGAAGAACTAAAAATAACCCATGTTTAATAGGTGAGCCAGGGGTTGGAAAAACATCTATAGCAGAAGGATTAGCAGAAAAAATAGTATCTGAGGATGTTCCAGAAATGTTAAAAAATAAAAGAGTTGTATCTTTAGATATTTCAAGTATGGTAGCTGGTGCGAAATATAGAGGTGACTTTGAAGACAGAATAAAAAAATCTTTAAATGAAGTTAGAAAAGCAAAAGATGTTATATTATTCATAGACGAAATTCATACAATAGTTGGTGCCGGAGCAGCAGAAGGAGCAATAGATGCTGCAAATATTTTAAAACCATTATTATCGAGAGGAGAAATACAAGTAATAGGAGCAACAACTATAAATGAATATAGAAAATACATAGAAAAAGATGCTGCACTAGAGAGAAGATTTAGTTCAGTTATGGTTGAAGAGCCAAGCACACAAGACACTATATTAATTTTAAAAGGTATTAGAGACAAATATGAATTACATCATAATGTAAGAATAACAGATGAAGCATTAGAAGAAGCAGTACTATTATCTTCAAGATATATTAATGATAGGTTTTTACCAGATAAAGCAATTGATATTATTGATGAAGCAGCTTCAATGACTAGAATGAAAAAATATACTTTACCAGAAAGAATAAAAGATTTAGAAGAAGAAATAGCAAATACTAAAAAAGCAAAAGAAGATGCGATAAATATACAAAATTTTGAAGAAGCAGCAATGTTAAGAGATAAAGAAGAAAAGCAAAGAATTAAAATAGATGAAGAAAAAGAAAAATGGAATGAAAAAAACATAAAAGCAATTACAGACATCACCAAAGAAGATATTGCAGGTATTGTATCAACATGGACTAGTATACCAGTGCAAAAAATAACACAAGACGAAAATGAGAAATTAAGAAATTTAGAAGAATCACTACATAAAAGGGTGGTAGGTCAGAATGAAGCAATAGAAGCTGTAGCAAAAGCCATAAGAAGGGGAAGAGTTGGATTAAAAGATCCTAATAGACCAATAGGTTCATTTTTATTTTTAGGACCAACAGGAGTTGGAAAAACCGAAACTGCAAAAGCTCTTGCAATAGAATTATTTGGAAATGAAAGTACAATGATAAGATTAGATATGTCAGAGTTTATGGAAGGACATTCAGTAGCAAAACTTATAGGAGCTCCTCCAGGATATGTAGGATTTGATGAAGGTGGACAATTAACTGAAAAGGTTAGGCGAAAACCTTACTCAGTAATTTTATTTGACGAAATAGAAAAAGCACATCCAGATGTAATGAATATTTTACTTCAAGTATTAGAAGACGGAAGATTAACTGATTCAACAGGAAGAACAGTAGATTTTAAAAATACTGTAATAATACTAACCTCAAATATTGGAGCATCTTTAATAAATAAGAAAAAAACTCTAGGATTTACAGAAAAGGTAAAAGAAGAACAACAAAGGGAATATGAAGATATAAAAAAAGAGGTTATGGCAGAAGTAAAAAGAAATTTAAAACCAGAATTTATTAATCGTATAGATGAAATAATTGTATTCCATAAACTAAATGATAAAGAGATAGAAAAAATAATAGAATTATTATTAATACAGGTTGAAAAAAGGTTAAGTGATAATGGTTATAATATTAATATAGATAGAAAAGTAATAGAAGAAATAAAAAAGCAAGGATATGATAAAAATTATGGTGCAAGACCTTTGAGAAGGAGTATTCAAACTTTAGTAGAAGACAAAATAGCAGAAGAAATTTTAGCAGGAACATTAAGAATAGGAAAAAAACAATCTTATGAATTTTCAAAAAAATAAAAGAAATGAGCCCGCAATACATTGCGGGCTTTAGAGGACTACATAAGATTTCTAACAATTTTACAGCTATTACGCATAGATGTTGAGTATGAAGATTTAATTTGATAGTAAATACCATCAGGTATTTGGCTATCAAGTGGAACAATGCCATCTCCATGAATGCCTGCTCTAATATCGATTAGCCACAATATCCAGTCAATTGGATTGAGTGATGGAGCACACTTTGAAACTATGTATTCCCTGTGTAATTTGTCGATACTCTGCAAATTAAGGTTAGAGATAAAATTTGAATTAGGAGATATGTCTCTGTCAACATTATGATCAGAAAATATTTTCCGATAAAAGAATTTTTCAATTGCATTTAGTTTTTGAGGGAAACCTTCAAAATTCGCAAAAGGTGTACCCCTAAGCGGAGCTGATACTGTTATAATATGAGTTCTCAGTATGGACCATTTACTTAGCCATTGAGCAAGATTGGCAAAACAACAGCCACATAGTGAAAATAAAAGAAAAAACGATTGCAAAATAAAAGTCACGATGATATAATAAAACAATAGAAAAACAGAAGGAATTATAAATAAGAAAGGAAATTTGTAAATGGCAAAAATAAAATCTGTTTTTGTTTGCAATGAATGTGGATATGAATCAGCCAAATGGCTTGGAAAATGTCCAGCATGTAATGCATGGAATAGCTTTTTTGAGGAAAAAATATCAAAGGACTCAAAATCTTCAAATGGAGGAGAAAAGAAGAAAAGTGTTACACCAACACAGCTGAATAAAGTAGTTGGAAGTGAACAGACTAGAATGTCCACAGGATTTAGAGAATTAGACATGGTATTAGGCGGAGGAATTGTTATTGGCTCATTGGTATTATTAGGTGGTGAACCTGGTATCGGAAAATCAACCTTAATTTTACAGATTTGTGAAAAATTAAAAACAGATGGAACAATACTTTATATATCAGGTGAAGAATCAGCAGAACAAATAAAACTTAGGGCAGATAGACTAAAAGTTAATAGAGAAAGCCTATTATTTTTAGGAGAAACAGACATTGATATAATAGAAGAAGCAATAAATACAACAACGCCAAAACTTGTTATATTAGATTCAGTACAAACTATTTATTCAGATGATATAACATCTGCTCCAGGAAGTGTAAGTCAAGTAAGAGAAATTACAGCTAGAATTATGAAAATATGTAAATCGCAAGCTATCACAACTATAATAATTGGTCATGTAACCAAGGATGGAAATATTGCTGGACCAAGAGTTTTAGAACATATGGTAGATGTTGTTTTATATTTAGAGGGAGAAAGATACTTTTCTTATAGAATATTAAGAGGAGTAAAAAATAGATTTGGTTCCACTAATGAAATTGGTATGTTTGAAATGGAAGGGCTAGGACTTAGAGAGATAGAAAACCCATCGTCTGTTATGATTTCAGAAAGAGATGATACCCCATCAGGCTCAGTTGTGGTTGCAAGTATAGAAGGAACACGACCACTATTAGTAGAATTACAGGCATTAACTACACAAACCGTTTTTGGGCTTCCGAGAAGAACAGCAAATGGAATAGATTATAATAGATTAACTCTTTTAGTTGCAGTATTAGAAAAGAAAATAGGATTAAATTTAGGAAATCAAGATGTATACTTAAATGTAGTAAATGGTATTAAAATTAATGAACCTGCAACAGATTTAGGAATAATACTTGCAACAGCATCTAGCTATAAAAATATACCAATTTCTAATAAACTTGCTGTTATTGGTGAGGTTGGATTAACAGGAGAAGTAAGAAATGTTAACTTAATAGAAAAAAGACTTAAAGAAATAGAAAAATTAGGATTTAAAACTTGCATTATTCCTGAAAGTAATAAGAGATATTTAAAAGATAAATTTAATTTAGAAATAATAGCTGTTAAAAATATTAATGAAGCGATGAGAGGTGCAGGTTTAAAATGAGGGAAAGTAAAAATGATGATATAATTGAGGTTTTAAAATTGATATCACCAGGTACACCAATAAGAGATGGATTAAATAACATACTTAAAGCAAAAACTGGTGGATTAATAGTTATTGGAGATTCCAAAGAGGTATTAGACATTGTAGATGGAGGATTTAATATAAATGAAGAATATACCCCATCAAGACTATATGAACTAGCAAAAATGGATGGAGCAATAATAATAAGTAGTGACTTAAAAAAGATATTATTTGCCAATGCTCAACTTATACCAAATTCATTAATAGAAACAAAAGAAACAGGAACGAGACATAGAACAGCAGAAAGGACAGCAAAACAAACTAAACAATTAGTTATAAGTATTTCACAAAGAAGGAGTGTAATTACAGTATATAAGGGAAATTATAAATATGTAATGGAAAATACCTCAAGAGTGTTAGACAAAGCAAATCAGGCATTACAAACAGCTGAGAAATATAAAAAAGTTTATGATAGAGAGATAAATACTTTAAATGAATTGGAATTTAATGATATTGTTACTCTTGAAAACGTTATAACAGCAATTCAAAAAGCAGAAATGGTAATGAAAATGGTAGAAGAAGTACAAAGGCAAATTTATGAATTGGGGGAAGAAGGACGTCTTGTTGAAATGCAACTTGAAGAATTAGTAGGAGACTTAGAAAAAGAAGAATTACTTATAATTAAAGATTATATTTCTAAGAGGAAAAACCCAGAAAAGGTTTTAAAAGAAATTATAGAATTAGATTTATCAAATTTACTAAACTCAACATCTATAGCAAAAATTCTTGGATACCAAAACTTTGATGACTTTGATGAAGTTGGAGTATATACCAAAGGATATAGATTATTGAACAAAGTGCCCAAAATGCCATCTAATATAGTAGACAACTTAGTAAAATCATTTAAATCTTTTCAACATATTTTAATTGCAGATATTCCAGCTTTAGATGAGGTAGATGGAATTGGGGAGATAAGAGCTAGAGCAATAAAACAAGCATTACAAAGAATGCAAGAACAATTTGTTTTTGATAAACTGTTGTCTTAAAAAAAAATTAATGATATAATATAAAAAATTATATAAATAATATGGTTAAATCTATAAGAAAAAAGAAAATTAAAAAATCTAAAGATTGATACCAAAGAAAGGAAGGATAAAAGTGAAAAAGGCAATATTAATAATAGCAATAATTTTAGTGATAGTTTTAATTAGTGGAGTATGTGTAGGCATAATTTTAAATGCAACACAAAAAATTGATAATCCAATTGCAACAATAAAGATAAAGGGATATGATCAAGACATTGTAGTAGAATTATATCCTGAATATGCAGAAAATACAGTTGCAAACTTTATAACACTTGCAAACAATGGATTTTATAATGAATTAAAAATTCATAGAGTAGAAGATACTTTAATACAAGGTGGAGACTCTAGTGGAGATGGAACAGGGAGTCCAAAACTTAGTGATTTAGACAAAAATATAGAAAAAGATTCAGAGGCTGATGAATCATATGCAATTCCAGGAGAATTTCAAAAGAATGGCTATGAAAATAATACTTTAAAGTTTGAAAGAGGAGTTATAGGAATGGCAAGAGGAGATTATACTACATATTCTCCTAGCTTAAAGAAAGAAAGTTATAATTCAGCAGGTTCACAATTCTTTATTATGACAGAAAGCTTAGCAAGTTTAAATGGAAATTATGCTGCTTTTGGAAAGGTAATAAGTGGAATGGAAACTGTAGATAGTATTTCAAAAGTTGAAACAGCAGTTGATGAAGACAAAAATGAAGAAACAGGAGAAGTTACTAAAAACGAAACTACAAGACCAGCAACAGATGTAATAATAGAAAGTATAACAATAGATACACGAGGAGTAGAATACAAGAAACCAAAAACAAATGAAATATTTGACTTATATTCATGGTACATGAAAACATATAGTAATAATTAAGCAACACATACCATTAAAATAAAAAAATAACAGGACATAGATATTGTGCTCTGTTATTTTTTTTGTATCCTTTTAAATTAAAAATCACAATTTTTTGGAGTTCTAGGGAATGGAATTACATCACGTATATTTTGCATTCCTGTCAAATACATCATCATTCTTTCAAAACCTAATCCGAAACCTGAATGTACTACAGAGCCATATCTTCTTAAATCCATATACCAACTATAAATGCTTTCATCCATACCTAAATCCTTAATTTTAGACATAAGTTTATCAAAATCTTCTTCTCTTTGGCTTCCACCAATTATTTCGCCAATTCCAG
The DNA here is from genome assembly GCA_949045875.1 of uncultured Clostridia bacterium. Classification (GTDB taxonomy): domain Bacteria; phylum Bacillota; class Clostridia; order TANB77; family CAG-508; genus CAKPSH01. The sequence continues at coordinate 28,757 of CARPYP010000001.1, read as the reverse complement.
GAGCTAAAAGATCGGCTGCTGCAACAGTTTTTCCATCAGGGTTTTGTTTCATATAAAATGCTTTAATTTCAGCTGGATAATCTGTAACAAATACAGGTTTACCAAATAATTTTTCACATATATATCTTTCATGTTCAGTTTGTAAATCAGTCCCCCAAGATACTTTATACTCAAAATTATCATTTACTTTTTCAAGCTCTTTAACTGCATCAGTATATGAAATTCTGCCAAAATCAGAACTTATAACATTATTTAATCTATCTAAAAGGGTATTGTCTATAAACTTATTAAAAAATTCCATTTCTTCAGGACATTCTTCTAAAACATAAGAAACTATATATTTTATCATATCTTCCGCTAAATCCATATCATCTTTTAAATCAGCAAAACAAATTTCAGGTTCAATCATCCAAAACTCTGCAGCATGTTTTACTGTATTTGAATTTTCTGCTCTAAAAGTAGGACCAAATGTATAAATATTTCTAAAAGCAGTTGCAAAAGACTCACCATTTAATTGTCCACTAACTGTTAAATGAGCAGGTTTACTAAAGAAATCTTTAGAATAATCGACATTACCTTCTTCAGTTAATGGTACTTTTGTAAGATCGAAAGAATTTACATTAAACATTTCTCCAGCCCCCTCTGCATCACTTGATGTAATGATAGGAGTGTGAACATATACAAATCCTCTTTCTTGAAAGAATTTATGAATTGCAAAAGATAGGACACTTCTTACTCTAAAAACTGCATTAAAAGTATTAGTACGAGGACGTAGATGAGCAATAGTTCTTAAATATTCAAAACTTGTTTTCTTTTTTTGAAGAGGATATTCAAGTGATGACAAATTTTGAATTTGTATTTCATCTGCTTTAATTTCAAATGCTTGTTTGGCACCTTCTGTTTTTACAAGCTTTCCTGTAACTTTTATAGAAGAACTAATAGTTAATTTACAAATATCAGCAAAATTAGGCAAGTTTTCTTCAAAAACAATTTGAACATTTTTAAAGAAACTTCCATCATTTAGCTCAATAAAACCAAAATTTTTAGAGGTTCTTACAGTTCTAACCCACCCCTCTAAAGTAATAATTTGTTCAATATATTCATCAGTGTTACGATATAAATCTTTAATAATTAATTTTTCCATAGAATTCAATCCCTTCGACATTTTATATAATTACATATTATATACCAAAATTTGTATATAATTCAAGACATTATAGAAAAAATATATAAAAAGAAGAATGGTACACTGGAAACCACAATGAACCATTCTCCTGCAACAAAATAATTTACCCATGCTAAAGGCTCTTGACCTTTAACAATATATATAATAACATGTATTATATATATTGTCAACATAAAATCCGAGGTTTTAACTACATATTTAAAGTAAATGTAGAAAAAAGAATAAAAATATGTTAATATATAAAATATTAAATAAAGATATATAGTTAAATTATAACTGCATATATTAAGAGAGGGGATAACAATGAAAAAGAAAGTATATTTTATTATATCAGCAGTAATACAAATTATTATTGCACTTTATGTTATAGTCTTAGCAGATTCTATAGTTCAAAATGAAATACAAGCATTTAAAGAGCTATATGACACAATACCTATAGACATGATAAAAAGTATGATAGAAAATATTGAAAGGAATGGAGTAAATTCAATAAGAATTTGTTCGAGTATGTGTATGGCAATTAATATAGGAGTAATAATTACAGCAATAAAAAACAATATTTTGAGAAATAAAGGTTTACTTATTACAGGTAGTATTATATGTTTATTATTTGCTGGGAACCAAATAGTAGAAATATTAGCTATTGTAAATATAATAGTATTAATAGTCTTAAAAAGAAAAAATCCAGAGGATTTTCCAATAAAAATGGAAATACCAAAATTAGAAGAAATAGCAATTACAAAAAAAGAAATTTTTATAGGAATAGTACTAGTAATAGTGTATTTTTCACAATTTATATGGGGAAGCTATATTATTAAATCTAATATTTTAAGATGGTCAATAATAATTGTATTTTATTTAAGTGTACTGGTTTTATCTATTTTATTTTGGAATAAGAGTATAAAAAGAGATTTAAAAGCATTTAGAGAAAATTTTGGAGCATATATAAGGTTTATATTGCCAAGATTTGGATTAATGTATATAGCTTATTTTGTAGTAACAATATTTACAATAATAATTACAAAAAATATTGGTTCTGTAAATCAACAAAATTTAGAAAGCTTACCTAATTGGTATGTAATACCATTAGCCATAATATATGCACCAATAGTAGAAGAAACCATATTCAGGGGTCTAATACATAAATTAATAAAAAATGATAACATATTTATAATAGTATCAGGAATTAGCTTTGGACTATTACATACAATTTCATTAGAAGTAACTTTGTTGAATGTAATATTTAAGGCATTGCCATACAGTGTACTTGGAGGATTTTTAGCATATATATATGCCAAAACAGAAAATATATCAACGAATATGTTTTGCCATGCAGGAATTAATTTAATTGCATCATTATTAACATTAATGTAATATAAAAAATAAATTGGGGGTTGTATAAGAACCCTCAGTCACTGCGTGACAGCTCCCTTAAATAAGGGAGGTGGTAGCCGAAGGCTGACGGAAGGTTTTATAAGACAAAATATAAATCCTCCCCACAAACACAAATTTATAAAAAGGAGAAAAAATGGAAATAAGAAAAAATGAAGAATATATAGTAGATATAATAGACAACGGATTTGAAGGAGAAGGAATTGCAAAAATTGATAATTTCACTATATTTATAAAAGGAGCAATTAAAGGAGAAAAAGTAAAAATATTAATTTTAAAAGTTAATTCATCTTATGCATTTGCAAAAATATTAGAAATAATAAATCCATCAGAATACAGATGTGAAGAAGACTGTAGTTCATATAAAAGATGTGGGGGATGTGATTTAAGACACATTAAATACGAAAAAACTTTAGAAATTAAAAGAAATATGGTTCAAAGTCTAGTAAATAAAACTTTAATAAATAAGGTAAAAGTAAAAGATACAATAGGAATGGAAGAACCATTTAATTATAGAAACAAAGCCCAATATCCAATAGGATTAAATAAAGAAAGAGAGCCCATATTTGGTGTATATGCAAACAGAACACATGATATTATTAATACTAACAATTGTAAAATACAAACTAAAATTTCAGAAGAGATAGCACAATATATAATAACTTTTATAAAAGAAAATAATATACAAGTATATAATGAAAAAAACAATACAGGAGTATTTAGGCATATTATAGTAAAAGTAGGAATGGCAACAAAACAAATAATGTGTATATTAGTAGTTAATGAAGAAAACGTAAAAAAAGAGAAGGAACTAATACAAGGATTAAAAGAAAAATTTTCAGAAATAAAAACGATAGTAAAAAATATAAACAATAAAAATACAAATGTAATACTAGGTAACAAAAATATTATTCTATATGGAGATGGATACATTGAGGATAAACTAGGAGGATACACATTTAAAATATCACCAATGTCATTTTATCAAATAAACCCAATACAAACAGAAAAGCTATATAATTTAGCAATAAAAAGAGCTGAATTAACTGGAAATGAAACAATATTAGATTTATATTGTGGAATAGGGACAATAGGTATTTTTGCATCAAAACATGTAGGACGAGTTTATGGAATTGAAATTATACCACAAGCCATAAAAGATGCAAAAGAAAATGCAGAAATAAATAATATTAAAAACGCAGAATTTATGGTAGGAGACGTAGAAATTGCATTATCTAAATTAATACAAGAAAGAAGAATTGTTCCAGAAGTAGTATTTGTAGATCCACCGCGAAAAGGATTAGATAACACTACAATGCAAAACTTGTTAAAAGCAGAGCCTCAAAAAATAATCTATATAAGCTGTAATCCTGCTACATTATTACGTGACTTAAAAATATTTGAAGAAAAATATGAAATAAAAGATATTACACCATTAGATATGTTTCCTTGGACTAAGCACGTGGAATGTTGCTCGGTGCTATATCTAAAAGATTCGATACAATAGTTGAATTCACTGCTTTTGAAGATTTTATTAGTTTTGAGAAAAAAGGCAAAAATAAGATTAAAAGAGTAGAAAATAATAAAATTAAGGTAACGATAGAAGTTGACATGGTGTGCGGAGTAGTATAATTTAATAATTAAAAATTAGGAATGTTTGGAGATAAAACTTAATGGGAAGTGTTTGGAAAAGCACTTTCTTTTTTTGACTTTTTATGGTAAAATTATACAAAAATAAAAAATACATATAAGAATGCATTTTTATGAGGAGAGGAGATTTATAATGAAAATATCATTTATAGAAATTCAAAATTTCAGAAAATTAAAACAATGCAGAATTGATTTTGGAAAGAACAATACTTTATTTGTTGGACCTAATAATAGTGGTAAAACATCTGCTATGGAAGCGTTAGGGAAATTCTTAGGTAAAAGAAATTTTAATTTCAATGATATAACTTTATCAAATCATATTTTAATTAATAAAATTGGAGAAGAGTGGATAAATCAAGGAGAAGAATTTAAAGAGACAATAGAGATATGGGAAAAAATATTACCAATTTTAGATGTCTGGATAGATGTTGAAGATAATGAAATACAATATGTTACCCATGTAATACCTAACTTAGACTGGAAAGGTGGAAAAGTTGGGGTAAGATTAATGCTACAGCCAAGCGATATTTCTACGATGATTGCAGAGTATGTAGACTTATATAATAAATCTAGAGAAGTTGAAGAAAAAGACGAAAATGGTAAAGATAGGATAAAACTATGGCCTAAAACATTGTGTGAATATATTGAAAAAAGAATGCCATCAATATTTACTATAAGAGCTTATATTTTAGATCCAGAAAAGATATCAACCTTAGAAGAAGTACCTCAAACTACTGACTATGAAATGGAATGTAGTGAGCAAAGACCATTAGAAAGAATTATTTGCGTTGATATGATAGAAGCACAAAGAGGATTCTATGATCCAGAAACTGCAATAACTGGTAGTGACAATAGAAACTTATCAAATCAACTTAGAAATTATTATGACAAGCATTTAGATCCAGAAAAGTCACCAACAGTAGAAGATTTAAATATATTGAAAGCAATGGAAGAAGCAAAAAGAGCATTTAATGATAATTTGGAAGAAAAATTTAGAACTTCTATTAACGAATTAGAAAACTTAGGATATCCAGGAATAAACAACCCATCAATAAAAATTGAAACAAAAGTCAATGCAACAGATGCATTAAAACATGAATCAGCTGTGCAATATGAAATTGCACATAGTAATTCTGAAGAGATTTATTGTTTGCCAGAGCAATATAATGGATTGGGATATCAAAATTTGATTTCTATGGTATTTCGTTTAATTTCGTTTAGAGATGATTGGATGCGAGTGGGGAAATTTAAGAAAAATACAGAAAAGCAAGCGATAGAACCTATACATTTAGTTTTAATAGAAGAGCCAGAGGCACATTTACATATGCAAGTACAGCAGGTTTTTATAAAACATGCTTATAAAGTTTTAACAGATAATGAATTCTTAAAGAAAAACTCAAATTTTTGTACACAATTAATAATTAGTACTCATTCTAGCCATATTGTAAAGGAAGTTGAGTTTTCAGATTTGAGATATTTTAAAAGATTAGAATTATCAGAAGAATATACCATACCAACAACTACTATTATAAACTTATCAGATGTATTTGGAAATAAAGAAAATGAAACAAATAAATTTATTACTAGATATTTGAAGACTACACACTGTGATATTTTCTTTGCTGATGCATTAATTTTAGTTGAAGGAACAGCAGAAAATATGCTTTTACCACATTTTATACATAATAAATATCCAATACTAAATCAAATGTATATTAGCATTTTAGAAATAAACGGAAGACATAGCCATAGATTAAGACCTTTAATTGAAAAAATAGGTTTAACGACTTTAATTATCACTGATATAGATTCAGTATCACCAGAAGGACATCATAGTCATAAAGAACCAAAACGTGAAGAAGGCATAATTACTACTAATTATGCAATAACAAATTGGATTTTAGAATTAAAATCATTAGATGATTTATTGGACTTGGAATCTGATAGAAAAGTAAAAAAATATAATAAACCAAGTGATTTTTTTATTAGAATAGCATATCAAATTCCAATAGATATTCAATATAAGAATGAAAAAATAGAAGCAATTGCAAGCACATTTGAAGATAGTTTGATTTATAATAATTTCGAATTCTTTAGTAATGAAACAGAAAAAGATGGAGTTATATTTAAAATTCAAAGTACTATAGCAAAATGCAATAATTTTCAAGAAATACACAAAAATATATATGAAGAAATACGAGAAAAAAATTTTCAAAAAGCTGAATTTGCATTAGATTTAATATTTTCAAAAGATCCAAATGAAATTCAAGTACCTAATTATATAGAAGAAGGATTAGAGTGGCTAGAAGAACAACTAAAGAAACATGGAAAACTATTAGAAGGAGAATAAGGTATGGAAAACGATAATGTTCTATTAGATAATCATATTGATGATCATGTTGATGAAGAAATAAAACAATGCTTTGATGAAAAAAATCATAGAAGTTTTTTTGTATTTGCAGGTGCTGGTGCAGGAAAGACTAGAAGTTTAGTAGAATTATTAAAATATTTAGAAAATAATGTATCAGAAAAACTAACTATTAATTCCCAAAAAATTGCAGTTATAACATATACTAACGCTGCTTGTGAAGAGATTTTAAGAAGAACAGATTATAATCCAATCTTCAGTGTACAGACAATACATAGCTTTTTATGGGAATTAATAAAAGAATTGCAACATGACATAAAAAAATGGTTGAAAGGTAATTTGTTAAGCGAAATTAGTGAATTGGAAAGCCAACAATTAAAAGGAAGACCAGGAGTTACGTATGATAAACGTGCAAAAAAGCTAGAAGAAAAAAGAAAAAGATTAGAGAAAATAGAAAATGTAAAGAAATTTATATATAATCCAAATGGACAGAATATAGGATATGATTCACTTAATCATGCTGAAGTGGTAAAAATGGGATCTGAATTTATTATGAATAAGATTATAATGCAAAAAATTTTAATTAGTAAATACCCTATATTATTGATAGATGAAAGTCAAGATACTAAAAAGGAACTTATAGATGCTATAATGGAAATATATGATAATTACAAAGACAATATCATTATAGGAATGTTTGGAGACACTATGCAAAGGATATATTTAGATGGAAAAGAGAACTTGGAAAAGGTTATACCTAAAGACTGGACAAAACCAAATAAGATAATGAATCATAGAAGTGCAAAACGTATAGTAGAATTGGCAAATTCAATTAGAAAAAATGTGGATGGAAAAACTCAACAGTACCATTCTGATAGACATGAAGGAAATATAATGTTATTTATTTGTGACAAGAACTTAAATAAAGAAAATGTTGAAAATTATGCTTTAAATAGAATGGCAAAAATTTCAAAAGATGATAAATGGCTAATAGACACTAAAAAACTTATATTAGAACATCATATGGCTGCTAATCGTTTAGGATTCAAAGATTTTTTTACTCCAATATATAATGTGGAAAAATTTAAAAATGGAATTTTAGATGGAAGTTTGACACAAATAAAGTTTTTTACATCTATTATTATTCCATTGATACAGGCACACCAATCTAATAATTCATTTGAAGAAATGAAGATAATTAGAAAATATTCTCCTATATTGAGCAAAAAGAATTTTAACAAAAATACTAAATGTCAAAAAGAAACTATGCAAAATATAAAACAGAGTGTTAATGAATTATATAAATTATGGAATGATGGAAAAGAGCCCAATTGTATTGAGATATTAAAAAATGTTGAAAAAAGTGGTTTGTTTGAAATTCCAGACAAACTAAAAGATATAGTAGTAAATGAAGATTTAAATGAGGAAGAGTTAGCGATGAGACAAGCATTATCAGCTAGCTTTGATGAAATTATAAAATATGATGAGTATATAAAAGGAAATAGTGAATTTGCCACTCATCAAGGAGTAAAAGGGCTAGAATTTCCTAGAGTTATGGTAATTATAGATGATGAAGAAGCAAAGGGATTTTTATTTAGTTATGAAAAGTTATTTGGTGCTAAGGAAAAGAGTGAGACAGATATAAAGAATGAATTAGAGGGAAAGGATACGAGTATGTCAAGAACAGCAAGATTATTCTATGTTGCTTGTACTCGTGCAGAGAAAAGTTTAGCAATTATTGCTTATACTGAAAATATAGATAAGGTAAGAAATACTTTAACAGATAACAATTGGTTTTATAACAATGAAATTGAAATTATTAATAAAGAAAATATTATTTAGGAAAATGATATAAATAAAGGAGGCTATATTAATGTTTATACCAACAAAAGAACATTTCTATGACATGACACCAGAAGAATTTGAAAAATATTCATTAGAGATTCTTAAAGAACAGACTAAAGGATTAGAAAACTTAGAAATACAGCATAATGTTATAATAAATAAAAATGATGGGAATTATCAAATAGATGGAATGATACAATTTGAAGTGATGGGTATTAGATATGTTACTTTAGTTGAATGTAAACATTACAAAAATGCAATAACTAGAGAAAAGGTTCAAGTTTTATATGATAAAATTAGAGCAATAGGAGCGAATAAAGGTGTATTGATAGCTACATCAAATTTTCAATCTGGAGCAATTAAATATGCAAAAGAACATGGAATTGCTTTGATACAAATAGTAGAAGCGGATCTAACATATGAGATTAGAACGAAACCAAATGTAATAATGATGAATGCATGTAAAAGTTTATATAATAATGGAAAACCATATATAGGAATTATGCAGATTGGAAGCGATTGCGGATTTTATTGTAAATATTTAAGAAATGGTGATAACAATTTAAGAGATTTTTTAATTGAAGAGAAGGAGGAAATTTATGAGCGATAACCAAATAACAATACAATCAGAAGAATCATACAAAATAATTAGAAATAGTGTATTAACAGCACAATCAAAAGTATATACAGTTGTGAATTCAGCAATGGTACAAGCATATTGGGAGATAGGGCAAGAAATTCATAAAGCATGTGGAGAAAATAATAGAGCAGAATATGGTAAAAAATTATTGCAATATTTGTCAGAACAATTAACGAAAGAATTTGGAAAAGGGTTTACAGTTACAAATTTAAAATATATGAGACAATTTTATCGTGCTTTTCCAATTCGCCACACACTGTGTGACGAATTGAGTTGGTCACATTATAGACTATTAATGAGAATTGAAGATGAAAAAGCAAGAAAATTTTACTTAGAGGAAAGTGTAAAATCTAAATGGAGTGTTAGACAGTTAGAAAAACAGATTGGTAGGTTTTATTATGAAAGATTATTAGCAAGTCAAGATAAAGAAAGCGTTGCAAATGAAATAGGATTACCAGAAAAAGTAGAACCTAAAAATATTATAAGAGATCCTTATGTATTAGAATTTTTAGGATTAGAAGGTAATACGAATTTTTATGAAAAAGACTTAGAACAAGCAATAATAGACCATTTACAAAAGTTTCTGTTAGAACTTGGAAGAGGCTTCTCATTTGTAGCAAGACAACAGAAAATAACATTTGATGGTCGACATTTTTTCATTGATTTAGTTTTTTACAACTACATATTAAAATGCTTTGTAATAATAGATTTGAAATTAGGTGATTTGACACATCAAGATTTAGGACAAATGCAAATGTATGTAAATTACTATACAAGAGAGATGATGAACGAAGGAGATAATCCACCGATAGGAATTGTATTATGTGCAGATAAAAGTGACCAAGTTGTAAAATATACTTTACCAGAAGATAATAATCAAATATTTGCTTCAAAATATAAATTATATTTGCCAACAGAAGAAGAATTTAAGAAAGAACTAAATTTAGAAAACTATGTTAAAAAAGAAGAAGAGGAAATATAAAATGAGAATAGGTATTGATATAGATAATTGCATATCTAATTTTGATGATACATTATTAAAAGAATATTTAAAACATGATAAAGAGTTAAGAAACACAGGAATTATAAATGAAAATCCAGAAAATTTAAGAAAAGGAATGTTTGATTGGACAGAGGAAGAAGAAAAAAGCTTTTATAATGCAAATATTGAAAATTTTGCAAGAAAACTAAAGCCAATAGAAGATTCATCTTATTATATTAAAAAATTAAAGAACGATGGACATGAAATATATATTATAACTGGAAGAGATAATGGAGAATATACAAATCCTCATGAATTAACAAAAGAGTGGTTAGATAAATATGATATTGTCTATGATAAATTAATATTTACAGATGCCTATGACAAACATTCAAAAACAGTAGTATGTTTAGAAAATAATATTGATTTAATGATTGAAGATAGTACAAAAATAAGTTTAGATTTAATAAGTAATGGTATTAAAGTTTATACAATGAATACAAGATATAATCAAAAAGAACAAACATTAGATAGAGTTTCAAAATGGAAAGAAATATACGAAAGAATATCTAAATTAAGTACGAAAGAAGATAACAACAAAGTAAATGTTATTTTAGATACAGATATATACAATGAATGTGATGACCAATTTGCACTATCTTATTTATTAAAATCGCAAGACAAATTCAATATTGAAGCTATTACAGTAGCACCATACCATCATGATAATAATATCTCAATAGAAGAAGGAACAGACAAAAGTTATAATGAAATTATTAAAATATGTAATTGGTTAAATTTTGACTTGACTAACAAAGTATTTAAAGGTTCAACAGACTATGTAGTAAATGGCTATAGTGAAGAAAATGATGCGGTAAATAAAATTATTGAAATTGCAAATAAAAAAGATAAAACTTATATTTTAGCAATAGGAGCAATAACCAATATAGCATTAGCAATAAAGAAAGAGCCTAACATAATAGATAAAATTGAAGTCATTTGGCTTGGAGGACATAGCTTTTTAAGTAAAGATAACAAGGAATTTAATTTTAAACAAGATATACAAGCAGTAAGAACTGTTTTTGAGTCAAAAGTAAAATTAACTATTATACCTTGTAAAAATGTAGCATCAAATTTAAGAACATCAATATATGAACTAGAGCATTTCTTAAAAGGAAAAAGTGAATTATGCGACTACTTATGCCAAAGATTTTATAATGATGGTGTACATGGTATTCAAGAAAGAAGAGTTATTTGGGATATTAGTGTTATAGCTTATATGATTAACAAAGAATGGTTTGATACTAAAGAAGTTAATTGTCCTAATATCAATGATGATACATCTTATGAATTAACAACCAATAATCATAAAATTATAGTAGTTAATTATTTAAATGTTGATAAAATATACAAAGATTTATTTAAGAAATTAGGAGAGTAATATGAATACTTTTATAAATTATGCACATAGAGGTGCATCTGCATATGCACCAGAAAATACAATGTCAGCTTTTAAAAAAGCATTTGAAATAGGAGCAAATGGAATAGAACTTGACTTACAAAAAACTAAAGATGATAAAATAGTTATATTTCATGATGATAGAATAGATAAAAAATCAAATGGCACAGGAAAAATATCTGATTCTACTTATAGTGAATTATTAAAATTAGATTTTGGTAGTTGGTTTAGTACCGAATACAAAAATGAAAAGATAGTTCTATTTGAAGATTTTATGAAAGAAGTATCAAATAGGGATTTAGTGTTAGCTATAGAATTAAAAGAAGAAAATATAGAAAAACAAACATTAGAAATTATAAAAAAGTATTATGATATTAATAATGTGTATATTACTTCATTTATGTATAATGCTTTATTAAAAATCAGAAAACTAGATAATTTTATAAAAATAGGATGGCTTATAGAAGAAGATATTAATAAAAATAATATAAAAGAATTAATGAATATTAGTGGAAATCAAATATGTCCGCCAGCTAAATTAGTTTCAAAATCAGGAATTAAACTAGCAAGAGATAATAAGCTTAGTGTAAGATTATGGGGAATTTCAAACATTGAAATTATGAAAAAAGTATATTATTTAGATACAGATGGAATGACAGTAAATTTTCCAGATAAATTAAAAGAATTAATTGAAAGGAAGTAAATATGAAATTATATGTAATTAGACATGGTCAAACAAATTGTAATAAAGAAAATAGGTATAATTGTAGATATGATGAAGACATAAATGAAATTGGAATAGAACAAGCAATCAAAGCAAGTGAAAATGTAAAAAAACTTGATGTTGATCTTATAATATGTTCTCCTATGAAAAGAACAAAACATACTATGGAATTAGTAAATGTAAATAAAATTCCAGTAATATATGATGATAGATTAATGGAAAGAGAAGGTGGGAAATTAACAAGAACTATATTAGATGACTACTATTTTACAGAGTATTATAATTATTACTCAACTAAGCCAATAGAAGGACTTGAAACATTACCAGAACTATTTGATAGAGTGCATTCATTTTTAGATGAAATTAAGGTTAAATATAGTGACAAAAACATATTATTAGTCACTCATGGTGCTATTGCAAGAACTATACAATTTTATTTTCAAGAAATGCCAAAAGACGGAATGCTTCTAAAAATAAGTGGACAAAAAAATTGCGAAATAAAAGAATATGAAATGTAAGGAGAAAATAGATGAAGCTAACAAAAGAACTAGCATTACAAATGATAGAAGAATATAGAGGAAAAACAAAAAGTGATAGATGGATAGACCATTGTATTTGTGTGGGAGATACAGCAGGAAAAATTGCTAAAGCTTTAACTGAAAAAGGGTATAATGTAGATATTGATAAAACAATAACACTAGGATATTTGCATGATATTGGAAAATATACTGGAGAATCTCATGGACATGAGATAAGTGGATATAACTATTTAAAAGATAAAGGGTATAATGAAGAATATTGCAATATATGTATAACACATTCATATTTGAATAATGACATTATTTGTACAGCTGGAGGAGTTCCAAATCCACAAGATAAACCTTTTATAGCAGAGTTTGTAAAAACACATAAATACACAATAGAAGAAAAATTAATAAACCTATGTGATTTAATGTGTCCACAAGGTGGAAAAGTATTTACAATAGATAAGAGGTTAATTGATATTATGATTAGAAGAGGTGCTTATTCAAATACTCAATATCATATTAAAGAAACATATAGATTAAAGGAATATTTTGATAGCTTATTAGGTTATAACTTATATGATTTATTCCCAGAAATAAAAGATAATTTATAAATAATAACTAAATCCTCTACACAATGATAATGTGCTTTTTAAAATCAAATCAAGGTTAAAATGAATGTGCTATCGCACAACCTTGACTAAATTTTAAAAGCACATTATTTTTCAACTAAGAGGATTTAAGGATAAGTATATTCAATCAAGTAGACATAAACACTATTGAAATCTAAAATACCTCATTAAAAATGAGGGCAGGAAAGCGGTATTAACATATCGCTTGTACACATTGAAGGTCAAGCCTTCAAGAGTTAATAAAGAAACAAAAATTCTAAGCAAATATGATGCAGAAATTCACCGAGTGAACTGGCTTAAACCCGCTATTCTTCGTTAAAATTGAAAATAGTGAACTAAAAATTGGGAAAAGTTCACTCATTTTAGGCAAAAGTTCACCGAGTGTACTTGAATTTAATAAAATATTTTAGATTTAGTACACCAAGTGAACTTGTAGTTTTAGATTATTCAACTATTAGTTCACTTAGTGTACTTATATAAAAATTATATTAAAAATAGAAAAGAGGGAAATAAAAGGGAATTGATTTTATAAAAACACGATAATATAATGGTAGTATGAAAAAGAAAGAGCAAAGAGATTAGATTAAAAACTAATTTCTCTGCTCTTTTTCGTTTCAAATTTAAAGAAAAGGAGAAATTTCATGCTACATGATTATGAAATAGAAGTAGATGATTCTAAACAATTAAAAGATAATACTATGCTAAATTGTAGCATGGAATTATCACTCTTAAATAATTTGTTTAGAGGGAACTTGATAACAGAAGCGGAGCAACAAGAAATTAAAAGAAAACTCTTAAAAGATTACAAACTTTTATAAATTCAATTTACTTTTTACCTAAAAAATGATATAAAATTATTAAGTTTTATCTCTAGGCGGAATTTTAGAGAGTGTTGAAAAATTGAAAAATTTTTCATACAAGCTCTTAATATAGTGATAGGAGGAAAGATGGAAATTCAAGTCATAGAGAAAACAAACGGAAGAATTAACAGAGTAACAGGAACAACAATCAAAGAAAGACTAAGAGTATGTGCATATTGTAGAGTAAGCACAGATAATGAAGAACAATTAAATAGTTATCAATCACAATTAAAGTATTATGATGAAAAAATAAATAGTAAATCAGAATGGCAATTTGCAGGAATATATGCAGATGAAGCAATAAGTGGAACTTTAGATTTTAAAAGAACAAACTTTATGAAAATGATACAAGACTCAATGGAAGGTAAAATTGACATGATACTAACAAAATCCATATCAAGATTTGCTAGAAACACATTAGATACTTTAAAATATGTAAGAATGCTAAAAGAGAAAAACGTTGCAATACTATTTGAAGAAGAAAATATCAATACAGGTTCAGGTCAAGGAGAATTAGTGTTAACATTATTAAGTGCAATGGCACAACAAGAAAGCGAGAATATATCTTCACATGTATTGCTAGGCTTAAAGATGAAAAAGGATAGAGGAGAGTTAATTGGCTATAATGGTTGTTATGGATATAATTATAATCTTGAAACAAAAGAAATAACAATTAATGAAGAAGAAGCAAATATTGTAAGATATATGTTTGAAAGATATGTAGAAGGAGTAGGTTCAAGTACAATAGCAAAAGAACTAACAGTTAAAGGAATAAAAACTCCAAAAGGTGCAACAAAATGGTGTGAATCAACAATAAGAGGAATACTAAAAAACGAGAAATATATTGGAGATGTGCTAATGGGAAAAACATTTACAATAGATCCAATATCACATAAAAGATTAAGCAATTTAGGAGAAGCAGATAAGCATTATCTAAAAGAACATCATGAGCCAATTATAAGCAAAGAATTATTTGACAGAGTTCAAGAAATAAGAACAAAAAGAGCAGGTAACAGAGAAACAGGAAGAAGAAACGATAACTATAGCAAGAAATATCCTTTTAGTAGCAAACTGTATTGTGGTTTTTGTAGTAGCTTACTTACAAGAAGAAACTGGAATGCAAATAGAAATTGTGCAAAAGCAGTATGGCAATGTATCAAAAGAGTAAAACATGGAAAAGAAGAATGCCCATATTGTAAAGCAATTCCAGAAGAGATATTAGAAGATTGTTTTGTACAAGGATATAGGATACTCTGTAATGATAACAGAAAAGTAGTTGAAAATTTTTTAGAAAAGATAGAAAATATCTTAAAAGAAAATACTATAGAAACAATAGTAACAAAACTAGAAAAAGACAAAGAAAAAATAAACAAGAAACTTGCTAATTTATTAGAACTAAATTTAGAAGGCAAAATTAATAAAGAACAATATACAGAAAAATTTGATAACTTAAATGTAGAATTATTGAAAATAGAAAACAAAATACAAGGATTACTAAAAGAAACAAATAGAAATGAAAGCATTAGACAGAGATTAAACAAGTTTAAAAGTTTATTTAAAAATATAGATAAAATAGCCAAATTTGATAAAGATGTGTTTGAATGTTTAATTGATAAAGTAGTAATTGGAGAAACCGATGAAGATGGAACAGTAAATCCATATACAATAAGATTTATTTGTAAAAATGGAACAGAAATAAATTGTAAAGACAAATTTACTGCTATAAGCGATAAACAACATTCAAATAATACTGCAACCAGAGAGAAACAACACATGTGGAGTGTGTGGCAGTGCTACAATTAAAACAAGACAGGTAATACTTGATTTTGATATGGTTTCAGAAATTATAACTTTTGAAGAAAAAGGCAGATTTGGGAAAGAAAAACATCAAAATTTGGGTGTGAAAGTTAAAGTAGTTGCTTAAGTGGTAAGTGGAAACACATAAATAGAATTAAAAAAATAGAGCAAAGTGTTTGAAATACTAGAAAGTTTATGATTGTATCTACTGTAAGCAGAACAGGTATAGGTTGTGTAAGTTAGTAGATATGAAATAAAGCTAGATATTTCAAGTGTTAGAAAGAATTTATTAAAATGAGTTATAGAGAATCTTTAGTAAATAGGTGTCAGTAGATATATGCTGATGCTTATTTCTTATGGGACGAAAATTTAATGAAATCTGGCTTATAAAAAATCATAGGACGAAAAAATTAAAAAATTCGTCCTATAACATTTGCAAAGCAATTTTAATCTCCAATAAAAATAATATCAAGAGTAAATAAACTCGCTATCACTCGCTCTTGACATTATTTCTATTGGAGATTTTGTGGCGATTAAGCATATGTTTTGTAAATATTGGAAAAACACTATGAAAATATGGAAATTTGTGATATAAATAAAGTGAATTACTAGATATAGTGAAGATTGGAGAAATAATGGAATTTAAAAAAATAAAAATAGAAGAATTTGAAAAATTAAAAAAGTTGTTTCCAGATAATGAAGAAATGTGGATTAAGTATAAAAAGAAGAGATTACAGCAATTTGAGAAACAAGAAATAGATGTATTTATGATTGAAGATAACAAAGATATTATTGGAGAATTAACTGTCAATTATAAAAGCCATCAATTAGAAACAGAAACAATATCAAATAAAAGAGTATATTTAGAAGCATTTAGAGTAGATAAAAAATATCAAGGACGAGGTTTAGGACAAAAGTTAATAAATTATTGCATAGATTATTTAACTAATATAGGGTATACAGAATTTACAATAGGTGTAGAAGATGATAATGAAATAGCAAAACACATATATTTTAAACTAGGATTTACGAATGCAATAGATAAAGGGTATGGAGATGAGTTTGATCTAAGTGAATATACTTTATATTTAAAAGATATAAATAATATTAATACAAAATCATACATAGGGAAAACAATTACAGCAAAAATAGATAGAAAAATGGGTTCTAAACATCCAAAACATGGATTTGTATATCCGATTAATTATGGATATATACCAAATACAATAAGTGGAGATGGAGAAGAACTAGATTGTTATATATTAGGAGTTTTTGAACCAATAGAAAGTTTTACAGGAAAATGTATAGCGATAATACATAGATTAAATGATAATGATGATAAATTAGTTTTAGTGCCAGAGGACAAAAAATATACTAATGATGAGATTAGAGCTTTAACAGAGTTTCAAGAGAGATTTTTTAAAAGTAGGATTATTAGCTAATATAGATGGAGGAAAAATAATATGAATTATAGTTATTTAATGGGAATTAATAATATTGAAAAATTAAAACAAAATAATTTTGAAATTAAGTCATTTGGAAATAATTATGGAGTTATTTTTGATGAAGATAAGATTGAATTGTTTGAAAAATATATATGTGAAACACTTGAAAGTGGGTTTTGGAATGAATATTTAGGAAAAGATAAGATATTTATTTTTAAATTTAATAATGGAGAAATAAAAAGATATATTTTAAATAAAAACAATGAAAAAGAAATTTTAAAGTTATGTTGCGAATTTGCTAATTATGAATTTGAATCTATAGAAAACATGTTAAGAAATAATAGTTTTTATGCAGAAACCTATTATGCAGAAAGTGTTATTGATGATACTTTTAGGAATTTTTTAATAAGAGCGAAGAAATCAACTTATGCTAATAGCACAATAGAAAAAGTAAAACCTAGTAGAATTGGATCATCAGACTATCAATATGAAGAAATAGCTAATAATAAAAAGTATACTTATCATGACACTTACTTTGGTGGGACTAAATTTATGGGAGAAGAAGTGGTATATTGTGATAGTAATAAACCAATATGGGGCATGAATTATTATGGAGTAACAATTGATGATACAGTAGGAGAAGAAGCAATGGATATGGCTTTAAGGCCAGCTCTAATGAAAGTTGGAGAAGACAAAGATGTTATCCCAGTTAGAGGTTCAAGTAAATTTATAAATAACGGATATACTTATACATTTAAAGTAACAGGGACAATAGAAAATTTTGATGGGATTGAACAAATATATAAAGAAGATAATTTAATATATGAGTTACATTGTTCAGGAGGAATCATTAAATAGAAAGGAAACATTAACTATGGAATTAAAGATATTAGACAATAAATTAAAAGTAATTAAATTAAAACCAAACGAAACTGTACCAGAAATAGTATATAAACAAGAATTTTATTCAATTACAAAGACAGATGAAGAATTATCTATAGTAGTAGATGAAGATGTAAATATTTTAAGCAATGTTGTTGAATATAACTGGAAGGCAATAAAAATTGTAGGAACATTAGATTTTTCATTAATAGGAATATTATCAAAAATAAGCACAATACTTGCACAAGCTGAAATCAGTATATATGCAATTTCTACATATAACACAGATTATATATTGGTAAAAGATGATAAATTAGAAAAAACAACTAAAGTTTTAGAGCAAAATGGATATAAATTTATATAGAGGTGGAGTATGGAACAAAATTATTTTATTATTCATGGCTCTTATGGTAATCCATATAAAAATTGGATTCCATCACTAAAGTCTCAATTAAGTAAAAGAAAATTAAATTGTATAGTACCAAGTTTCACAACTCCATATAAACAAGATTATAAGACCTGGAGTACAATATTAATGGCTTATGTTAAAATTGGATATATTACAGAAGAAACAACTTTTATTACACATAGTTTAGGTGGAACTTTTATTGCAAGGTTTTTAATAGAACATAGAATAAAAATAAAAAAGTTAATTACAGTAGCTGGATTTAATAATATACAGTTTGATGAAGATAACAGCTTATATGATTCATTTTATATGGAGGATAAAGAATTAAAGAAAACATGTGAACTATGTAATGAAGTAATATGCTTTTATTCTGATAATGATCCATATGTTCCAATGGATAAAGCAGAACTTTTTGCAGAAACTGTTAAAGGTAAAAAGGTTTTAATAAACAATGCAGGACATTTTAATGAAAAATATGGATATAAAGAATTTAGAGAGGTTATGGAATACATATAAATTAATAGTTTATAGGAGAATATTGATATGGTAAAAGGTAAAAAAGTAATTATATTTGATATGGATGGAACATTAATTGATTCTATAGGAATATGGAATGAAATAGATAAAGAACTAATAAAAACAATAAGTAATAGTAGTATTGGTAATGTAGATATTGGAAAACAAAGAGATGAAAAATTAAAAGAATATAGTAAGTGTGAAGATGCTTATTTAGAGTATTGTGGTTTTCTAAAAGAAAAATATAATTCCAAAACGTCTAAAGAAGAAATAAAAAAATTAAGATACGAAATAGCAGATAATTACTTAAGAACAATAATTGATTATAAACCAAATGCCGAAAGAGTATTAAAATGTTTAAAAGAAAAAGGATTTATATTAGTTATTGCAAGTACAACAAATGACCATACAATAGAAAACTATAAGAAAGATAATCAAAATATAATAAACAAAGCAAATATTGAAGATATATTTTCATTAGTATATTCAAAGGGTGCAGTTAAAGAATTAAAACCAAATCCAGAAATACATTATAAGATATTAAAAGAATTAAATGTAGATAAAGAAGAATGTTTAATAATAGAAGATTCACTTATAGGAGTGGAAGCAGCAAATAATGCAGATATAGAAGTAGCTGTAATATATGATAAATATTCAGACTGCAATAGAGAAGAAATTAATAAACTATCACAATATGAATTTAGAGATTATAACGAAATGTTAAATTATATTAAAAACGAATTGGAGGATAACTGATGAAAGAAATTGATAAAATTGCATTACTATATATAAAAGATGGACAAATATTAAGTACCTTATCAAAAGGGAAAGATACATATTATTTGCCAGGAGGAAAAAGAGAACTAAATGAAACAGATGAACAAACATTAATAAGAGAATGCAAAGAAGAATTAACTATTGATGTTAAAGAAGATACTATAAAATATTATGGAACATTTAAAGCACAAGCACATGGAAAAGCAGAAGGAATAATAGTGAAAATGACTTGTTATATAGCAGAATTTATAGGAAAAATCAAGCCAAGTTCAGAAATTCAAGAAATAAGATGGTTAATATAATTTCTCCAGTAGATAAACTCATATTTAAGGATTTATATGAAAAGGGAATTTTAAAGTAAATTAAAAGCATAGAAAAGTAAAGTATGAAATAGGAGAAAATATTATGGAAAAAGATTTTATTCATTTTTTTGGAACAACAGGAAATAAAGATATATTTTTTAAGAAAATAAGACAAGCAGGAGGATTATACTTTAGCATTGATGATACTAATATAATAATAGATCCAGGAGTAAATACTTTTTATAAATATATAAATACATATGAGGACAAAATTGATGGAATAATTTTATCACATATACATATAGACCATTCTAACGATTTGAATATATTTGTAGAGTTAATGACAAATGGTGGAGAAGAAAAACAAGGGACTTTATTATTACCTAATCAAGCAATAGAAGAAAGAGTGTTATATCCATATGTAAAGGATTTTCCGAAGTATGTAAATATTATAAAACCTAATACAAATTATAAAATAAAAAACATAGAAATTACGTCATCAATAGAGCATAGACATGGTGTAGAAAATTATGGATTCAAGATAAAAACTAGAAATCATATTATAGGATTGGTAACAGATACAGCATATTTTTCAGAACTTTTAAAATCATATAAAGGTTGTAAAATACTAATAATGAATGTTCCATATTATATACAAGATAAACCTAAGCCAAAACATTTAGATATATCTAATGTAGAAGAATTTATAAAAACTATAAGACCTAAAAAAATAATCTTAACTCATTTTAATTGCAATATATTAGAGAGTAATCCAGATATAATTGCTAAAAATTTAAGCAAAAAATATGATATTGAAGTTATATCAGCAAAAGATGATATGATTTTAGAATTATAGGAGGAATGTGAAATGGAAAATTATTTTATAATACATGGAAGTTTTGAGAGTCCATTTGGAAATTGTTTTAGTTGGTTACAAGATTTTATATCATCAGATGGAAAACAAGTATATGTGCCACAATTTCCAATAGGAGTTGGTTATCAAAATTATGCAAATTGGAGTAAATTGTTAAAATACTATTTAGATTTAGGAATAATTAATGAAAATACAACAATAATAGCACATAGTATTGCACCAGTATTTGTTTGCAAATTTTTAGTAGAGAATAAATTAAAAGTTAAAAAATTAATATTTGTATGTGGATTTAACAACTATTTAGGAATAAATGAAGAATACGATACAGTAAATAGAACAATGTATTTTAATAACTTAGAAGATGTAAAACAATATGCAAATGAAATAATATGTTTTTATTCAGACAATGACCCATATGTAAAATATGAAGTAGAAAAAGAATTTGCAGATAAAATTGCTACAAAACAAATCTTAATACCAAATGCAGGACATATCAATAGTGAAAGTGGATATGATACATTTGAAGATATAGTAAGTTATTTATAGTTTAATATAGTAAAGCCTTCTTTTGATAGAAGGCTTTTAAAGCATCTTAATAAAAGATGAAACCAAATCCACACTGTATAAGTGTGCAACATTAAATGTAAAACTATTATAATATAATTTATATGTATTATCAATAAAATTTTACAAATTTTGCTAAAAACATTGAATGTTATTAAGAAACATGATACAATACAAATGTTCGTGCAAAATAATGGATATTTTATAAAACGATAGGAGTATAAATGAAAAAAAGTAAGAAAAAAGTATATCCAGATGAATATTATAGTAATGGATTGTTTGAAGTTATAAGATATGAAAATATAGTTGAAACTAGAAATACTATGAGTCCTGAACAGTATGAAAAGTATATAAGATTATACGCAAATAGCCAAGAAAAAATAAGAAAAGAAATACAAAATATAATAATAGAACTACAAAACATAATCTCAAATTGTGATATATATTCGTTATTAAGAATGGCTCATAGTTATGAAGTATTTACAAATTTAAATGTAGATTCAGAAAGTGAACTTAGTGAAGATGCTATATTCGCTACAAGAACAATGGAATATATTCAAAGTATAGCAGTTTGTATTCAAATAAATGAAAAAGAAGAAATGGCAGAAGAATTATTTGGAAGATATATTCTATGGTTAAGGATTTATACAATTTAACATTTGAGTTTTTATTATCATATTTTTACAATAAAAGACAAGACGACAAGGGATGGGATATTGGTACGGAAAGATTTATATTAGATTCATACTTATCTAATATTTGCAAAGGAAAGAGATATGCTATATATGAAATAGAACATTTAAAAGACTTTATATATCCACAAAAGGAATTATTTGAGAAGGAATATTGTATTTCAGTCGAAGAATTCTTAAGTGGAATGGAAAAACTTCAACATGCTTTTACTTATGGTTTTCATGAAGCAAGACAAAAAATTGATGATATATTCACCAATTCTATACTTAGTGAAAGATTACTAAATGGACAGGCAAACAAAAAAGAAGAAACTGAATGTCAAAGTGCAATAGAAGATCTTATGGAGTTAGGAACACGAGATATAATAAAAATTACAGAATGGTCAATTGACTTTGTTAGTAAGTTTTCATATTCAATAGGTGAATGTGATGAATTCATTGATGAGAGTAAAGAATATTCAGGTTGGCTAATAAATAAATTACCAATTGATAAGAAGCCATTTATAAGAATCAATGATATGTATTATTGTTTAGGAAAATATCAATTATTTGATAATATGTATAGAATTTTGCAAAAAGATATAATAAAGAGAAATGAAGAAAATAATCAAAAATGGAGTAAAATTCAAGGGGATACAGCAGAAAAAGTTGTTGGAAGATTATTTGCAAAAATAATACCAAAAGCTGAAATATATAAATCTAATTATTATCAAAGCAAAAATTCAAAAAAGCAAATGGCTGAAAATGATTTATTAGTTATATATGATGATAATTTAATTGTAATAGAAGTTAAATCAGGAAACTATACTCCAGAATCAGCATTAATAGATATCAATTCACATATAAACTCTTTAAAAGAACTTATAGAGAAAGCAGATAATCAATCACAAAGGTTTATTGAATATCTTGAAAACAATCAAGAATGTAAAATATATGATTCCAATAGAAAAAACAAAAAAGTAAAGAAAGTTTTAAAGAAACAAGATTATGACAATATAATAAAAATATGCGTAACATTGGAAAATTTTAATGAATTAGAGGCGAAGGCAGAAAAAAAATTACCATTGCATATAGAGAAGATTATACAGTTTATAGAAGATAATGAATTACATAGAGGAATTCAACTATCGAATTTTTTGTTAGATTTAGATACAGATTCAAAAAAACAATTTAATGATATGATAAACAAGGCGATAGAACAACAAAAGCTACAGGAAAAGATAGTAGCATTTTTAATGAATGGAGAAGTAAGTATTTTAACATATTGCCATACTGATAGGACAATAGAAGATAGTGAAGTTGATTATAGAAAAAATACTTTTGCAAATATGAAGTGTGCATCAATAAAACATATAGTCGAATTACATTTGTATTATGATGAGGATATAAAATTAAATGAAATGAAATTTGAATTTTTGGAAATTGATGATATTCCAAGTGAAATGGAAAAACAAGTAGAAGAGATAGCAATTATAAAGAAGGATATGAGAATAAAGAAATTTATAGAGCAAAATAAAATTAATAAAATTGGAAGAAATAATTTGTGTCCATGTGGAAGTGGAAAAAAGTATAAAAGATGTTGTGGAAAATAAGTGAAAGATTACTGACAATAAGATAAAATATTTGATAAATTCCTTGATATTTCTAAACATATATGATACAATATATTTAGAAATCAAGATAAAGTAAATTTTATTTTGAAAAATGCATATAATAAAAATAAGATTAATAGTTAACTATTAATCTTAAAATAGAAAGTTTACCACTGACCGATATGTGGTATATAAATGGTAGGGTTGAAAGTTTTCCGCTGACCAATATGCGGTATATAAATGGTTGGGTTGAAAGTAGGGTTCTCCACTACTAAATGATGGAGAGCCATTAATTTTTATAAAAAGCAGTATTAACAATTCCAATACATATGGACAATCCAGCATTTCCACCAGACTTTGATTATATAAAAGAAATGTTTGAAAAGTATGAGGTTGATTATGAAATACTAGAAAATGATGAAACTATTGAAATTGAATAAGGGGAATAGATAATGAAAAAGAGAATTACATGTATTACATTATTTAATGAGGAGAGTTTAAGCAAAATTAGAAAGATTTTATCAAAATTAGAGAATTATAATTTATGCAAAGTACCATATTTAAAAGCCCCTTATACACTAAATAATAGAAAAGAAGAGGATACTTTACCATATCATTTTACATTATCATATTGGGATGAAAATAATAAAGAAGAAGCAATAAAATGTTTTAATGCAATTAATATAAGAAAAATAGATGTATTAGTAGAAGATATAAAAATAAAAGAAGGAAATGAAAATAGTTATAATATGTATTTCTCATTTAAGCCAAGTAATGATTTAAAGGAAATCCAAGCAGAATTATATAACATGACAAAGAATGAAAAATTTAATCCTAGTACATACACTCCACATATTAGTATTCATATTGATAAAGATTATAATAAGATAATAGAAATGAAAAATATAATAATGGAGAACTTTGAACCATTTACAATTTCATTTGATAAATTGGGATTATTTGAAATATATCCTGCTAAAAAAGTATTATAAAAAAAGAGATATAGCAAAATATAATATCAAAAATAAGAACCAATTTTTACATCACAAAATATAAAAATTACTAAACAAAAAATGCTCAACTGGACACAAAATGAGGTTTAAATGGATATGTCAAAATGTCCATTTGAGGTTATTTTTCAACAACTCAACTGGACATTTTGACACTATTATAAAGCTTGAAAAATAAAGTAAAACTAAGATTTAGGGTGTGTGGAGTATAAGGGTATAACACAGGAAAAGTAAAAAGGGTAAAAAATAATGTGTGTTGTATTAAAAAAGGATAAATGGATATATGGGACAGTATAAAAATATTATTAAAAGACTTTGAAAATAGGGCAAATTATGATATAAAAAAGATACATAATATATGGAGGAGTAAGAAAGGCTGGACAAATTATGAAGATTTATTTAATAAGACATAGTGAGTCTATAGATGATATAGAAGATAGTCAAGTATATTTATAATAGATATTTACAAGGAGCAGTGCTACAACTAAAACAAGCCATGTAATACTTGATTTTGATATAGTTTCGGAGATTATAAGTTTTGAGGAGAAAGGCAGATTTGGAAAAGAAAAACATCAAAATTTGGTTGTGAAAGTGAAAGTAGTCGCTTAGTGGTAAGTGGAAACACAGAACTGAATTTTTAGAAAATTGAGCAAAGTGTTTGAAATACAGAGAAAACTAAGGTTGTATCTACGGTAAGCATAACAGGTATAGGTTGTGTTGATTAGTAGATATAAGGAAAAGCTAAGTATTTCAAGTATTAGAAGAAATTTATTGAAATGAGTTATAGAGAATATTTATAAAAATAGGTGTCAGTGATATGTGCTGATGTCTATTTTTTTATATCACGAAAAATTAGAAAAATCCATGATATAAATTTTTATAGCACGAAAATTCAAGAAAATTCGTGCTATAACATTTGGAACTCAATTTTAATCTCCAATAAAAATAATATCAAGAGTAAAATGAACTCGTTATTACTCACTCTTGACATTATTTCTATTGGAGATTTTGTGGCGATTAAGCAAATGTAAGGATAAATATGTTTTGTAAATATTAGCAAAACACTATGAAAAATTGTTAATTTGTGATATAAATTAGACATAAAGGATTATATAGATTTACAAGGAGAGTGTAAAATGCAGAAAAACTATAAAAGAATGAAACATAATGAATTTTTACAACATATAGACAAATTATGTGACCATTTAAGAAAATATATTCAAGATAATAAAATAAAGATAGATTATATATGTCCTGTTTTAAGAAGTGGTGCAGTACCAGCGACATATATTTCTAATAAACTAAACATTGTTAAATTCTTGCCTATGCAAGTTAAACATATAGCTTATAAAAATGGACAGAACAAAATTGAAATGATTTTTAATCCATTTGATTCAATAGAAATAAATAAAAAAGAACCAGTATTTTTAGTAGTTGAAGCAATGCACAGTACGGGAACAAGTGTAGAGATATGTATAAATGAAATAAAAAAGAGATATAAAAATGCCAAAATATCATATGTTTGCTTAACAAAGGAATATGGTAGTAGAGATTTTAAAGATATTGTAGAATATGAAGATGTAGCATTTTATTATAATGGAGATAATGAATTTAGCAAAGAAAAATGTAAAGAGTTAAATGTAGAATACTTTTATCATTTATTTCTTTGGGAAGATTTACAAACAGAATTAGAACATCCAGATGATTTAGAAGATAATATATTTTTTTAATGTGGGAGAGGAACAATGGAATAGATATATTTGATGAAAATAATAATCCTATTGGAGAAATAAAAGAAAAAACAAAAGCACATGAAGATGGTAATTTTCATAGAACAGCACATGTTTGGATTATAAATGACAATAATGAATTATTGTTACTCAGGGACTAGTGGATATTTATCGCTTTTAGAAAGAGGGATTAAAGCAAATCCTTCGCTTATAACAATGAAAAAAATAGCAGATGCATTAGAATGTGAAATTGCAGATATTTTCAAATAAAAATGTGTAATTTTTGTATACTGATTAAAAAATTTATAATAGTTTATATTCCATTTTATTAAAATATAAGTTAAAATTATAAATGTACAGTTAAGAATATAAGACAAATTAGAGAGAAAACAGTTTGTAAAGAATTTCTTTGCAATATTAATATGTGTCTTAATTCTTCTATGAGTACGACTACTAAATTAATAGTAATTAGAAAAAAGGGGTAACTCAATATGTTAAAAGATAAAAAAGTAATTATATTTGATATGGATGGAACACTGATTGATTCAATAGGAATATGGAATGAAATAGATATAGAACTAATAAGGGCAATAGGAAATGGAAACATTGATAATATGGATATAGGAAAACAAAGAGATGAAAAATTAAAAGAATATAGCAAGTAAGTTAAAAGAAGATGGAAATGAAATATATATAATAAAAGCAAGATTTTTAACTGATAAAGATGATGAAAACGGCGATAAAATGAGAAAAATAGTTATTAATTGGTTAAAAGAATATAACATCTATTATGATAAAATAATATTTAGTCCAGAAGATAAGCTAGATATATGTTTAGAGAATAGTATTGATTTAATGATAGAAGATAAAGTAGATAACATTAATACAATATCAGAAAAGATTCCAGTAATTTGCTTTGATGCTAGATATAATCAAGAGTGTAATGGAAAGAACATTTATAGATGTTTTAGTTGGTATGATATATATATAAAAGTACAAGAAATAGGAATTAAGAATTGTAAAATATTGGGAAATAATAATTTTATAGTATATGCACATAGAGGAGCATCTGCGTATGCACCAGAAAATACAAGAATAGCATTTGAAAAAGCATTAGAGTTAGGGAGCAATGGAATTGAATTAGATTTACAAAGAACAAAAGATGGAAAGATAGTTATATTTCACGATGATATAATAGATAACAAATCTAATGGAAGCGGAAGAATATCAGATTATAATTATCAAGAATTATTAGAATTAGATTTTGGAAGTTGGTTTGATAGTAAATATAAAAATGAGAAAATAGTGTTATTTGAAGATTTTGCTAGTGATTTTTTAAACAAAGATTTAACATTTGCAATAGAATTGAAAGTTTTAGGAATAGAGAAAGAAACACTAGAAATTATAAATAAATATAAAGTACATAACAATATTTATATAAGTTCATTTATATATAATGCACTTGAAAATGTGAGAAAAATAGATTCAAATATAAAATTGTCATGGCTTATTAAAGATAGAATAAATAAATATAATATAGAAAAATTACTAAAAATTAAAGGAAACCAAATTTGTCCTAAAGCAGATTTAGTATCTGAAGATGATATAGAAATTGCTAATAATAAGAGATTGGGGGTTAGACTATGGGGGATTTCTAATGAAGAAATAATGAAAAAAGTGTATAATTTAAACATTGAAGGAATGACTGTAAATTTTCCAGATAAATTAAAAGAATTGATTGAGAAGAATTAAATATGAAATTATATGTTATTAGACATGGACTAACAAATTGTAATAAAGAAAATAAATACAATTGTAGATATGATGAAGATATAAATGAAATTGGAGTAGTTAGTGTAAAATATATTCGGGGAAAATAAAAAAATAAAAAAGTAAGATACCCAA